>DASWOJ010000168.1:0-5207 GCA_036398775.1 Acetobacteraceae bacterium
CTCAACACCGCCATGAAGCTGCACGCCAACGGCGCCCTGGCCCGGCACAACGTGGAGCTGATCGGCGCCAAGGCCGACGTCATCGACCGCGCCGAGGACCGGCTGAAGTTCCGCGACGCCATGAGCGAGATCGGCATCGAATCCCCCCGCAGCGCCATCGCCCACAGCATGGCGGAGGCGCGCGAGGCCCTGGCGCTGGTGGGGTTGCCGGCGGTGATCCGCCCCTCGTTCACCCTGGGCGGCACCGGCGGCGGCATCGCCTACAACCGGGAGGAGTTCGAGCAGATCGTCCAATCCGGCCTGGACGCCAGCCCCACAAAGGAGGTGCTGGTCGAGGAAAGCGTGCTCGGCTGGAAGGAGTACGAGATGGAGGTCGTGCGCGACAGCGCCGACAACTGCATCATCATCTGCGCCATCGAGAACGTGGACCCCATGGGCATCCACACCGGCGACAGCATCACCGTCGCCCCGGCGCTGACGCTGACCGACAAGGAATACCAGATCATGCGCGACGCGAGCCTCGCGTGCCTGCGCAAGATCGGCGTCGAAACCGGCGGGTCCAACGTGCAGTTCGCCGTCAACCCGGCGGATGGCCGCCTGGTGGTGATCGAGATGAACCCGCGGGTGTCGCGCTCGTCGGCGCTGGCGTCGAAGGCGACCGGCTTCCCCATCGCCAAGGTCGCGGCGAAGCTGGCGGTGGGCTACACCCTGGACGAGCTGGCCAACGACATTACCCGCACCACCCCCGCCAGCTTCGAGCCGACGATTGATTACGTCGTCATCAAGCTGCCCCGCTTCACGTTCGAGAAGTTCCCGGGGACGCCGGCGCTGCTGGGCACCAGCATGAAGTCGGTTGGCGAGGCGATGGCGGTCGGGCGCAGCTTCGCCGAAGCGCTGCAGAAGGGCCTGCGCAGCATGGAAACCGGCTATGCCGGCCTCGACCCGGTGGAGCCGCCCGGTGACGGTGGCCATGACGCCTACCGCGCCGCCCTGTCGGCCCCCCGCCCGGACCGGATCGTGATGGCGGCGCAGGCATTGCGCGCCGGGCTGTCGGTGGAGGACATCCACGGCATCAGCAAGTTCGACCCCTGGTTCCTGCGGGAGCTGGAACGGATCGTGCAGGCGGAGCGGGAGATCACGGCCTCCGGCCTGCCGGCGGACGCAACGGCGATGCGCCGGATCAAGGCGATGGGCTTCTCCGGCAAGCAGTTGGCCCGGCTGACGGGGCGGACGGAGGAGGACGTGTTCGCCGCCCGCACCGCGCTGGGCGTGCTGCCGGTCTATAAGCGCATAGACACCTGCGCAGGGGAGTTCGCCTCCGCCACACCGTATATGTATTCGACGTTCGAGGGCGGCTTCGGCCCGCCGGAGTGCGAAAGCCGGCCAACGGATCGCCGGAAGGTGGTCATTCTCGGCGGCGGCCCCAACCGGATCGGCCAGGGTATCGAGTTCTACTACTGCTGCGTCCATGCGGCCTATGCGCTGCGCGAGGCCGGGTTCGAGACCATCATGGTCAACTGCAACCCGGAAACCGTCAGCACCGACTACGACACCAGCGACCGCCTGTACTTCGAGCCGCTGACCGCCGAGGACGTCATCGCCCTGATCCGCAAGGAGCAGGAGCAGGGCGAGGTCCTGGGCTGCATCGTGCAATACGGCGGGCAAACGCCGCTGAAGCTGTCGCAGTCCCTCGCCGCCGCGGGCATCCCGATCCTCGGCACGTCGGCCGACGCGATTGACCTGGCGGAGGACCGGGAGCGGTTCCAGGCGCTGCTGCAGAAGCTCGGGCTGCGCCAGCCGGAGAACGGCACCGCGCGGTCGGCGGCCGAGGCCGAGGCGATTGCGGACCGCGTGGGATATCCCGTGGTGATCCGGCCGAGCTACGTGCTGGGCGGGCGGGCGATGGAGATCGTGCACGACCGCACCGGCCTGCACCGCTACATGCGCGAGGCCGTGCAGGTCAGCGGCACCAGCCCGGTGCTGATTGACCATTATTTGAATGATGCCATCGAAGTGGACGTGGACTGCATTTCGGACGGCGAGACGGTCTATGTCGCGGGGGTCATGGAGCACATCGAGGAGGCCGGCATCCACTCCGGCGACAGTGCCTGCTCGCTGCCGCCATATTCGCTGTCACCCAGCACCATCACCGAGTTGAAGGCGCAGACGGAGGAGATGGCGCGGGCCATCGGCGTGGTCGGGCTGATGAACGTGCAGTTCGCCATCAAGGATCACGCGGTCTATGTGCTGGAGGTGAACCCGCGCGCCGCCCGCACCGTGCCCTTCGTCGCCAAGGCGACCGGGGTGCCGATCGCCAAGATCGGCGCCCGGGTGATGGCCGGCGCCCGCCTTTCCGAGTTTCGGCTGGACGACGACGCCATCGCGCCGCATGTCGCGGTGAAGGAGAGCGTATTCCCGTTTGCCAGGTTCACCGGCGTGGACACCATCCTGGGGCCGGAGATGAAGAGCACCGGCGAGGTCATGGGCCTGGACGCCAGCTTCGAACGCGCCTTCGCCAAGGCGCAGCTCGGGGCCGGCGTGAAGCTGCCGGACGCCGGCACGGTGTTCCTGTCGGTGCGCGACGGCGACAAGATGGGCCTGGTGCCGATGGCCCGGCGGCTGACCGACATGGGCTTCAAGATCATGGCCACCCGCGGCACCGCGGCCCGCATCAGCGCCGCCGGGCTGCCGGTGCGTACGGTGAACAAGGTGCTGGAGGGGCGCCCGCACTGCGTGGACGCCATCAGGTCCGGCGAGGTGCAGTTGGTCATCAACACTGCAGGCGCGGCGCAGTCGGTCGCCGACAGCTTCGACATCCGGCGCAGCGCGCTGCTGCATGGGGTGCCGCACTACACCACCATCGCCGGCGCCCGGGCGGCGGTGCACGCCATTGCGGCGCTCAAGGCGGGGACGCTTGAAGTCGCGCCGCTACAGTCTTACTTTCGCGGATCGTTTTAGCACGGCCTCGCCCTGCCGGGATCACTTGGTGCGGCGGAATGCCGTACCGGACGAACTTCCAGGAAGGCTCCGGCCTTCCCGAACCTTTCCAGCCGCCGCGCCGCCCTGGTCAACCCGGCAGGGTGGTGCGAACGTATCTGGACCATCTGGCTTGGGGACGTTGCGTGCAGAAATTTCCGATGACCGCGCCTGGCCTGCAACGGCTGGAAGAGGAGTTGCGGCACCTGAAATCGGTGGAGCGCCCGTCCATCATACGCGCCATCGCCGAGGCGCGCAGCCATGGCGACCTCAGCGAGAACGCCGAGTATCACGCCGCCCGCGAGCGCCAGTCATTCATCGAGGGCCGGGTGATCGAGCTGGAGGAGATCGTCTCCGCCGCCGAGGTGATCGATCCCAGCATGCTGTCCGGCGACCAGGTGAAGTTCGGGGCGCATGTCCACCTGCTCGACGAGGAGACCGAGAAGGAGGCGACGTATCAGATCGTCGGGGTGCATGAGGCGGACATCAAGCATTTGCGGCTGAGCATCTCCTCGCCGCTGGCCAAGTCGCTGATCGGCAAGAAGATTGGTGACACCGTTTCCGTGCCGGCGCCCGTCGGGTACCGGACTTATGAAATCCTGTCGGTGAAATATGGCTGATCTCCCTCCGGGAGAGGGTCGGGATGAGAGGGTCTTACTTGCGGTGCGGGAACCCTCTGACGCCGCCGGAACACGGTCCAGGTGGGGCGATGACTGTGCTTAAAGACCCCCTCACCCCAACCATCTCCCGGAGGGAGAGGGAGCAGCAGGGCATCATTGGATTTGCCGATGTGCAGGCGGCTGCCCAGCGCATTGCCGGGCGTGTCCTGCGCACCCCTGCCCTGCCATCCGACGCGGTCAGCCGCGCTACGGGCGCGCAGGTCACGCTCAAGTTGGAGAACCTGCAGGCTATCGGCTCCTTCAAGGAACGCGGCGCCGCCAACCGCCTCGCCCTGCTGACCCCGGCGGAGCGCCAGGCAGGCGTCGTTGCGATGTCCGCAGGCAACCACGCCCAGGCCGTTGCCCGCCATGCCGGGCTGCTGGGCATACGGTCGGTCATCGTCATGCCGCGCCACACGCCCAGCACCAAGGTCACGCGCACCCGCGCCTGGGGAGCCGAAGTCATCCTGCATGGCGACAACCTGCTTGAGGCCGCGGCCTATGCCCATGCCCTGGCTGCCCGGGATGGCCTGGTGTTCGTCCACCCCTATGACGACCCGGCCGTCATGGCCGGCCAGGGTACCCTGGCGCTGGAGCTGCTGCAGGACGCCCCGGACCTGGATGTCCTGCTGATCCCTGTCGGCGGCGGCGGCATGATCTCCGGCTGCGCCGTCGCTGCCACGGCGATGAAGCCCGGCATCGAGGTGATCGGCGTCGAGGTCGCCGCCTATGCCAGCCTCAGCCAGACCCTGGCCGGCGTCGCCGTGCAGACCGGCGGCTCCACCATCGCCGAGGGCATCGCCGTCCACCAGGTCGGCGCGCACTGCCTGGAGGTGATACGCGCCCACGTGTCGGACGTGGTGGTGGTGCCGGAGCGCGTGGTGGAGGACGCCATCGCCCTGCTCGCCGAGGGCGCCAAGCAGGTGGCGGAGGGCGCGGGCGCTGTGGGCGTCGCGGCGCTGCTGGCGCATCCCGCCCGCTTCGCCGGGCGGCGCGTCGGCATTCCCGTCTGCGGCGGCAACATAGACGGGCGCATCCTGGCCAACGTGCTGCTGCGCGGCCTGCTGCGCGACGGACGGCTGCTGCGCCTGAACATGGACATCCCCGACCGCCCTGGCGTGCTGGCCGACATCGCCGGGCTGATCGGCAATTCCGGCGGCAACATCATCGAGGTCGTGCACCAGCGCCTGTTCGACGCCCCCAGCGTCCAGGCGGCGGAGTTGGAATTGATGGTGGAGGCACGCGACCCGGCCCATGCCGACGAGATCACCGAGGCCCTGGCCGTGCGCTACGTCGTCCGCCGCGCCTGACGGACGTTGCGCCCCAGCCCGGTTCGCGCTTGGCTGAGGTCCTGATGAGGCGGAGGCGGTAATGCGGCGGCGGATGCTCCTTGCGGCAGGCGGCGCGCTTGCCCTGCCCGTCCCGGCCCAGGCGGCTGAGCCGGTGGACCTGCAACTCGTATTGGCCGTGGACGTGTCGCGCTCCATAGACGAGGACGAGGCTCGGCTGCAGCGCGAGGGCTACCGCACTGCGATGATGGACCCGCGCGTTGTGGCCGCAGTCACGGGCGGC
>DASWOJ010000169.1:0-1560 GCA_036398775.1 Acetobacteraceae bacterium
CGGCTGGCTGTGGGTGTTCGTGGAACTCGGCTGCCTGCGCGGCACACCGGGACCGAATTGCTTCGGCCCCGATCCGCTGGCGCCATACGGGGTCATGCCGGCGGCCTTCTCCTGACGGCCGCCGGGTCGCCCTTACGGCAGGGTGGTCAGCGCACGCCAAGCAGTTCGATGTCGAACATCAGCGTGGCGCCAGGCGGGATCACGCCGCCGGCGCCGCGGTCGCCATAGGCCAGCTCCGGCGGCAGGATCAGCGTCCGCTTGCCGCCGATGCGCATCGTCGCCACGCCGATATCCCAGCCCTGGATCACCTGGCCGCCATTCAGCACGAAGGTGAAGGGCTGGTTGCGGTCCCGCGAGCTGTCGAACTTCTTGCCGCGCTGGCCGTCCACGTAGAGCCAGCCGGTGTACTGCACGATCACGGTCTGGCCGCTCTTCGGCTCCGGTCCGGTGCCGACCACCTCGTCGTGGTACTGTACACCTGAGGCCATGGTGACGAAGGTCTGGGCAGAAGATGCGGCGGTCATGGCGATCAACAGGGCTCCGGCAAAAGGTAGGGTGAAACGCATGGTCAAAAGCCTCCCAGGCTGAACAGGCGGGCGGCTCCCGTAACACGGGGAAGCCGCCCTGCCGAGAGGTGGCTAATCCGCGGCCTCCGCCAGCAGCGTCATCGGCGTCTGCTGCCGGGCCAGCAGGTCGCGGAACGGGCCACGGACCGATTCCAGCTGCTGCGGCGTGCCGTCCTGCAGAATACGGCCGGACTGCATCACCACGATGCGGTCGAAATCCTGCAAGGTGGACAGGCGGTGGGCGATGGCGATCACCGTCCGCCCCTGCATCAGCCGGTTCAGCGCCCGCTGCACCAGCGCCTCGGACTCGCTATCCAGCGCGCTGGTCGCCTCGTCCATCAGCAGGATCGGCGCATTGCGCAGGAAGGCCCGGGCAATCGCCAGGCGCTGCCGCTGCCCGCCGGACAACTTCACGCCGCGGTCGCCTACCTGGGTGTCGAAGCCCTCGGGCAGTGCCTCGATGAAGTCGCGGCAGCAGGCGGCTTCGGCGGCGGCGCGCACCTCGGAGTCCGGTGCGTCGGGACGGCCGTAGCGGATGTTGTCCATCACCGAGCGGTGGAACAGCGACACGTCCTGCGGCACCACGCCGATCGCATCGCGCAGGCTGTCCTGCGTCAGGGTCGCGATGTCCTCGCCGTCGATCAGGATCTGCCCGGACGGCACGTCCCGCAGCCGCTGCAGCAGGTTGATCACCGTGGACTTGCCGGAGCCGGAGCGCCCGACCAGCCCCACGCGCGTCCCCGCCGCGACCTCCAGGTTGAAATGGTCCAGCACCGGCTGGCTGCTCGCCGGGTAGGTGTAGGTGACGTCGCGGAATGCGACGCGGCCCTTCGGCCGGCTCAGCACCTTGGCACCCTGCGCGTCGCACAGCTCATGCGGCAGCAGCAGCGTGGCCAGCGCCTCCGACAGGCGGGCGACGTGCTGGATCGTGTCCACCAGCGCCACCGCCAGGTCGCGCGTGCCGTGCAGGATGGTGAAGCCCAGGCTGGTCACC
>DASWOJ010000170.1:0-5141 GCA_036398775.1 Acetobacteraceae bacterium
GGGGGAGGGGCTGGCGGTGCGGGCGGCGCCAGCAACGGAAGCAACGGTGGCGCCGGCGGTCGGGGTGGCGATGGTGGCGCAGCAGTCCCCAAGCGCACTGTCCCCCCGCTATGAGCGACCCCATCCGAGACATCCTCACCACCACCAGCCGGATCGCCGTCGTCGGCGCCTCCAACAAGCCCGGTCGAGCCGGCAACTACGTGTTCGCCTTCCTCGTCGCCCGCGGCTTTGACGTCATCGGCGTGAATCCCGGGATCGCCGGGCAAACCCTGCATGGCCGGCCCGTCGTCGCAACCCTCGGCGACGCAGGCCCTCTCGACATGGTGGACGTGTTCCGCGCGCCCGATCAGGTCGGCCCCGTGGTGGCCGATGCCATGCGCCTGGGCGCCCGCACCATCTGGCTGCAACTCGGCGTCACCAATCCGGCGGCCGAAACCGCGGCGCGCGGCGCCGGCCTCCGCGTCGTCGCCGACCGCTGCCCCCTGATCGAGTGGCGGCGCCTGCACCTCCCCACTTGAAGCAGAGTTGTCTGTGGCCCACGTCGCACCATGCAACAAACCCTCGGCGGATCATCACCATGACCAACGAAGAACGCGATCTCATCGCCCGCTACATCAGCCGCATGGCCGGCACGCAGCAGGGCGGCTTCACGGCAGGCAGCGTGCCGCAGTCGGCGCAGCAGTTGCCGCCGATTGACCGCGACGCCGACGCCTTCATCGCCCAGCAGTTCCAGCAGTATCCCGACGCCCGCTACCGCATCACCCAGACCGCCCTGGTCCAGGAAGGCGCGCTCGCCGAGTCTCAGAACCAGATACGCCGTCTGCAATGGGAGCTGCAGCAGACGCAGCAAGCCATGCAGCAGCAGGGCGGCAGCCAACAGAAGGGCGGCTTCCTCAGCAGCATATTCGGTGGCGGCTCCCCGCAGCCGCAGCGTCCGCAGGCGGGCTACGGCCAGCAAGGCTATGGCGGCGGCTTCCAGCCCACCTCGGCCCCGCCCCAGCCGCAGTATCCGCCGAATTACCAGCCCGGCATGTTCCAGCGCGGCGGCGGCTCCGGCTTCCTCGGATCCGCACTGACGACAGCAGCCGGCGTCGCCGGCGGCATGGTGGTCGGCAACGCCCTGATGGGCGCATTCAGCGGCAATCACGCGGGCGGCGGCATGTTCGGCGGTGGTGCCACCAACACGGCAGATTCTGGCAGTCCTTGGGACGGTGCTGGCGTCAGCCCGGTCAACGACCCCTCTGCCGGGTTTGCCGACGGTTCGGCAGGCGGTGCCGACCCGTTCGCCGGCGGCGGAGCAGACAAGGACTTCGGCGGCGGCGGCAACGACTCCGGTTTCAGCCAGGATGCCGGCTACGACCAGGGCGGCGGTGATCCCTTTGGCGGCTCGGGCGATGCCGGGGGTGGTTTCGACAGCGGTGGCGGCGGCTACGACCAGGCGTAACCAGGTTCAAAGCCTGCCCGGTGGCCCGGTCCGATGAGGGCCGGGCTATCACCGTTCAAGGACCATTCTGCGACCGTTCTCCCGGAGTGGATAGACGACAACGGCCACATGAACCTGGCCTACTATGTCCTGGTATTCGACGGCGCGACCGACGTCGTATGCGAGGCGGTCGGCCTGGGCGCCACGCACCGCCGGCAGACCCGCACCAGCGTGTTCGCCGTGGAAACCCACATTTTGTATCGCGCCGAGTTGCTGCTCGGCGATCACGTCACAGTCCACTCCCAGATCATCGCCGCCGACGCCAAGCGCATGCACCTCGCCCACGAAATGCACCGGAACGGCGATGCTGTGGCCTTCCAGGAGGTCATGCTACTGCACGTCAGCCTGAACACCAGGCGCGCAACCCCGTTCCCGCCCGGCATAACGGCGCAGGTTTCGGCCCTTGCTGCCGATCACGCCAAGCTGCCTCGGCCCGCATGGCTGGGACGCCGCCTCGACTGGTCTCCGTCCAACCCAAGCCGCGGGCCGCCCTGAGGCCAACCGCCATCTGCCGCGGCAGCGTTCCCAGTAATCCTCGCAGGGCGTATCAGCGAAGCGCCATACGCTGTCCCACAGCATTGCGTTGTAAGACGGCGCTAAAGGTTATCCGCCCTACAGCCGCCACCGCTGCCAGAACCGTAAAGGCAGATGGCGGCTAGTACACCTCCATTCCCTAGCAAGCAGACGTCCACGGCTCCTCTGCCGCCCGCATCCCCCCGGGATCCAACTGCCCGGCCCAGCTAGGCCGGCTGCTGCGCCAGCCGAACCGGCTCCAATGCCATCCACCTTGGAGGCGCTGGCCGCAGCACCGCCTCGCCGCAATCCAGCGCATCCCCAAACGCATCCAACCGCAGCAGCGCCAGACCGAGATCACCCTGCCCGGACCGCATCGCTCCAACCTCCACCCCGCCGCGCAGGACCGGACTGCCAGGGGAGGGCAGGGGACCCTCCACCCGCACCGGCGCCAGCCGCCGCTTCAGCAGCCCGCGATACTTCGTCCGCGCCGTCAGCTCCTGCCCCATGTAGCAGCCCTTGGTCCAGGAAACCCCATGCAGCTCGTCGAACCCGGCCTCCAGCAGGGTCGTTTTCTCTGCCTCCAGGTCGCGTGACCCGTCCGGCAAACCCAGCCCCAACCGCCGCCGGTCCCACTCCTCGAAGCTGCCATTCGCCGCCAACGGCTCCACCGACAGCACCCGCCACCCAGCCTCGGCCAAACGCGGATCAGGAGCCTGGAGCGCAGCGCCCGGGTCACCTTCCCAAGCCGCATGAACCAGCAAATCCACCGGCCGCACCATCACATCCGCACGCAAGCGGAACCGGGTCAGCTTCTGTGCCAGCATCCCGGCCTGTCCCGCCTCGCAGTCCAGCAGCAGCCGCCCGCCCTCCGCAAAAATGAAGAAGTCTGCCAGCCACTTCCCCTGCGGCGTCAGCAGCGCCGCCCAAACCGCGCGTCCCGGCACCGCCTCCGTCACGTCGTTGGACACCAACCCTTGCAGGAACGACACCCGGTCCGCCCCGGATACCTCCAGGACGGAGCGGCTGGTCAGGGGGACAATTTTTGGAACGATCTTTGCCATGCCGCCGGACGTGGGGCGGCGCCACGTTGTTCTCAAGCCGCGCGCCGCCGCCGCGACCGTGCTACAGCGCCCGCCAGATGCGTATCCTGTTCATCACTGCAACCCGGGTCGGCGACGCCGTCCTGTCCACCGGCCTGCTGGACCACCTGCTGCGGCAATACCCCGACGCACGCATCACCATCGCCTGCGGCCCCGCCGCCGCCGGAGTCTTCGACCGCATGCCCCGGCGTGAAAAGACGTTGGTGGTGGACAAGCGCCGCGGCGACCTGCACTGGCTGGCGCTCTGGCGGCAGGTCGCCGGCACCGTCTGGGACCTGGTGGTGGACCTGCGCGGCTCCGCCCTGTCCTACCTGCTCCTGACCCGGCGCCGGGCCGTGCTGCGCGGCGGCCGGCAGCCCGGCCACAAGCTGGCGCACCTGGCCCGTGCCCTAAGCCTGACCCCCCCGCCGTCGCCGGCCTCCTGGACTGCTTTGGAAGACCAGGCCAGGGCCGGCGCGCTGCTGCCGCCCGGCCCGCTGATCGGCCTGGGGCCCACGGCGAACTGGTCCGGCAAGGCCTGGCCGCCCGACCGCTTCGCAGCGCTCTTCCAGGCCGTGCGGGACCAGGCGCTTCCCGGGGCGCGTCCCGTGGTGTTCGCCGGGCCAGGCCCATTCGAGGCGGCGATGGCCGCCCCTGTCCTTGCCGCCCTGCCGGACGCCGTGGACCTGACCGGCCAACTGACCCTCCCCGTAGCCTCCGCCTGCCTCGCCCGCTGCGCCCTGTTCGTCGGCAACGACTCCGGCCTGATGCACCTTGCCGCCGCCGCCGGCGCCCCGACCCTCGGCCTGTTCGGCCCGACCCCGGCCACCGAGTATGCCCCGTCCGGCCGCCGCGCCGCCGCCGTCCTGGCGCCAGGCCCACCCGGCGCCGCTCCCATCGCCAGCCTGCCCCTGCAGGCCGCGGTCGTCGCCGCACTCGCGCTGCTGGATCAGGCGCAGCGATGAGGATCGCCCACATCATGGCCGGCGCCCCGGCCGGCGGCGCCGAGCTGTTCTTCGAACGCCTGGCTGCCGCCCAGCAAGCGTCCGGCGAGTCGGTGCTGCCCCTGATCCGGCACGATCCCGCCCGCGCAGCCCGGCTCTCAGCGGCCGGCCTCGCGCCAATCCAGCTCCGCTTCGGTGGCGCGCTGGACCTCCTGACCCGCCCCCGCCTGCGCGCCGCGCTGCGCCGCTTCGCCCCCCGGGTCGCGGTCGCCTGGATGAACCGCGCGGCGCGCATGGCGCCCCGCGGCTCCTGGGTGCTGGCCGGCAGGCTGGGCGGCTACTACGACCTGCGTTACTACCGCCGCTGCGACCACCTGATCGGCAACACCCGGGGCATCACCGACTGGATCATCGCCCAGGGCTGGCCCGCTGCAAGAGTCCATCATTTGCCGAACTTCTCCCCCGACCTGCGCGGCGCCGCGCCTGCCGCCCTGCCGACACCCCTCGGCGCCCCCGTCGTCCTTGCGCTGGGCCGCCTCCACCGCAACAAGGCATTCGATATCCTGATCCGCGCCCTGCCGCTGCTCCCCGGCGTCCACGCTGTCATCGCCGGAGAAGGGCCAGAACGCCCCGCGCTCCTGGGCCTCGCATCCCAGTTGGGCGTAGCCAGCCGCCTGCACCTGCTGGGCTGGCGCACCGACCAGGCCGCCCTGCTCGCCGCCTGCACTGTGCTGGCCTGCCCCAGCCGGCACGAGCCTCTGGGCAACGTCGTGCTGGAAGCCTTCTCCGCTGCCCGCCCCGTGGTGGCTGCTGACGCCGCCGGCCCGTCCGAGCTGATCGCCTGCGACAACACCGGCCTCCTGGTCCCGCGCGACGACCCAACCCGCCTGGCCCAAGCCCTAGGCGCCATCCTGCACGATCCCGCCCTGGCCGCCTGCCTCGCCAACGCCGGCCGTGCCTGCTTCGAGGCCAACCACCAGTCCGCCCCCGTCCTCCAACGCTGGCAAACCGCGCTGGCCCAGATGGAGCAAGCCTGATGTGCGGCATCGCCGGCCTGGCCATGTCGCCGGGCAGCCCTCCGCCCAGCCCCGCCACCCTCGCCGCGCTCACGGCAGCGCT
>DASWOJ010000171.1:0-18785 GCA_036398775.1 Acetobacteraceae bacterium
GGAAACCGGGCGATGACGGCCGGCTCGGCATAGCCGCGCAGGGCGATGATGAACACCGGACGACCGGCAGCCTGGGCCGCGGCGGCAACCCGGCCCGGAAACGGCCCGCCGCCCGCGATGATGCCAAGAGGGACAGTAACCTCCTGCTCCCTCTCCCTCCGGGAGAGGGTCGGGGTGAGGGGGAGGGCAAGCACCGTAGTGTCCTATTGTGGAACCAGTGCTTTACAGCGCCCAACGCTCTCGGTGCTGGAGCCAAGACCCCCTTACCCCAACCCTCTCCCGAAGGGAGAGGGAGCAAAAAGAAATGCACCCTATGCCGCCTCGCCCTCATCCAGCCCGGCCAGCTCCGCGCGGATCAGCCCGCGCTTGCTCGGCGCGTCCATGAATGCCAGCAGTTCCTGCACAAGCGGGTCCTCCGCATAGGCGCTCCGCACCTCCGCCAGCCGGGCGCTGAACACCTCATCGGGGCCGAACAGCCGGCGCACTGCGGCGCGCAGCGACATCAGCCCCGCGCGGTCCACGCCGCGGCGGCGCAGGCCGATCACGTTCAGGCCGGTCAAACGTGCCCGGTTGCCCAGCACGCTGCCGAAGGGGATCACGTCCGCCTCCACGCCTGATACGCCGCCCACCATCGCACCGCGGCCGATGCGCACGAACTGGTGCAGTGCCGCCGAGCCGCCGATTACTGCGCCCGCGCCGATGGCGACGTGCCCGCCCATGACGACGTTGTTGGCGATGATGACGCCGTCCCCGATGGCGCAGTCATGCGCGACATGGACCACCGCCATCAGCAGGCAGTCCGATCCAACCCGGGTCACGCCGGTGCCGGTCACGGTGCCGCGGTTGACCGTGCAGTGCTCGCGCACCTGGGTGCGGTCACCGATCTCGCACCGCGTCGGCTCGCCGCGATACTTCAGGTCCTGCGGCGCCTGGCCGACGGCGCAGAAGGGGAACAGGGTGACGCCGTCGCCGATGGTGGTGTCGCCCTCGACCACGACGTGAGACATCAGGCGGCTGCCGTCTCCTAAGCTGACCTCCGGACCGACGTGGCACCACGGACCCACCTGCACGCCCTGGCCCAGCACGGCCCCAGGCTCGATCACCGCCGTCGGGTGTATCTGCGTAGGCTGCGTCCGGACTGCTGCTGAAAGGGGGTGGGTACTCATGCTACGACCTCGATGGCCCGGCTTTGCCGGCGTGGGCACAGACTAGGAAGCGTGGCAGGCCGGGCCAAGACACGGATTGTTACCGGAACAAGAAGCCCGAGGGCGCCTAATTGTCCACGATCATGGCGGCGTAGGTCGCCTCCGCCACTGAAATCCCATCCACCCGCGCGGTGGCGGCAAACTTCCAAACGGGACCACGGTGCCGCACCTTGTTGATTGCGATCCGCAGCTGGTCGCCAGGGACGACGGGGCGGCGGAACTTCGCGTTCTCGATGGTCATGAAGTAGACGACCTTGCCGGCAGCATTCGGGCCGAGCGTTTCCACCACCAGCACGGCGGCGGTCTGCGCCATCGCCTCGATGATCAGGACGCCGGGCATGACGGGGTGGCCAGGGAAGTGGCCCTGGAAGAAGTTCTCGTTCACCGTCACGTTCTTGATGCCGACCGCAGACTCGCCGCGCACCACGTCCACCACCTTGTCCAGCATCAGGAAGGG
Source organism: Acetobacteraceae bacterium (assembly GCA_036398775.1). Lineage (GTDB taxonomy): Bacteria > Pseudomonadota > Alphaproteobacteria > Acetobacterales > Acetobacteraceae > DASWOJ01. The sequence continues at coordinate 1,663 of DASWOJ010000171.1, forward strand.
ATAACGGTGCGGGATCGCGTGCATGATCCGCTTGATGTCCAAGACCTCGACCGGCGGCAGCGCCGCCTTCAGCGAGGGCTTGGGTGCGACATCGTCGGCCTGATTGGGCGGAGAGTCTGCCGGATGCTGCGATTTTGTCGGTTGCGTGGGTGTGCCGTCCATCTGAACCTACTCCGGGCGGGCGGCGTTTAAGGGCTGGGGCTTGCGGGCAAGGCGGCGCAGGGTAGCAACGCCGCGAAAGAACTCGCGTATGGGCTGGGCGGGGCTGCCAACCACATCGGCCCCTGCCTCCACGTCCGACATAACGCCGGCCTGAGCGCCGACACGGGCCTTTAGGCCGATCCGCAAATGTCCGGTCAGCCCGGCCTGTGCAGCGACGACGACGAAATCCTCCAGCACGGTCGAGCCTGAGATGCCGGCCTGCGCCACCACGACGCAGCACCGGCCCATGCGGACGTTGTGTCCGATCTGCACCAAGTTGTCGAGGCGCGAGCCGGCGCCGATTACCGTGTCCGGTGCCGCGCCACGGTCTATCGTGCTGTTGGCGCCAACCTCCACGTCGTCCTCCAGGATCACCCGGCCAAGCTGCGGCACGGTGATGAATCCAGTGGACGTGATTGCAAAGCCGAATCCCTCCTGTCCGATTCGGGCGCCGGGATATACGTAAACCCGCGCGCCGAGCAGCGCGTGGGTGACGCTGGCCACCGCACCAATCCGGCAGTCCGGGCCGAGCACGACATTCTCCCCGATCACCGCCCCTGGCCCGATCCTGCACCTGGCCCCGATCACGGCGCCGGCTCCGATGACGGCAAGCGGACCCACCTCCGCGGTCGTATCCACGGACGCCGCCAGGTCCACAACTGCCGATGGATGGATGCCGGGCCGGACCGGCGGCGGCGGATGGAACAGGGCGGCAGCGCGGGCCCAGGCGGCATATGGCTCGGGCGTCACGATGGCGGTGGTGGCCGGCGGTACGCGCGGCGCCAGGTCAGGGTGCACGATCACTGCACCGGCCCGGGTCGCAACCAGGGTATCCAGGTATTTGCGGTTGTCTATGAAGCTCAACTCCTCCGGGCCGGCAGCCTGCAATGGCGCGATGCCTCGAAGCGGCCGATCCGAACCGTTGACGGGCAAGACGCCGCCCGCGGCGGCCGCAACCGCAGCAAGGCCGTGCGGTCCGGTCCGGCCGAAGAAGCGCGGGTCACCCGCCTGGTGTTGTGCAACCGCCATCCGTCACCGGCGCGGCGGCGGCCCGGACGGGGCAGCGGTTGGGGTCGCAGCGGCCGGGCCATCGGGCGGGGTGTTGGGCTTGCCGGCAGGGCCTGCTGCCAAGGCGGCGGAGACACCCTCGGGCGGCAACTGCACGGTGGACATGACCTTGTTCATCTGCTCGACCACTGGCTCGGTGATGTCGAACTCGTTGACGTTCAGCGCGACCTGCGCCCGATGCAGCACCAGGTTCATACCGCGGCTTTCGGCAACCTGGCGGATGACCCCGATCAGCGTCCGTTCGATCTGCGACAAGCCGACCTGGGCCGCTTCCTGCATGAAGCGGTTGCGGTCACGGAAGCTGCGCTGGGCGTTGGTGACGCGGTCCTGCAGCTCCTTTTCCTTGGCGCGTATCTGGTCGGGCGTCATGCTGGCGCGCTGGCTGACCAGGGCCTGCTGCAACTCCCGCCACGCGGCTTGCTCCTTCTGCACGTCCTGCGTCAGCTTCTCCCGCCGCTCGCCGATAGTCTTCTCGACCTGCTGCGCGGCGGTCGAGGCGCGCATGATGTCGGGGATGCCCAGCACGCCGATGACCGCGGCCGGCGGGGTCGGGCCGCGCGGGATGGGCGGCAGATCCGGCATCGGCGGCAACTGCACCTGCAGCGGCGGGGCATCAGGCGGATTGGTCCCGGCAAGGCCGCCGGAGTCGCCGCCGGGCGGAGCGACCTGCACCAAAGGCTGAGCCGCTGGGCGGGGCTGGGGACGCGGTGCCACTGGCCGGGACGGGGCTGCTTGTCCTTGACGCGGCGATGCCGTCCCTCCCCCGCCGCCAGCTGGCGGCACGAACCAGCCAGGCTGCTGCTGCGCCAAGGCGCCAGTGGTGAACAGGAGGCCGGTCGCCACGAAGGCGGAGCGGAGCAAGTAGGGCATCGGTTTAAAACCTCGTTCCGAAACCAAACCGGAAAAGCTGGGTTTGGTCGTATTTGCGTTTGACGACTGCCTGGGCCAGGTCAACGTTGATGAGTCCAAACGGCGTTTTCCAAGACACGCCGACGCCAGCACCGACGCGCGGCGTCGGATCGTTGGTGACCACCGTGCCGGCGAGCCTGGTGACCTCGGACAGTGAGCCGATGTCCACGAAAGTGCGTCCAGACAAGCCAAGGTCGGCCGAGATCGGCAGCGGAAAACGCAGTTCGGTGGACTGCGTGTAGATCAGCCGGCCGCCGATGCTGTCCACCGTCGGGCTGGTCCCGGTTCCCACGGCGTGCGGCCCGGCGCCGCCGGACTGGAAGCCGCGCAGGTTGTCGCCGCCCAGGAAGAAGCGGTCAATGATCTTCTCCTGGCGGCCGAGTTGCGCCAAGTAGCCGGCACCCCCGGTGATCGCGATGCTCCAGTCGGCATCGCCGGTCAGGCGTTCCAGCGGGATGAAGTAGTTGCCGTCAAGCTTGGTCCGCAAATAACGCTCCGTGCCGCCCAGCCCAGCGATGTCCGCGCCGAGACGGATTAGGAAACCATCATGCGGGTCGGTGCGGCTATCGCGGTAGTCCAGCGCCAGCGTCGTGCCGACCTGCGACAGCAGGGAGCTGCCAGCCTGGTTCTGGACATAGATGCTGGCGCCGGACTGGACGTTGTAAACGTTCCGGTCCACCAGCGAGTAGGTCCATGCCTGACGCAGGTGCTCGTTGAACTCATAACCCAGGCGGACGTCGCCGCCCGTCCGCCGCTCGCTGTAGGCGGCAATGGACTGGTTGTCGTTACGGACTAGGAACAGGTCGAAGCCGGCAACCAAGTTGCGGTCCAGGAAGTAGGGGTCCGTCACTGCCAGGTCCACCTGGCTGCGCCGCTGCGCCAGCACGCCGTTCAGCCCGGCGTCAATGCCGGTGCCGATCAGGTTGCGCTCCCGCAGCCCGGCGTTCACCAGCGCGCCGGAGTCGGTCGAGTAACCGCCGCCCAGGGTCAGCTCGCCAGTCGCCTTCTCGTCCACCACGGCCGTGACAACAGCCCGGTCCGGCGCGCTGCCGGGGCTGGGCGTGACGGTGACGCCATTGAAGTAGCCGAGGTCCTGCAGCCGCTGCCGCGAGCGGCGTATGGTTGCGGCGTTGAACGCGTCGCCCTCCGCCAGCCGGAACTCACGGCGGATCACCTTGTCCTTGGTGCGGGTGTTGCCGGTGATGTCCAACCGCTCGACATAGACGCGCGGCCCCTCGGTGACGTCGAACACCAGGTCAACGGTTTTCTTGTCCTTGTCGCGGGCGATGCGCGGCTTCACGTCCACGAAGGCGTAGCCGCGATTCTGCACGGCATCCTGGAGCGCCGTGGTGGTCCGTTCCACCAGGTCGCCGTCATAGGTGTCGCCCTTCCCGATCAGCAGCAACGGGCGCAGGTCCTCGCCATTCAGATTCCGCAGCTTGCTGTCAATGTCCACCTTGCCGACGGAATACTTTTCGCCCTCGTTGATGGTGAACGTCACGAAGAAGGCCCGGCGGTCCGGCGAGAGTTCGGCCGTCGCGTCCTTCACCTCAAAGTCGGCGTAGCCGTTTTTCAAGTAGAAGCGGCGCAGCAGCTCCTTGTCGAAGTTGATCTTCTCCGGGTCATACTGATCGGAGGAAGACAAGATGCGGTAGAACGCCTGCTCGCGGCTGTTGATGACCTCGCGCAGCCGGTTCTCGCTGAAAGCCCTGTTGCCGACGATGGCGATGCGGCTGACAAGGGTGGTCTCGCCCTCGTTGATCTCGAAGATCACGTCCACTCGGTTCTGGTCGAGCCTGACGACCTTCGGCTCGACGGTTGCGGCGAAACGTCCGGCCTTGGCGTAGCGGTCCAGGATCCGCTGCCGGTCGGCCTGCGCCAACTGCGGGGTAAACACGGCGCGGGCGCGAAGCTGCAGCTCGGGCCGAAGCTGGTCGTCCGTCAGCTTGCGGTTGCCCTCGAAGGCAATGCGGTTGACGATCGGGTTTTCGACCACCTTGACGACGACGTTGTTGCCGTCGCGCCGGATGTTTACGTCCTGGAACAGCCCGGTTGCAAACAGGGTCTTCAGGCTGCGGTCAATGCGGTCGGGGTCGAAGGCGTCGCCGGGCTGCACCAGCATGTAGGAGCGTATGGTTCCCGTCTCGATGCGTTGGTTGCCCTCGACCTGGATGCTGGCGATGGCACCTCCTGGCACCACGGGCAGTCGGGCGGGCCTGACGGCCGCCGTGCGGCTCCGGCCTGCCTGCGGCGCCAACCGGCTTTGCGCCCGTGTATCGGACCCACCGAACCACGGGCCGGCGCAGACGGTAGCAAGCAGAAGGAGGCGGTATCGAGACAACAGGCAGGCCCTCCAGGGCAGCGGATAACGCCTGCTTGTAAGCGCCGATGCGTCCGCCGCCAAGGCCAATGCGCGCCGGTCCCTGCTGACCAGCCGGCGCGTCAGGGCGTCAAGCGTCAGCCAATCAGGCCGGACACCCAGCGGCCCAGGCTGGAACTGGCAAGGTCGTTCCAGGAAACAAAGAGGATCAGGCAGGCAAGCAAGGCCGCTCCAGCGCGGAAGCCATACTCCTGCGCCCGCTGCGACACGGGGCGGCCGGCCAGGCCCTCCGCCGCCAAGAACACCAAATGTCCGCCATCCAGCACGGGAATCGGCAGCAGGTTGAACAGGCCCAGGTTGACGGAAAGCAGCGCGATCAAGCCGACGAAGCTGGCGATTCCCGCCGCGGCGAACTGACCCGACAGCTGGGCAATCTTGATCGGTCCACCCAGCTCCGCGGTGCTGCGGTGGCCCGTGACGATCTGACCCAGTGCGGCCGCCGTGTTGGCGAGCACATCCCAGGTTTGCGTCGCCCCGGCGCCGATCGCCTGCAATGGCCCGACCGGCACGAAATCGGTTGCCGTGCTCACGCCAAGGGTACCCACGCTCTGGCCGCCGACTTCGCGGCTGGTCGGGGTCACGTCCACCGTGCGCTCCTGACCCGCCCGGAGAATCCGGAAGGAAAGGCTCCTGCCGGGACTGGCGGATACGATCCGCTGCAGGTCGGTGAACAGCGGCACAGGGGCGCCGTCAATCGCCTGGACGCGGTCGCCCACCTGAAGGTCCGCGCGCTCGGCGGCGCTCCCGGCAACGATGCCGCCGAAAACCGCTTCCTTGACCGCCACTGGCCGGCCCATGGCGCCGATCAGGATCGAGAACAGCAGGATGGCCAGCAGGAAATTCGCGGCTGGGCCGGCGGCGATGATGATCGCCCGCGACAGCACGGACTTGCCCTGATACGTCCGGCCCTCCATCCAGCCTGCCCGCACCTCGTCCGGCACCTCCTGCGGACGCTCCTGCCCGTGCATCTTGACGTATCCGCCCAGGGGTATCCACGCCAGCTTCCACACGGTCCCGGACCTGTCGGTCCAGCTTGCGATGGCCTTGCCGAAGCCGATGGAAAACACCTCGGCGTGGACGCCGCGCCAACGGGCGGCGAGGTAGTGGCCAAGCTCGTGCACGAACACCAGGATGCCGAGCACGACGATGAAGGCTGCAAGGCTGCGTAGGGAGTCCATCTCGGGAACCTCAGGGGCCGTGGCGTGGGAAACAAAAAGGGATTATTGCAGAAACGAAGCAATTATGAAAGGCACTGCCTGATAAAGATAGGTTGGCCTGATAAAGATAGGTTGCGTTTATGCAATTTCATCCGGTGGCAGGCCGCGCAGGAGCGGCAAGAGGGCGGCATCCGGCGCTGTGCGCTACGCCGCCCGGGCGGCGATATGCTGGTGCGCCGCACGGCGTGCCGCCGCATCCAGGTCCATCACCGCATCGAGGCTGTCTGCCGGGCGATGCCCGATCCGGTCCAGCACCGCCTCGACCAGCGAGGCGATCGCGGTAAAGCCGAGGCGGCGGGCCAGGAAGGCCTCGACCGCGACCTCATTGGCCGCGGACAGGATCGCCGGGGCGCCGCCACCGGCCCGCAACGCCTCGCGTGCAAGGCGCAGTGCGGGGAAGCGCAGGGGATCAGGCTCCGCGAACTCCAGCCGGCCCAGTGCGGCCAGGTCCAGCCGGGGCGATGCTGTTTGCAGGCGGCCAGGCCAGGCCAGGGCGTGGGCGATGGGGATGCGCATGTCCGGCGACCCCATCTGCGCCAGCACGCTGCCGTCCCGGTAGTGCACCAGGCCGTGGATGACGGATTGCGGATGCACCAGCACGCCGATGTCAGCCTCGTCCATGCCGAACAGGCGTGCGGCCTCGATCAACTCCAAGCCCTTGTTCATCATGGTGGCGCTGTCAATGCTGATCTTGGCGCCCATGGACCAGACGGGGTGCCGCAGCGCCGCCTCGGGCGTGGCACGGGCCATTTCCTCGGTGCTGCTCAGCCGGAAGGGACCGCCGGAGGCGGTCAGCACGATGCGCTCGACGCCGTCGCGGTTGCCCTCCGCCATCGCCTGGAAGATGGCGTTGTGCTCGGAGTCCACCGGCAACAGGGTGGCGCCGGCGTCGCGGACCGCCTGCAGCATGACCTCGCCGGCGCAAACCAGGGCTTCCTTGTTCGCCAGCGCGATGGCGCCGCCGCGGCGTATGGCGGCGAGCGTGCCAGGCAACCCGGCGGCGCCGGTGATGGCCGCCATCGTCCAATCCACCGGTTCCGCTGCGGCCTGCAGCACGGCGGCGTCCCCGCCAGCGGCGGCAATGCCGGTCCCGGCCAGGGCAGCGGACAGCGCGCCGAGCAGCGACGGTTCCGCGATGACCGCCAGGGCAGCATTCAACTGTATGGCCTGCGCCGCCAGCAGCGCGACGTTGCGGCCGCCAACCAGGGCATGCACGCGGTAAAGGCTGGTGTTCGCGGCCAGCAGGTCCACCGTGCTGGTGCCGACGCTGCCGGTGCTGCCCAGGACCGTCACCGTCCGGACCACGCCGCCGCCTGCCGTACTCAATGCCATAGCGCCGTTCCCCGCCCAACCAGCATTCCCAGCGCCGCCGCCACCGGGGCGGCCACCAGGAAACCATCCAGCCTGTCCATCAGGCCGCCGTGGCCGGGTATCAGCCGGCCGGAGTCTTTAACACCAAACCCGCGCTTGATCGCGCTTTCCATCAGGTCGCCGGCCTGGGAAGCCGCTGCAAGCAGGCAAGCCAGCGCAGCCGCACGCACCGGCGCTCCCGGCGCCACTGCCTGTCCTGCGGCGCAGCCCGCCAGCATCGCCGCCGCCAAGCCGCCCACAGCACCGGACCAGGTCTTGCCCGGCGAGATCGCCGGCGCCAGCTTCGGGCCGCCGATCAGCCGGCCTGCCAAGTAGGCGCCGATGTCGCTGGCCCATATGACCGCGACCAGGAACACCAGGTTGGCCCAGCCCGCCAGCGGGTCCAGACGGAGCCATGCCAGCGCCACCGCACCCGCCCCGGCATAGGCCACCCCTGCGGCCAGCCGCCAGCGGACTGGCGGCAGCACCAGCCCGGCGCCAATCAGCAAGGCCGCCGCGCCAGCCTCCAGCCGGCCCGACGCGGTCAGGGCGACGCCGGCCAGCACCGCAGCAACAACGCCAAACCCCGGCCAGTCACCGGGGGGAAGGCCGCACAGGGCAACCCATTCCAGCGCCAATCCGACCCCGGCAACTGCCATCAGGGTTCCCCAATACGGCCCGCCACCCCACAGGCAGCCCAGCACGACAGGCGCCAGCACGACGGACGAGATGACGCGCAGCCGGAGGTCCGACCAACGGGCCGGCCGGGCACGGCTGGGTGTCGGCGCGGCGGAGAACGCAGGGTCAGCCAGGACGGGCACCGAAGCGGCGCTCGCGCCGGGCATATTCGGCCAAGGCGGCTTGCAGGTCGGCGGCGCTGAAATCGGGCCACAGCACGTCCTGGAAGACCAGCTCCGCATAAGCGGACTGCCACAGCAGGAAGTTGGACAGCCGGTGCTCGCCGGAGGTGCGTATCACCAGGTCGGGGTCGGGCATCCCAGCAGTGAACAGCAGCCGTTCGAACGCGGCCTCGTCCAGTGCGGCCGGGTCGAGGGTGCCTGCAGCGGCGGCCTTCGCGGCGGCGCGGGCGGCGGCGACGATATCATCCCGAGCACCGTATGACAGGGCGATGTTCAGGTTCAGGCGGGCGTTGCCGCAGGTCACGGCCTCGGCACGGTCCAGCTCGGCCTGGGTTTCCTGGTCGAAGCGGCTGCGCTCGCCTATGACCCGGACGCGGACGCCCTTGTGAGTGAGTTCCTGCAGTTCCTGGCGGATGAAGTGGCGGAGCAGGCCGGTCAGGTCCAGCACCTCCTCGATGGGCCGGCGCCAATTCTCGCTGCTGAAGGCGTAGAGCGTCAGCCAGGACACCCCGGCCTCCACCGCACCCTCGATGGCGCGGCGCACCGCCGTCGCCCCGGCACGGTGCCCGGCGACGCGCGGCAGGCCACGGGCGGCAGCCCAGCGGCCATTGCCGTCCATGATGATGGCGACATGGACCGGCGCAGCCGCCGGGCGGGCCGCCAGTGGCGCTACACCCATTCCCCTGCCCGTGCGCATTCCATCAAACCTGCCGGATTTCCTGATCCTTCTCGGCCAGCGACTCATCTATGCGCTTAATATAGCCGTCCGTCAGCTTCTGGACCTCATCGGACCAGTCCTTCATCTCGTCCTCGCCGATCTCGCCTTTTTTTTCGAGCGCCTTGATCTGGTCCATCCCGTCCCGGCGCACGCCGCGTATGGCGACGCGGGAGCCTTCGGCGTAGCGCCCGGCGGCCTTCGCCAGCTCACCCCGGCGCTCCGCCGTGAGCTGCGGGATCGGCACCCGGACCACCTGGCCGTCCGAACCGGGATTGAGCCCCAGGCCACTGTCGCGGACCGCACGCTCGACGGCGCCGACCAGGGTGCGGTCCCAGACCTGCACGGTGATCATGCGCGGCTCCGGCACGCCGATGGTGCCGACCTGGGTGATCGGGACGACGGTGCCGTACGCCTCAACCTTCACCGGCTCCAACAGGGCCGGGCTGGCGCGGCCGGTGCGTAGGCCGCCGAAGTCGCGGCGCAGGGTTTCGAGGGCGCTGTCCATGCGCCGGGTCAGGTCGGACTTGAGGGCGATCAGGTCGGCGGGCAAGGGAATCTCCGGTGTGCGCCAGTCTGGGGGCGGTTAATGCGGCTCGGTGATGCGGGTGAACAGGCCCTCGCCGCGCATGACCTTGGCGAAGGCGCCGGGGGCGTGGATGTTGAAGACGATGATCGGCAGGCCGTTCTCGCGCGCCAGGCTGATGCCGGCAGCGTCCATGACGCCGAGGTCGCGGGACAGAACTTCGAGATATGTCAGCTCGTCGTAACGGGTTGCAGCGGCGTCCTTGCGAGGGTCGGCGGAATACACCCCGTCTACCTGGGTGCCCTTCAGCAGCAGGTCGCAGTTCATCTCGGCGGCGCGCAGGGCGGCGGCGGTGTCGGTGGTAAAGAACGGGTTGCCGGTGCCGGCGGCGAAGATCACCACCCTGCCCTTCTCCATGTGCCGCTCGGCCCGTCGGCGGATGTAGGGTTCGCAGACGCTGCTCATTGGAATTGCCGACTGGACGCGGGTGGGGACGTTGCGCCGCTCCAGCGCATTCTGCATCCCTAGCGCGTTCATCACGGTTGCCAGCATGCCCATGTAGTCGGCCTGCGCACGGTCCATGCCGCCGGCAGCCGCAGACACGCCGCGGAAGATGTTGCCGCCGCCAATCACCAGGCAGACCTGTATGCCCATGCCGACGACATCACGCACATCCGTTGCGATGCGGCTCAGGGTGTCGGTGTCCAGGCCGTACTCCCTTCGCCCCATCAGCGCCTCCCCGGATACCTTCAGCAGGACGCGCTTGTAGGAGGGCTGGTCTGGCATGAGGTCCTTGACGTGAATGGGGCGGCGGCAACCTAGTGGCTGCCGCCGCCCCCTACAAGTTCGAGCGGCGCGGTTGGGCTGCTTTGGACGGTTTTAGGGATGGTTAATCCCTTCCGTTAGTAAGGCCTACCGTGAACGCCAGACGATCCGGAGGTCGTCAGCATGTCACCTACTGCCTTTAGGCCTTGTGGCGCTGCTCATGTTGGCCGGACGGATCAGGCTGAGGGCTGCTGAGGATCGGTTGGCTGCTGCGGGTCCTTAGGGACGCCAGCCGCCTTGGCGACCTCAGCGGCGAAGTCGTCGGACTGCTTCTCGATGCCCTCGCCGACCTTGAAACGCTCGAACCCGGCCAGCTTGGCACCGGCCTTGTCCACCACGGCGCGGACGCGGCTTTCACCGTCATGGACCCACTGCTGCTCCAGCAGCACGACCTGCTGGTAGAACTTGCGTATCTGGCCCTCCACGATCTTGGGCAGCATCTCCTCCTTCTTGCCCTCGGCACGGGCCTTTTCGGTGAGCACGGTACGCTCCCGTTCGAGGTCAGCCGGATCAACGCTGTCAATGTCCAGTGCCGCAGGCTGCGTGGCAGCTACGTGCATCCCGACCTGGCGGCCCAGGGTCTCCAAAGCCGAAGCCTCGTTCTCGGATTCGACTGCAACCAGCACGCCAATCTTGCCCAGGCCGGGCTTGAGGACGTTATGGACGTAGGTGGCGACGACGCCATGCGGGACCGTCATCACCTTGGCCCGGCGCAGCGTCATGTTCTCGCCGATGGTGGCGATGGCCTGGGTGATCTCGTCAGCCACCGTCCGGCCGGTGCCGGGGTAATGGGCAGCACGGATCGTCTCCACGTCGTCGCCCACCTCAAGGGCAACCTGGGCGATGCCCTCCACCAGAGCCTGGAACGCCTCGTTGCGGCCGACGAAGTCAGTTTCGGAGTTGACCTCCACCATCGCGGCCCTCGTGCCGTTGCTGGCGACGGCGACCAAACCCTCGGCAGCGACGCGGCCACCCTTCTTGACAGCGGCGGATAGGCCCTTCTTGCGCAGCCAGTCGGTGGCGGCGTCCATGTCGCCGCCAGACTCCGTCAGCGCCCGCTTGCAATCCATCATGCCAGCGCCGGTCTTCTCACGCAGGTCCTTGACCAGCGCGGCGGTGATCTCAGCCATAATTGTGCTCCTTACGCCGCGGGCTGTTCGGCCGGGGCGTGGTCGGGCATCGGGATGCTCTCGGGCGGCAACTCCTCAGACGCGCCGATGTCGCGGCCGCTGGCCACCATCTCGGCGCTGATGCCGTCCAGCACGGCGCCGGCGATCAGGTCGCAGTACATCGTGATGGCGCGGATGGCGTCGTCGTTGCCGGGGATCGGGTAGGTGACGCCCTCTGGGTCGGAGTTGCTGTCCAGCACGGCGATGACCGGGATGCCGAGCTTGTTGGCCTCCTCGACCGCCAGCTTCTCCTTGTTGGTGTCAATGATGAACAGGATGTCGGGCAGGCCGCCCATGTCCTTGATGCCGCCCAGCGCGCGCTCCAGCTTCTCCTGGTCGCGGGTGATGTCCAGCACCTCTTTCTTGGTCAGGCCCTGCACGTCGCCGCCCAGCATCTCCTCGATCTGGCGAAGGCGCTTGATGCTGCCGGTGATGGTCTTCCAATTGGTCAACATGCCGCCGAGCCAGCGGTGGTTGACGTAATACTGGCCGCAGCGCTTGGCGCTGTCCGCCACGTATTCTGCCGCGGCACGCTTAGTGCCCACGAACAGCACGCGCCCGCCGGCGGCGGTCACGTCGCGGACGGCGCGCAGGGCGCGGTCCAGCATGGGGACCGTCTGCTGCAGGTCTATGATGTGGACGGCGTTGCGGACGCCGAAGATGTAGGGTCCCATGCGCGGATTCCAGCGCCGGGTGTGGTGGCCGAAGTGGACGCCGGCTTCGAGGAGCTGGCGCAGGGTAAATTCTGGCATCGCCATGGGGCGTGACCTTTCAGGTGTCCGGTTGATCCTCCGCGGGGGCTGGCCTTGCGGCACCGGACCCTGGGTGTAACCCCTCGGGAAAGGCGCCCCGCGTGTGAATTTGCCCGCATGGTGCGGACGCAGATGGATATGGCGGATCGGACGCGCGAAGGCAAGATCAACGCATCCCTGGCGCCCTCTCCCGCCGATGGGCGGCCTCTCAAGGGTGCTGAACGCCCGGCAGGGCGGAGCCGAGCAGGCCAGGCCCGCTCGCCGGCCATCGCACGATACCCGGGACGGCCCGGAAACCGGCAAACGCCGCTACCGTTCACCTGGAGTTCCGCGCCGACGGCCTTCTCATATGGAGAAGCGGCCTCAACTCTATGCCGCGCAGCAAAAGGACCTCCCATGCTCGATGCTCCCATCCCGGCGACACCGGTGCCGCTTACCCTCCGGGTGAACGGCCATGACCACCCGCTCTCGTTGGACCCGCGCACCACCCTGCTCGACGCGCTCCGCGACCACCTGGGCCTGACCGGCACCAAGGTCGGCTGCAACCACGGCACCTGCGGGTGCTGCACGGTCCACATCAATGGCAGGCGGCAACTAGCTTGCCTGGTGCTGGCCGCTTCTGCCGCCGGGCGTGAGGTCCGGACGATCGAGGGCCTGGCTGGCGCCGACGGGGCGCTGCACCCGATGCAGGCGGCGTTCGTGGCGCATGACGCGCTGCAATGCGGCTACTGCACGCCGGGCCAGATCATGTCGGCGGTGTCCTGCATCGAGGAGGGCCATGCCGGCAGCGACGCCGAGATACGCGAATACATGAGCGGCAATCTCTGCCGCTGCGCCGCCTATCCGAACATCGTCGCCGCGGTCCGCGACGTCGCGCAGCAGGCGGCCTGACATGCAGCCCTTCACCTATGCCCGTCCCGCTACGCTGGAGGAAGCCTTCCACTTGGCGGAGACGCCCGGGGCCGCGCTGATGGCGGGCGGCACGACGATGGTGGACCTGATGCGCGGAGACCTGGCGGCTCCGGCGGGGATCGTGGACATCGGCCACCTGGACGAACTCGCCGCCTTCGACACGTCCGGTTCGGTGCTGCGCTTCGGCGCGCTGGCCCGCATGGCAGACGTCGCCGAGGATGCGGTCCTACTGCGCGACTATCCCGCGCTGGCCGAGAGCCTGCAGCTTGCGGCCTCGCCGCAGATACGCAACGCCGCGACGGTCGGCGGCAACCTGCTGCAGCGCACCCGGTGCTATTACTTCCGCGATGGCGTATCGGCCTGCAACAAGCGCACGCCCGGCAGCGGCTGCTCTGCGCTGGACGGCATCACGCGGGAGATGGCGCTGTTCGGCACCTCTGAGCGCTGCATCGCGACCTATCCCGGTGATTGGGGCTATGCGCTCGCGGCGTTCGACACCTCCATCGAGATACGGTCGGCGTCCGGCACGCGGACGATCCCGTTCACCGAGCTGCACGTTGCCTATGGCGACGACCCGGCGAAGGAGACCACGCTGCGGCCTGGCGAGGTCATCACCGCGATCCTGGTGCAGGCGACCCCTGCCGGGCGGCGCTCCACCTACATCAAGGTGCGCGACCGGCAGAGCTACGCCTACGCCGTAGTCTCGGCCGCCGTCGCCTTGGAAATGGACGGGGACACCGTGCGTCAAGCCCGCGTGTCGCTCGGCGGGGTGGCGACCAAGCCGTGGCGGTCCCAAGCGGCCGAAGCGGCGCTGACCGGCGTGGCCCTGACCAAGCAGACCGCGCTCGCCGCCGGCCAAGCCGCCTACGTGGGCGCGCAGCCGCGTGGTGAGAACGCCTTCAAGATCGAACTCGGCGCCCGGGCCGTCGCACGCGCGGCGCTTGTGGCCAGCAAGAGGATATAAGTCATGGACGGAAGCATCGGCACTCCCATCGTCCGGCGTGACGCCCCGGCGAAGGCCACCGGCGCCGCACGCTACGCCGCGGATTACGGCCATATCGGCACGGCCTATGCGGCATTGACCCTCAGCCCGGTTGCGCGCGGACGCATCACCCGGGTGGACACCGCGGCGGCGGAGGCGGTGCCCGGCGTGCAGCTCGTGCTGACCCACCGCAGCATGAACCGGGACCTTGGCTCCGAGACGTTCATCATGAAGGGCGGGCACATGCAGTCCTCCTTCATGCCGCTCACGTCGGACGAGGTGCACTACGCCGGGCAGATTGTCGGCCTGGTGGTTGCGGACACGACGGAGGCGGCGGAGCAGGCCGCGCGGGCGTTGGATCTGGAGTATGCGACCCAGCATGCCGCCGCGTCCATGGGCGACCCGGACCGCACGTCCAAGCCGGATGGCGAGCCCGTGGTGGTGGTCGGCGACGCAGACGCCGCGCTGGCCCGGGCGCCGGTGCACGTGGACCAGGAGTATGTCACCCCGGCGCAGCACCATCACCCGATGGAGCTGTATGCCACGACCGCAAGCTGGAACGATGGCAAGCTGACGGTGGAGTCGCCAAGCCAGTGGGTAATCGGGCAGCGCGCCGCCTTGGCCGCCATCTTCGGCATTCCGGCCGAGGACGTGCATGTCGTGTCGCCCTATATCGGCGGCGCGTTCGGCGGCAAGGCGACGCTGCTGCCGCACACCGTCCTGGTTGCTGCGGCGGCGCAACGGCTGGGCCGCCCGGTCAAGCTGGTGGTGCCGCGGGACGCAATGTTCACGGTCGGCTCGTTCCGCCCGGCCACCCGCAACCGGATTGCGTTCGGCGCCGAGCGCGACGGCACCATGACCGCCTTGATCCACGAGGCGATCGGGCAGACGGCAGAGGTTGACCACATCGCCTTCCCCGGGACCAATGTCACCACCCGGATGTATGACGTTCCCAATATACGCACGTCAGAGTCCACGATCGCCACCGACGTCAACACGCCGGGATTCCAGCGGGCGCCGGCAGAGGCGCCGGCCTTCTTCGCCTTCGAGAGCGCGGTCGATGAGTTGGCTGTCGCGCTCGACATGGACCCCGTCGAGCTGCGGATCAAGAACGAGCCGAAGGTGGACCCGGTGAAGGGCCTGCCGTGGAGCAGCCGTTCCCTGGTGCAGTGCTACCGTCGCGGTGCCGAGCTATTTGGCTGGGACAAGCGCACGCCGGGTATCGGCTCCATGAAGACCGAGGATGGGGTGCTGATCGGCTATGGCTGCGCGACGGCGACCTACCCGTCGGCCATGGTCCCATCGGCTGCTCATGTCGCGCTGACTGCGGACGGGCTGCTGCGGGTGCGGACGGCGGCGCATGACGTGGGTACCGGCGCCTATACCGTGCTGGGCCAGGTCGCGGCCGACGTGCTGGGCGTGGCGGACGATCATGTGCGGGTGGAACTGGGCGACAGCAGCCTGCCGTCTGGGCCAATGTCGGGAGGCTCCGTCACCACGGGGTCTGCCGGGTCGGCGGTGCACATGGCGGCAATAGCGTTACGGGAGAAGCTGCTGCAGGCTGCAACGGCGGAGAGCGGTCCGTTTGCAGGCCATAACCCGGCGACACTGCAGTTTGCCGGCGGCCACTTGGTGGCTGGGGACGGGGCGGCACACAGCCTGGCCGATGTGCTGAAGGCTACGCCCGCGGGTTCGCTCGATGCGTCCGCGGAGTGGAAGCCGGGCACGATGGCTGCGGATAAGGCGCAGTATGGCTTGCTGGGTGGGTTTGCCATCGAGGGGCCGATCACTGACACCCATGCCATCTACTCGTTCGGCGCGCAGTTCGCCGAGGTGCGGGTGGACCCGCTGCTGCGCACGATTCGGGTGGCGCGGATGGTCGGTGCGTTTGCCTGCGGCCGGGTCATCAATCCCCGGACGGCGCGCAGCAACCTAGTGGGTGGCATGATCTGGGGGGCCAGCTTTGCCCTGCTTGAGCAGACGCAGGTGGACCGTCCGCGTGCGCGCTTCGCCAACCAGGATTTGGCCGGGTATCACATCTCGACCAACGCCGACATCGGGGAGGTGACGGCGGAGATCGTTGACGAGACGGATACGGTCGTGAACGCCATCGGGGCGAAGGCGGTTGGGGAGATCGGCATTGTTGGGATGCCGGCGGCGATTGCGAACGCGGTTTATCATGCGACGGGGATACGGGTTCGGAAAACGCCGATTCTGATTGAGGACTTGCTGCCCGGGGGGTAGCGGGGCTGGGCCGTCGCCGCGGTTGTGCGGCGGCGGCCTGGACATTTTGCTTTCTCGTCAGTTTCAGTGCCGAGCGTAGCCTGGCCTAAACCTCCTCCACCCGCTCCACCCCCGGTATAACCTTGAGTGCCTGCACCAACCGAGGCGTTACCTGAAACCCACCAGGGACAGCGATCTCCACCGCCTGGGCATCGTCAATCCGCGGCACCAGCGTGACCCGCCCTTTGCCCTTCCCTTCCCGGGCCAGCAACGCCCGGATATGCGGCACCGCCTCCGTCCTATCCAGCCATACCCGCATCCCTGCCCCGGCGTCGCTGGCCGCCTGCTCCAGCGACGTGCAATCCGCCGCCGTCACCCGTAGGCTGTCGCCTTCCAGCCGCAGGTCCACGCTTACCAGCACCGCCATCCCCGCCTTCAGGATGTCGCGCGCGCCGTTCAGCACCTCGCTGAAGAACGTCACCTCGTAGCTGCCGCCGCCGTCGGACAGCCGCACCCACGCCATGCGGCTACCGGTGCGGGTCGCGCGTTCCTTGCTGCCGATCACGCAGCCGGCCATCTTGATCCGCGTCGCGCCCGCCAGCCCGGCGGCCTCCATCCCATGTGACGGCACCACGCCCAGCCGCTTCAGCAAGGGGCCGTAGCTGTCCAGCGGATGCGCGGTCAAGTGGAAGCCGATGGCGTCGGCCTCGTAGCCCAGCCGCTCCATGCCGGGCCAGTCCGGGGTGGGCGGCAGGCGCAGCGCCTCCGGCTTGGCGCCGCCGCCGAACAGCCCGGTCTGGCCGGACGCCGCCTCCTCCGCCTGGGCCTGGGCGCGCTTCAGCACCAGGTCCGCGCCGGTGAACACCTGGGCGCGGTTGGTGGCAATGCCGTCGAAGGCCCCGGCGCGGGCCAAGTTCTCGATCTGCATCTTGTTGAGCTGCCGCGGGTCTATCCGCGCCGAGAAGTCCGCCAAATCCGCAAACGGCCGCTCCCCGCGCGCCGCCACCACGGCCTGCATCGCCGCGAACCCCACC
>DASWOJ010000172.1:0-29617 GCA_036398775.1 Acetobacteraceae bacterium
AGCAGGTTGCGCCACAGCGGCACGAAGCCGGGCCAGGCCAGCGCGGCGTCCGGCAGCCAGTGCGGGCCGATGTCGGTGGTCCAGGCCAGGGTGCGCCCGGCGCCGTGGGTGCCGGACACCAGCAGCGGATGGCCGTCCGGACTGGATGCGAGCACGGTGGCGCCGGGCTTCGCCACCACCTCGTTCAAGCCCAGCATGACCGGCCAGTCCCCTGGAACGCCGGCCAGCAGCGGATGCTCCCCGGCCGAAGGCGCGGCGCGGAAGCCCTCCGGGACCTCGATCCGGTCGTCCCAGGGGTGGATCGTGACCGGCAGCGCCGCCTCGACCGGCGTCGCGCGGAACCGGGCGCTGGCGTTGATGCCCTGGAAGCTCAGGTAGCCGCCGATCATGCCCATGCCGCCGCCCTCCGCCACCCAGTCCGCCAGCAGGCGCAAGCGGTTCGGGAACGGGCGGGAGTGCAGCCAGACCTCCGGGTGCAGCAGCAGCGTGTTGGCGCCGATGTCGCTCAGCAACACGGCGTCATACTCGCGCAGCGCCGCCATCGTGGACGGGAAGTCCGCCTGCGCCACGTGCGCCGGCATGTGCATGATGTCGAACGGCAGATCCCGGAGCGCCGCGATGAAGCCGTCGGCTCCGCGGTGATAGGTGACGGAACCAAAGGCGTCGAACCCCTTGTAGTGCGTCGCGGCGCTGACCCAGCTTTCGCCGGCCAGCAGGATACGCTTGCGCGTCATGGTCAGGACATCCTTGCGTCATGCAGGCGGAACACGGCGTCCGGATACTGCGTCCAGCTCAGCCGGGCGTTGCTGGCCTGGATGATGGCGTCGAAGTGCAGGAACAGCATTGGCGCGTCCTCCGCCAGCTTGCGCTGGGCCTGGTGATACAGCCGGACGCGCACCGCCGGGTCGGTGGCGGTCCGCGCCTCGGCAAGCCATCCCGTGACCTCGTCGTCGTCATAGCCCGGGAAGTTGTTGGGACCGCCCTTGCTGAAATAGAAGAACATGTTGCCGTCGGGATCGTAACGCCCGCTCCAGGGCGACATGCAGACGTCGAAGTCGCGCTGGCGCAATACGGTGATCAGGCTGGACGGGTCCACCTGCCGCACGTCCACCCGGAACCCGGCCTCGTTCGCCTGCGCCTGCGCGACCTGGGCGATGCGCACCATCTGCGGCGAGTTGGTGACGGTGATGGTCAGGGGCAGCGGGATGGGCGCGCCGGCCTCTGCCAGCAGGGCCTTGGCCCGCACGGGGTCGTGTCCCGGCGGTGCGAAGTCCTTGTCGAAGGCCCAGGCGACCGCGGGCGACAACGGCCCATGCGCGACGCGGCCTGTGCCGAAATACACCACGCGCTGCACCACCTCCGGGTCCACCGCCGCCACGAAGGCGCGGCGCACCCGCGGGTCGTCGAACGGCTTGCGCGTGGTGTTCAGCGACCAGGCGTTGAAACCAAGGCTAGGCATCTGCGACACCCGCAGCCCGGCCTCCCGCGCCAGCCCGGCCACCGCCTGCGGCGGCACGGCGTCCACCAGTTGCAGGGTGCCGCTCCGCAGGTTGGCCAGCCGCACCGTTTCATCGGGGATGGGGCGGAACACCAGGCGGTCGAAGCCTCCGGCGCGCCCGCGCCAGTATCCGTCGAAGCGCTCCAGCACCAGCTCGCTGTTCTTGGTCCAGCTTGCGAACTTGTAAGCGCCGCAGCCGACGGCTTGGGTCGCGAAATCGGGGCCAAGCCGGCGCAGCGCGTCCGGGGAGACCACCATGCCGGCGCGGTTGGTCAACACCAGCGGCAGCGGCGCGTAGGGGGCGGACAGGCGCAGCTCCACCGTGAGCGGCCCGGTGACGGCGACCTCCTGCAGCGGACCGAGGTCCGCCTTGCGTATGCTGGCGGTCGCCGGGTCCAGGTAGCGGTCCAGGTTGGCCTTGACCGCGGCGGCGTCCAGCCGCGTGCCGTCGTGGAAGGTCAGCCCGTCCCGCAGGGTCAGGACATGGCGCAGCGGGTCCGGGCTGGCGTGGGTGGCGAGGCCCGGCTCCACCGCGCCGTCCGGAGCCGCGACCAGGAGGGTTTCGTGCAGGTTGTACATCACCGCGTTCTCGAAGAACGAGGCGGAGAACGCCGGGTCGAGCGTCACCGGGTCGGACACGACGCCGACGCCAAGGGTCTGGGCGCCCTGCGCCAGCGCCCGTCCGGGCGGTCCGGCGGCGGCGAGCAGGGCCGGGGCAGCCAACAGGGTTCGCCGGGTCAGGTTGGGCATCGCGGGGCCTCCTTCAAAGTCGGGCGAGGCGGGGGTCCAGGCCGTCGCGCAGCCCGTCCCCCAGCAGGTTGAAGCCGAGCACGACCAGGAACAAGGCCAGCCCGGGGAACCAGGCCATCCACCACGCCTGGTCCAGGAAGCCCGTGGCATCGCGCAGCATGTTGCCCCAGCTTGCCGTCGGCGGCTGCACGCCCAGTCCCAGGAAGGACAGGTAGCTTTCGGTCAGGATGGCCGCCGCAAGTAGCACTGTGCCTTGCACCAGCACGGGCGACAGCGCGTTCGGCGCCACGGTGCGCAGCAGGATGCCGCCCTCGGTCCGGCCCACGGCGCGGGCGGCGGTGACGAAGTCGAGCCGGCGCAGGCTGATAGCCTGGGCACGGGCGATGCGGGCGAACACCGGCAGGTTCACCACGGCAACCGACAGCGCCACCGTCGCCGCCGATGCGCCCAGCGCCGCGGTGATGCCGAGCGCCAGCAGGATGCCGGGGAAGGCCAGCAGCACGTCCACGCCGCGCATGGCCGTCCGGTCCAGCCAGCCGCCCAGGAAGCCGCAGGCCAGCCCCAAGGGCGCGCCCAGCAGCGCCGCGCCGCCCACGCCGCCGAGCGCCACCAGCAGGCTGACCCGGCCGCCGCCGAGGATGCGGGCCAGGACGTCCCGGCCCAGGTCGTCCGTGCCCAGCAGGTGGGCCGGGGACGGCGGCGCCAAGGTGGCGGCGAAGTCCGGCCGGTCCGCGTCGAAGCGCGACAGCGCCGGGCCGAATGCCGCCGCGGCCAGGACCAGCATCACCAGCGCCAGGCCGAACAGGCCGCGTCCGCCGCCCAGGCGGGCCGACGCGCTCAAGCCTCCGCCCGGGCACGCGGGTCAATGGCCAGCAGCAGCATGTCCGCGGCCACGTTCATCAGGACTAACAAGGTGGCCGTGACCAAGATCGCCCCCTGCACCACCGGGAAGTCGCGGGCGAAGATGGCGTCCACGATCAGCTTGCCGAT
Organism: Acetobacteraceae bacterium; assembly: GCA_036398775.1. Taxonomy (GTDB): domain Bacteria; phylum Pseudomonadota; class Alphaproteobacteria; order Acetobacterales; family Acetobacteraceae; genus DASWOJ01. The sequence goes on from DASWOJ010000172.1 coordinate 3,239, forward strand.
GCCCGGCCAGGCGAACACCGTTTCCGTCACCACCACGCCGCCCAGCAACTGACCGAGCTGCAGGCACACCAGCGTCACCACCGGCGCCAGCGCCGGGCGCAGGGCGTGCCGCCACACGACCCGGCGCTCGTGTAGCCCCTTGGCGCGGGCGGTGCGGATGAACTCGGCTGGCAGCACGTCCAGCATGGCGCCGCGTGTCATCCGCATGGTCGCCGCAGCCAGCGCGGCGCCGAGGGTCAGGGCCGGCAGGACCAGGTGCCGCAGGGCGTCCAGCGGCGCCTCGGTGAATCCGACGTAGCCGGAGCTGGGCAGCAGGGGGAACCGGATCGAGAAGGCCAGGATCAGCAGGATGCCCAGCCAGAAGCTCGGCAGCGACAGCCCGGCCAGCGCCGCGAGCGACGCAGCCGCATCCGCCGCACGGCCCCGCCGTGTCGCCGCGGCCACCCCGGCCGGCAGCGCGATCGCCAACGACACCAGCAGCGCCGCCCCGGCCAGTTGCAGCGTCGGCACCAGCGCCGTCCCTACCATCGCCAGCACCGGCCGGCCCGTCTGGATGGAGCGGCCCAGGTCGCCCGTCACCGCGTGGCCGAGCCAGGACAGGAACCGCAGCGGCAGCGGCTGGTCCAGCATGTAGCGGGCGCGCAGCGTCGCGATGCTCTCAGGCGTGGCTTCCAGCCCGAGCAGGGTGACGACGGGGTCGCCGGGCACCATCGCCAGCAGCGCATAGGTGAGCACGGACAGCCCCAGCAGCACCGGGACCAGCGCGATCAAGCGTCCGGCGAAGGCGCGCATCGAGGGGTTCGCAGCGGCATGGCGGAAGTGTCACGGGCGGGCGCGTGCAGGTCAACCCGGGTTGCAGGGATGCGCGGCGGCGTGGTGCAGTCGGCCATGCCCCCTTCGTATGGACGTGTCCTGGTGCTCGGCAACGCCGGCATTGATCTGTCCATCCCCCTCCCCCGCCTGCCGCAGCCCGGCGAAACGCTCATGGGCGGCGCCCTGCGGCGCGCGCCGGGCGGCAAGGGGCTGAACCAGGCGGTCATGGCCGCGCGCACCGGGGCGGAGGTGCAGTTCTGCGCGCCTCTCGGCGACGATCCCGACGGCCGGTATGTGGAGGACCGGTTGCGGGACGAGCCATTCGCCGCGCTGCGCCTGCCGCGCCCCGGCCCGCCCACCGACGTGTCTCTGCTCCTGGTGGCGGCCGACAGCGAGAACTGCATCGTCACCTCCGGCGCCTGCGCCGACGCGCTGCCGGCGGCGCAGGCCGAACGCTTTGCCGCGGGATGCCGGCCTGGCGATGTCCTGCTGCTGCAAGGCAACCTGAGCCAGGCTGCGACGGCCGCCGCAGCCCGTGCTGGCCGGCTAGGTGGCGCGCGGGTGCTGCTGAACACCGCCCCTCTGCGCTGGCCGGTGCAGCCGGTGCTGGCGGAGTGCTGGGGCGTGGTCGCCAACGCTGTCGAAGCCCGGGAGATCACCGGCCGGCAGGGGGACGAGGCCGCCGCCGGCTTGGCCGCAATGGGGCCGCGGCTTGCAGTGGTGACGTTGGGTGCAGGGGGATGCGCAGCCGCGCCCGGCGGCCGCTACCCAGCCCCAGCTTCACAGCCGGTGGACAGCACTGGCGCCGGTGACGCGTTCTGCGGCGTGCTGGCATCGGCACTGGCCCGAGGGCTGGAGCCGCAGGACGCCATCGCCGCGGCGCAGCGTGCGGCAGCCCAGACCGTCCGGCGCCACGGCGCCTTCGAGGCGTTGCCCGCAAGCTTCGACCTGGCGGACTAACCGGTCGCGCACCCAGCCAGCGCCGCAGGTCCGCAGTCGCCATCCAGCGCCTGGCTCCGATGGGCAGGGACAGCCCCAACCTAATTGCTGCCTGGAGGTCAAGTTGGTGAAGCGGGTATTGCCCAGCCCGGTGCCGATGGTCATCACGCCCCAGCGCTCCATGTCCCACATGAACGGCGCCTCGCTCAAGCCCTGCACGACCGCGCCGTTATGCATCAGCACCACGGCCTCATGTCCGGTGATGGTGGAGATTGCCCGGTTCAGAAACTGCGGCAAGCCGAAGGTTCAGCTTGATGTCGTCTGCCGTACCGGGCGCCCTCTGCCGTCACGAACGGGATCACCCCCACGGCCTGCCCGAACACGGCCGCTTGTCACCCCACTTCAAGCGGTTCAATGTCCCTGGGCATGAATGACAGTGTAGTCCGCGGTACCGTCGTAACCTCGATGGGAACCCTCCGGGATGGCTGGGTTGCGATTGCCGGCGAGCGGATCACGGCGGTCGGCACGGGCCAGGCGCCCCCTGCGGCCACAGTGCTGGATTACGGCGAGAACCTGGTGCTGCCCGGCCTGGTGGACGGGCACATGCACACCAGCTCCGCCATCGGCTGGCCCGGCATCGAGGGCGCCACGCGCTCGGCCGCTGCCGGGGGCGTCACGACCTGCGTGGACATGCCATACGACGTGCCGCAGGCGGTGACCGATGCCCGCGCGCTGGCCGATAAGATCGGCTGGGTGAACCGGACCGCCCACGTTGATGTCGCGCTGTATGGCACGATTGCCAAGCAGGGCGGCATCGGCGCCATCGAGGGCCTTGCCGCGGGAGGCGCCTGCTCGTTCAAGCTTTCGACCTACGAGTATGATCCCGTTCGCTTCCCGCGCATTGACCATCCCACCATGGTCGAGGCATTCGGCGCCATTGCACGGACAGGCGTGCCGGTGTCGGTCCACAACGAGGACCAGGAGCTTGTCGAACGGTTGACGGCCGAGGCCCGTGCCGCCGGGCAGACGGACGCGATCATGCACTGCCGCACCCGCCCGCCCCTGGCCGAGACCCTGGCGGACAACGCGATCTTCGAGATCGGGCTGCTGACAGGCGCGCACGTCCACATCGCGCACTCCTCGGTCGCCCGCGGCTTTGAAATCGCCGCGGCGTTCCGTGCCATGGGCGGCCAAGCCACGGGGGAGACCTGCATCCAGTACCTGTGCATGACGGAGGACGACCTCGTCCGCCTGGGCGGCCGCGGCAAGTGCAACCCGCCCTTCCGCACGGCCTCGGAAGTCGAGCGGATATGGGCGGCCCTGGCCGCGGACCAGGTTGCCTACGTCTCCACCGACCACGCACCCTGGCCTGCGGACCGCAAGGGCTTCGCCGACATATTTGCTTGTGGCGCCGGGCTGGTGGGGCTGCAGAGCTTCGCGCCGCTGATGTATACCCTGCTGGATGAGCGCGGCCTGCCGCCCAGCGTGATGGCGGCGCACTGCGCCGAGCGCCCGGCGCGGCATCACGGGCTGGATGGGCGCAAGGGGGCGATTGCGCCGGGCAAGGACGCAGACCTGCTGGTGCTTGAACCCGGGCGGTTCACGTTCGACGAGGCGCAGATCCAGGATCGCCCGGAGCTGCGCTGGTCGCCCTACCATGGCCGGCCGCTGCGCGCCCGGGTTGCGGCCACCCTGCTGCGCGGCCGGATTGTGTGGGATGGCCAAGCCGTGCTGGCCAAACCCGGCGATGGCCGGTTTATCCGCCGTGGGGCAGCCTAGCATGGCGCGGACCATCACCGTCGCCGCGGCCCAGCTCGGTCCCATCCAGCGGGCCGAGCCGCGCTCCGCCGCGGTCGGGCGCATGGTGCGGCTGATGGAGCGCGCCCATGCCCGCGGCGTGCAGGTCGTGGTGTTCCCCGAGCTGGCGCTGACCACTTTCTTTCCCAGGCACTACCTGGCGGACCGCGCCGAGGCGGACCCCTGGTTCGAGACCGCGATGCCCTCGGTCGAGACGGCGCCATTGTTCGAGGCGGCGCGGCGACACGGCATCGCCTTCCACCTGGGCTATGCCGAGCGCACGCCGGAGGGCCGGCACTTCAACACCGCCATTCTCGTCAACCCAGCCGGCGAGATCATGCTGAAGTATCGCAAGGTCCACCTGCCCGGCCATGCCGAACACGATCCCACGCGGCAGGTGCAGCACCTGGAGAAGCGTTACTTCGAGGTCGGCGACCTGGGGTTTCCCGTGGTCCGCGCACCGTTGGGCGAGACGCCGGTGAACGCCGGGCTGATGATCTGCAACGACCGCCGCTGGCCGGAGGCATGGCGCGTGCTGGGCCTGCAATCGGTCGAGCTGGTTATGCTGGGCTACAACACGCCAAGCCTCAACCAGAGCGCACGCGGCTTCGAGGCGCCGCATCTCCGGGTGTTCCACAGCCACCTGACGGTCCAGGCCGGCGCGTATCAGAACGCCACCTATGCCGTGGCCGCTGCAAAGGCAGGGGTAGAGGATGGCTGCGAGCTGTTCGGCCACTCGATCATCGCGAACCCGCAGGGGGAGATACTGGCGCAGGCCACCAGTTGGGACGACGAGTTGATTACCGCGGATTGCGACCTGGACCGCTGCACCCTGGGCCGCACGACGATCTTCGCCTTCGACCAGCACCGCCGACCCGAGGCCTATGGCCGCATCACCGGGCAGGCCGGCGCAGTGACGCCACCGGAGTGGCCGGGCGGCACGGGACGGTGACAAGACTCCACGGGCTGGGCATTGTTCTTGCTAGTCCCGCATCCGCAAGCCAACCCAGCAGGAGCCGACACCCCATGCAGGCACTCCGCCGCGCCGCCCTCGTCTTGTCCCTATGGGCCGGAGTGGCCCAAGCCCAGGAAGGGCCGCCGTTGCGCACGGCCGTTGACGGCACTTTCGCGCCGTTTGCCTTTCCCAGCCTGTCCGGCGGCGTGCAGGGCTTCAGCGTTGACCTGTTCACCGAGGTCGCGCGCCGGCTGCATCGTCCCATCACCATTGACAGCACGAGCTACTCCGGCCTGATCCCGGCGCTGGATGCCGGGCGCTACGACTTCCTGGCGGCCCCCACCACCGTGACCAAGGAGCGTGCCGAGAACCTGCTGTTCGCCAGCGGCTACATGTGGACCGCCTTCCAGTTCGGCATCAAGAAGGGCACGGCGCCCATCACCTCGCTGCAGGACCTGCGCGGCAAGGTCATCACCGTGAACAAGGGCAGCGCCTACGACGCCTGGGCCACGGCCAACGCCGCGACTTACGGCTTCGTCAGCCAAGCCTATGATTCGCAGTCCGACGCAGTGCAGGCGGTGCTGGCCGGGCGTGCGGCGGCGAACCTGGGCGGCAACGCCGTCATCCGCTATGCCGCAACCAAGCTGCCGCAGTTCCAGCCGGATTTCGTCATTGGGGAAACCCGGGCGCAATGGGCCGCGCCGTTCCGCAAGGACGAGGCCGCCCTGCGCAACCAGGTCCAGGACGCGATGTCGTGCATGAAGCGGGACGGCAGCCTGGCAAAGCTCAGCGAGAAGTGGTTCGGCGTCCCCCCAGCCGCCGACGACCTGGAGCGGGTGGTTGATCCCGGCTACGGCGTGCCTGGGATGCCCGGCTACGACCCGGCGCCGCACGAGCTGAACTGCACCTGAAAACCGCATGATCGCGGCCCACGGCATCCACAAGCATTTCGGGCCGCTGCACGTGCTGCGCGGCGTTGACCTGCAGGTCGCAGCGGGTGAGATGGTGTTCATCATCGGCCCTTCCGGCTCCGGCAAGTCAACGCTGCTGCGTTGCCTGAACCGCCTGGAAACGCCGGACAGCGGCGCCATCACGGTGGACGGCACCGACCTGATGGACCGGCGCACCGACCTGAACCGGCTGCGGCGGCGTATCGGCATGGTGTTCCAGTCGTTCAACCTGTATCCGCACATGACGGCGCTGGGCAACGTGACCCTGGCGCTGCGTAAGGTGGCCGGCATGGGCCGGGTGCAGGCCGACGCGGCTGGACGCGCGGCCCTGGCCCAGGTGGGCTTGGCGGACCGCGGGGACCACAGGCCCGCGCAGCTTTCCGGCGGTCAGCAGCAGCGGGTCGCCATCGCCCGGTCCCTGGCGCTCGAACCCCGGGTGATGCTGTTCGACGAACCCACCAGCGCGCTCGACCCCGAGCTGGTCGGCGAGGTCCTGGGTGTGATGCGTGGCCTGCGGGAGGCCGGGATGACCATGGTGGTGGTCAGCCACGAGATGGGCTTTGCCCGTGCTGCAGCCGACCGCGTAGTGTTCATGGTGGATGGCAGCGTGCTGGAGGCCGGGCCGCCGACGCAATTGTTCACGGCGCCGGCACATGAGCGCACCCGCGCCTTCATCAGCCGGATCGGCGGGCACTGACCCGCTGGCATGGCAGGGTTCGCCGACACCTTCCTGAATGTGCCGGTCATCGTGCGCAGCCTGCCGGCCGTTGCACGCGGCTTCGTGCTGACGGTGGAGCTTGCGGCGCTGGTCGTGGCGACGGGGCTTGCGGCCGGCCTGCTGCTGGCTGTCGTGCGCACGTTCGGCATCCGCCCGCTCAACTGGCTGATCATCTTCCTGGTGGACCTGTTCCGCGCCCTGCCCCCGTTGGTGATCATCCTGCTGCTCTACTTCGGGGCGCCTGCCTTCGACGCCACGCCATCCGGTTTCTTGTGCACCTGGATCAGCCTGTCCCTGGTGCTGATGGCATTTGCCGAGGAAATCTACTGGGCCGGGATAACGGCGGTTCCGCGGGGCCAGTGGGAAGCGGCGCGGTCCACCGGGCTGGGTTTTGCCGCGGCGCTGCGCCACGTCGTGCTGCCGCAGGCGCTGCGCATCACGGTGCCGCCATTGACCAACCGCACCATCGCCATCACCAAGGGCACGGCGCTCGGCTCCGTGGTGGCCGTCAGCGAAATCCTGTCGCAGGCGTCATCCGCCATGTCGTTCAGCGGCAACCCATCGCCGTTGATGCTTGGTGCCGCGGCATACCTGGTGCTGTTCCTGCCGATGGTGGCGGCCGGCCGATGGGTGGAGCGGCGCTGGCGGCAGCATCCGGCCCGATGACCGCCTGCCTGTGATAGCCGATACGTTCTTCAACCTGGACATCCTGGTGGCCGCCTGGCCGATCCTATGGCGCGGGCTGCTGGTCACGGTCGGGCTGTCGGTTGTCGTGGTGCCGCTGGGGTTCGCCGGAGGCCTGGCGCTGGCGCTGTTGTCAACGGTGCGCAGCCGGTGGGTCCGGGCAGTGCTGGTGGCGTGGGTGGACCTTTTCCGCGCTTTTCCGCCGCTGGTGCTGCTGATCCTGCTGTATGCCGGGCTGCCGTTCGCCGGGCTGCACCTGGATGCGTTCACCTGCGTCGCGGTCGGCTTCTTCCTGAACACCGGAGCCTACTATGCCGAGGTGCTGCGCGCCGGGCTGCTGTCGGTGCCGCAGGGCTTGGCCGAGGCCGGGCGGTCCACGGGGCTGACGGCCATGCAGACGCTGCGCTACGTCGTGCTTCCGCCGGCGGTGCGGAACGTGCTGCCGGACTTGCTGTCCAACACGCTGGAGGTGGTGAAGCTGACATCGCTGGCCTCGGTGGTTGCGTTGCCGGAGCTGCTGTTCCAGGCCCGGCAGGCGCAGAGCGTAACCTACAACGCAACTCCGATCGTGGCAGCGGCGGCGATCTACTTCTTGCTGCTATGGCCATTGGTGCGCCTGATGAGCCGGCTGGAGAACCAGGCGACCTGGCGGGCGGCTGGAACCTCTTGAGGCCACCATCAGCTCGACTTCGGCCGTTCCAGGCTGGGTGACCGGCCAGTTACGCACCCGCATCGCAGAGCTTCAGGCCCGTGCCGTCCATCAGCAGGTGCAGGGATTCGCCGTCACGACGCGGTTGTGGGCGTGGCACCTTCAGCGTCTCCCGCCCGGCGGGTGTTCGTACCCCCAGCCGCGATGACCCGATTTCTACACGCGCACCAACGTTTGCTACCCGGCCAAGCTGCGCGGCACGTCAGTTTCAACCGTCTGGGCCGGGAGCGGCCGGGTCCAAGCCAATGCCTGCCTTGTCACCGTTTCAGCCGGTAGCCGGTTTTGAAAATCCACCCGATGCCAAGCAGGCACGCCGCCATGAATACGAACGTCATGGCAAGGCTGATGCCCGGGCTGATGTCCGATACGCCGAAGAAGCTCCAGCGGAAGCCGCTGACCAGGTAAACCACCGGGTTGAACAGGGTGACGGTCTGCCAGAACGGCGGGAGCATGCCGACCGAGTAGAAGCTGCCCCCGAGGAAGGTCAACGGCGTCACGATCAGCAGCGGAACCAGGTTCAGCTTCTCGAAGCTGTCGGCCCAGATGCCGATGATGAAGCCGAACAAGCTGAAGGTGACCGAGGTCAGCAGGAGGAACGCCAGCATCCAGACGGGATGAACGATGCCAAACGGCACGAACAGCCGTGCCGTGGCGAGGATGATCAGGCCGAGGACGACCGACTTGCTTGCCGCAGCACCGACATAGCCCAGCACGATCTCAGATGCCGAAACCGGCGCCGACAGCAACTCGTAGATCGTGCCCACGAATTTTGGGAAGTAGATGCCGAACGAAGCGTTGGAGATGCTCTGCGTCAAAAGGGACAGCATGACCAGGCCGGGCACGATGAATGCGCCGTAGCCGATGCCATCAACCTGCGCCATGCGCGATCCGATCGCGGCGCCGAACACGACGAAGTACAGCGACGTCGAGATCACCGGCGACACGACGCTTTGCAGCAGGGTGCGCCAGGTGCGGCTCATCTCGAACAGGTAGATGGCCCGGACGGCGTGACGGTTCATTGCTGCGCGTGCACCAGGTCCACGAAGATGTCCTCCAGCGAGCTTTGCCTGGTTTGCAAGGTCTTCACCTCTAGACCCAGCGTGTCGAGCTGCCGCAACAGGGCGGTGATCCCGCTGTTCTCGGCCTGGGCATCGTAGTTGTAGATCAGCTCGGTCCCGGCCTTCGCCAGGTCGAGCGCCCACGGCGCCAGGCCATCAGGGACGGCGGCAAGCGGTTCATATAGCTGGAGCAGCAGTTGCGTCTTGCCCAGCTTGCGCATCAGCACGGCCTTGTCCTCGACCAGGATCAGGCGCCCGTTGCTCATTACGCCCACCCGGTCGGCCATCTCCTCGGCCTCCTCGATGTAGTGCGTGGTCAGCACGATCGTCACGCCGCTGGCGCGCAGGCTGCGGACCGTTCCCCACATCTCCCGCCGCAGTTCGACATCCACGCCGGCGCTCGGCTCGTCCAGGAACAGGATGCGCGGCTCGTGGGCGAGCGCCTTGGCGATCATCACCCGGCGCTTCATGCCACCCGACAGCGTGATGATCTTGCTGTCCCGCTTGTCCCAAAGGGAAAGATCCCGGAGCACCTTCTCGACGTAGGCGCGGTTGGGCGGTTGGCCGAACAGCCCACGGCTGAAGCTGACGGTCGCAAACACGGTCTCGAACGCGTCCGTGCTCAGTTCCTGCGGCACGAGCCCAATGGCGCTGCGGGCGGCACGGTAGCTTGCGACGTGGTCGTGGCCGTTGGCCAAAACAGTCCCAGCAGTCGCGTTGACGATCCCGCAAACGATGCTGATCAGGGTGGTTTTGCCAGCGCCGTTCGGACCTAGGAGCGCAAAGATCTCGCCCGCGCGTATGTCGAGGTCAATACCGGCAAGCGCCTGGAAGCCGGAGGCATACGTCTTCGTCAGGCCTCGGATCGAGATTGCCGGCCGCGGTTGCCCAGCGACGTTGCGGGCGGACTGCGGAGACGCATTGGGCTGGTCCATGAAACTCGCATTGCAGTGCAGGGGAAAGGGTCGGGCCGCGAAGCCCGCCATCTGAGCTTAGCACATGCAAGAACCATCTGTGCCAATAATGGGGTCTTGGCCACCTTTGGCGGCCGAGGTTCGGATGTGCCGACTGCGCCGCAGGGCAGATCTATGCACAAACTTCCCACCGTGACCCTACCGATCCGATACCTTGGTTAATTAGTATATTGCATCCGAGCCTAGGAAAGGTCCCGGCTCGGCGCTTGTTCACAGGCCGGCTCTTGATCCGCAAATTTGAGTTGGATCCGGTGAGACTTGGCATCCCTCTTCAAGGCGTTCAGGCCAGGCGTGCCGGAAGCGAGGCAAGATGCGCGACGCTCAATCTTAACTGCCGTGACTCGTATTGGGTTCCAGGGTGGTGAAGCCGGGACAGCAATCCTAAATGGCTCTGGGCTTCAGGTGTGGTGCATGGTGCCAAGGCGTGATCCAAGCGGATAATGCAGGTGCTCCAGACCCTTCTCGACGGCGTGCGTCCGGCGTGCACGGGCTTTCCCGACGAGCGGCGTGGCGGCGGCGTGACCTTCGCGATGGCGGACATCGGCCTTCTCGCTGTTCTTCATGCAAAGCGAGTCTTTCCTGTCCCACCAGCACGGGCTGCAGGAGGGCGGCACGGCGTCGAACTGCCATAACCTGTTCGGCATGCAGGCGATCCCGACCGACAACCACATCCCAGCCATGTGAACCCAGAACGGGCGAGGGCATCTGCAATTGCTGCCTCCAACACCTCACGCTTGACGAGCGTCGGTTCATTGGGCCGTCTGCAGTTCCGTTCAGGGGGTCTGCTGATGCTGTGGCTGCCACCGGAGCAAGTAGGCCTGCATGCGCTGAATGCCGGCCGACAAAACCACGCCGACCGCCATGAGGACGAAGACAGCAACCATCATCCCCGCAGCCTCGCCCCGGGCCTCCGACTCGATAATCAACCGGCCGATACCGAATTCAGCGCCGATAAACTCTCCGACAATCACGCCGATCAGTGCGAATGAAATCGCGGGAGAAAGCGAGGCGAACACCCAGGCCATGGTGGACGGGATGATGACAGTGCGTGTGATCTGCCATTCGGAGGCGCCCAGCAGGCGCGAGGCGTTGATGTAGTCACGATCCACGGACCTCGCGCCCTCGAACGTGTTGAAGAACACCAGGAAGACCACCACGATCCAGGATGTCGCGATCTTCGACGCATCGCCAATGCCGAACGCCAGTATGATGATCGGCGCCAGGGCAATCCGCGGGATTGAGTTTACGGCAGTCACGTACGGCCCGACGATTTCGGCGGCGCGACGGGAACGGCCCAGCAACAATCCCAGGATCACGCCACTTGTCACGCCACTGAGAAAGCCGAAGAAGGTGTTGCGCAGCGTGACCCAGGTGGCGAACCATAGATTGTTCTCATATTTCAGCATGCAGGCAGCAAACGGGGCGGATCCCGGCAGGCTCCACTCCCCTGGCTTGGAGTGCAAGCAGCTCAACCGCAGGAATTGGGTCCAGATCTCCGATGGTCGAGACACGAAATATGGATCGAAGATGTCCGGCACCGCCCAGGGCGCAAGCGTCTTCAGGCTCCAAGCCCACTGCCACAAGGCGAGCACGCCGAGCGTGATGCCCACCTGCCACATCAGGTTCGAGGTTCGCCGGCTCATGTGCTGCGGCCCTTGCTGAACTCCTCGCCCAGCGAGTGCCACACATGGGAGAACAGATCGGCGTACTCCGGCGTCTCCCGCAGGCTGACCCCGTCGCGCGGGCGCGAGAAACCGATGTCGAACACATCCTTGATCCGGCCAGGTCGGGCGGAGAAAAGAATGATCCGATCCGACAGCGTCAGCGCCTCCCCTAGATCGTGCGTGACGAAAATCACAGTCTGCTTCTCCCGTTCCCAAATCCGCAGGAGTACGTCGTGCATATCGAGCTTCGTGTGCGTGTCGAGGGCGCCGAATGGCTCGTCCATCAGCAGGATCTGCGGCTCCTTGACCAAGGTCCGCATCAGCGACGCTCGCTGCCGCATACCCCCGGACAGCGAGGATGGATAGGCGTTCTCGAACCCGTTCAGCCCGGCCCGTGCGATGGCCCGGGCGACCCTCTCCTGCCGCTCGGCCTTCGGCACGCCAGCCAATTCGAGGCCGTAGCCGACATTGTCGGCTACGGTCCGCCACGGAAACAATGTGTCTTTCTGGTAAACATATCCAACCTGCGGCACCGTTCGCCCCGGCACGACTGCTTGACCGTCGATCATGATTTGCCCGGCGCTGGGGGACAGCAAGGTCGCAATCATATTCAGCACAGTGCTTTTGCCGGAGCCGGATGGTCCCAACAGGGTCACGAACTCGCCTTGGGCTACGGTGAACGACACGTCTTGCACCGCATCAATGCGCCTGCCGTCCAACTGGAACGATTTCCCGAGGCCCCTGACGTCCACCCGAGTCCGCATCGCAGCGACACTTGGCACCGTCTGCGGATTGGCTACGGCCAACATCAGGCTGGGTACTTCTCGCTGGCCTTCTGCACAAACTGCCCGGCATAGACCTCGGATAGCGGTAGTTTGGCCACGCCCGTCATGTCCCGGAACCAGACCTTTCCACCACGCTCGAACGCAGCCTGTTCGATAACACCCTTGGCATTGCCGACCGCCTTGGTGGCCTTAATCTCGATCAGGTTCGACGCACGAGACGTGCTGCCGACGAATTGTTCGATTGCGTCGTAGATCTGTCCCGGCTCATGGGTCTCGATCCATTGGGACGCGCGCAGCAGGGCATTAGTCCAGGCCTGCACCATGGCCGGGTCACGATCAATACGGGATTGCAGGCAGTAGTTCACGGTCACCGGAACGGGTCCACCAATGATCTCGTCCCAATTCTTCGGGTCGGATCCATCATAGATCATCTTCCCGTAGCCTTGGCTCTCCACCTCTCCTACGAGCGAGTATGTATTGATCAGGATGTCAACCTGCTTCGTCTTCAGCGATCCCAACATCGTATCCACGTTGCCGACTCCAAGCCAGGTGACCGTTCCGTCATACCCGAGCTTCTCCATGAAATAGGTCGCCCAGACATGCGTCGTGCCGCCAATGGATGAGACGCCTATAAGCGGTTTGCGCCCGTCAGGCCGCTTCCAGGCGACGAACTTGGCCAGGTCGTCAATACCCTGGGCATAAAGGTCTGCTCGCAGCATGAACTGCAACCCGGCGGCGATCCGATCCACTGCGGTCAACGCCTTGCAGGGCCGCCCCTTGTTGGACAGCAGCATCGGATGCACGAAATCGGCCAGGCCGAAATCGCCCTGTCCGGACGCGATGATCTCCCGCGTCTTGACGCCGCTGCCCCCCTGCACCAGGCGGCTATCCAGGCCTTCATCCTTGAAGAAGCCCAGGCCTTGCGCCACGAACATGACTTGGTAGCTGCAGGTTGCGACTGGGTAGATGCCTTTCGCCGGCGTCGCGGCGCGGGAGGGGCCGGGCCAGGCGAGCATCGCGGCGCCCCCACTCAGCACCGTGACGACAGACCGCCGGGTCAGGATCGAAGCCATTTGCGTTTCCCCCGTTTATTATCAGTGGGTGATTATGCTGCGATCCGGTCCAAGGCTGCCATTACTGCGTCGCCCATTCCACTGGTCGAGACGGTTGTTGCCCCAGGTTCGGCAATGTCGGCGGTCCTGGCGCCACCAGCCAACGCCACACCCACCGCGCGTTCCAGCAATGTTGCATCCTCCGGTTGCTGCAGCGTCAGGCGCAGCATCATTGCCACGCTCAAAATCGAGCCGAGCGGGTTGGCAATGCCCTTGCCAACGATATCGGGGGCGCTGCCATGGACCGGCTCGTACAGGGCCTGCCGCCGGCCGCTGGCATCCGCTGGACCCAGCGATGCTGAGGGCAACATTCCCAGGGATCCCGCAGCCATCGCCGCGCAGTCAGATAGGATGTCGCCGAAGATATTATCCGTGACCATCACATCGAATTGCGCCGGGGCGCGGACGATCTGCATCGCGGCGTTGTCAACATACATGTGGGACAGTTCGACGTCCGGGAATTCCGCATGGTGCAAGGCGATCACCTCCTCGCGCCAAAGAACGCTGCTTTCCAGCACGTTGGCCTTGTCCACGGAGCACAGCCGGCCGCGGCGGCTGCGCGCTAGCTCGAACGAGAAGCGGGCGACACGCTGAATTTCGGCTGCGGTGTAGCTGCTGGTGTTGAAGCCGCGCCGCATCCCGTCCGGCCGGGTTTCGATCCCGCGCGGCTCGCCAAAATAGATACCGCTGGAGAGTTCGCGGACTATGATGAAATCGACACCCTTCAGCACGCGCTCCTTGAGTGGCGCCGCCTCATATAGGGCCGGGTCCGTGATGATCGGGCGTAGATTGGCGTAAAGGTCCAGGCTGCGCCGCAGCCTCAGCAGGCTCCCCGCCTTGCGCGCCTCGACCGGAACCTCCGTGGTTTCCGGGCCGCCGGTCGCACCGAACAGGATGGCGTCGGCGCTGTCGATCGCCGCCCGGGTCTCCGGCGGCAGGACGTGGCCGGTCCTGCGGTAGGCTTCCACCCCGAATGGCGCATCCTGCATGGTCACCGGCAGGCGGCGATGCTCCGTGAACCACGACAGCACCCGGCGGGCCTGGTCGGTCACCTCCGGCCCGATGCCCTCGCCACCGATCACGGTGACGTTCATCATATTTCCCTTGGCACGGCTCATACGGCATCTCCGGTTGCGTAGATCCATGGGTGGCGTTGCTTATCCCGGGCCTGGAAGCGGGTGATGGCAGGGGCCTCGCGCATCGTCACCCCGATCTCGTCCAGCCCTCGAAGCAGCGCCTCGCGCCGCCGCGCCTCGACGGCGAACGCATGGCGCCGGCCAGACGGCGATACGACGATGCTGTTGCGGAGATCGACCGTGATCTTGCCGGCGCCTTGGCTCTCCTCGACCTCGGTGGCCAGGCCTTCGACGACCGCCTGGTCCAGAACGACAGGCAGCACGCCGTTCTGGAAGCAATTGTTGAAGAAGATGTCGCCGTAGCTGGGTGCGATCACGCACGCGACGCCGCGCTCCTGGAGCGACCAGACCGCGCCCTCCCGCGACGATCCGCAGCCGAAATTGCGGCCGCCGATGATGATCTGCGCCTCCCGGTATGGTTCGCGGTTCAGGATGAATGCCGGGTCCTCCGATCCGTCCGCCAGATAGCGAAGGGCGCCAAAGCACCATTTGGCCAGGGTTCCGCGGATGTTGTTGCCGACCAAGCGCTCGATCCGGATGATCACGTCGGTATCGATGTTTTCCCGCAGGATCGGGGCGGCGACCGCCTCCAGGGTGGTAAAACTTTTCATCGTGCCTCCAACGAACGGACGTCGGCGATGGCGCCGGCGATGGCCGCAGCCACCGCCATTGCCGGGCTGGCGAGGTGCGTGCGCGCACGCGGCCCCTGCCGGCCGACGAAGTTGCGGTTGCTGGTGGACACGGACCGCTCGTCCGGCGGCACCACTTCGCCATTTGCCGCCAGGCACATCGAGCAGCCGGGCTGCCGCCACTCGAACCCGGCGGCCTTGAAGACCTGGTCCAACCCCTCCGCCTCCGCATCCCGCTTGACGATTTCCGATCCCGGCACCACCCAGGCCCTTACGCCCTGCGCGACCTGGTGCCCACGCGCGACACGCGCCGCCTCCCGCAGGTCCGACAGGCGGCTGTTGGTGCAGGATCCGATGAACACCCAGTTCACCTTCGTCCCAGCGATCGGGCTGCCCGGGTTCAGGTCCATATACGACAACGCCGCCTCCATCGCGCGACGCCGGACCAGGTCTGCCTCCCTGGCTGGGTCCGGTATTATCCCGTCCACCGCCACCACATGCTCCGGACTAGTGCCCCAGGTGATTTGCGGCGCGACACGGGTGACGTCGATCACTACCTCGCGGTCGAATACCGCGTCATCATCGCTGGGCAGGGTCCGCCATTCGGCCACGGCCTGGTCCCACTCCGCGCCCTTCGGAGCGTATCGGCGACCGGCGAGATAGGCATAGGTGGTGTCGTCCGGTGCCACGAACCCCATCTTGGCGCCGAGTTCGATGGATAGGTTGCAGACCGTCAGCCGACCCTCCAATGGCATGGCTTCGATGGCGCTGCCGGCGTATTCGACGGCATAGCCGGTGCCGCCGGCGGCACCGATCTCTCCGATCAAGCGCAGGATCAGGTCCTTGGGCAGCACGCCGGGCCGCATCGCACCCTCGAAGCGGACGCGCATCGTCTTCGGGCGGCGTTGCACCAGGGTTTGGGTCGCCAACACGTGCGACAGTTCGGACGAGCCGATCCCGAAGGCCAGCGCCCCCAAACCGCCGTGGGTGCAGGTGTGGCTGTCGCCGCAGACGATCAACATGCCGGGCAGACTCAGCCCCAGCTCGGGCCCGATCACGTGCACGATGCCCTGCCCGCGCTGCCCGATGTCGAACATCTGGATGCCGGCGGCCTTGGTTTCCGCCCTGAGCGCGTGCAGCAGGCTCCAGCCCGTCTCGCTGGTGCCGGCGCGTTCATCGGCGCTGGAAATGGCGTGGTCGGGCGTGGCAAAGGTCAGTCCGGGGCTGTGGACCGTCAGGCCACGCTGTTTGATATCCAGCAATCCGCGCGAGCCGCCCAAATCGTGCAATAGATGCCGATCGACATGCAACAATACCGCACCATCGCCAAAGTCTTTGACGACATGGTCGTCCCACATCTTTGCTAACAGCGTACGAGCCGCCATCATTCCGCCCCTCCCGACGCTGCTACCCACTGAACGGGGCGAGCTTTGGAGCCACTATGGAGGAAGCGACGCGAACGGCAAAGCGTCGGTTGGGCACGGCGCGTGCCGGGCTGCCACGTCGTGACGGACTCCGGCCGGATCCTGGGGGAGCCGCTGTCCCAGGCCGCGCTGTTCACCACCACCCGTTTGTTCGAGGCCAACCCTGCAACCGTTCAGGCCACCAAGGCCGCTATGGCGGAAGCTGTCGGCCTGATCCGCGACGACCCGGCGGAGGCCGTCCGCATCTACCGCACGACCTCCGGCGACCCAATGCCGGCCGAGGACCCGCTAGCGGTGCTGCGGACGCCCGGCGTGCCGGACTTCTACGACAAGCCCCAGGGCACCGTGCGCTTTGCCACGCACCTGTTCCGAACCGGCGTGCTCAAGACGGAACCGCGGAGCCGGAAGGACCACTTCCTGCACGCTGTCCACGGCGTCGATGGGACGTAGGCACGCCCCTACCCGGCCGCCTGGGTGACGAACTTGATGTTGAGGTAGGCATCAATCGCCTCCGACCCGCCTTCCGAGCCGTAGCCGCTGTCACGCACGCCGCCGAACGGCACCTCCGGCAGCGCAAGCCCGATGTGGTTGATCGTCATCATCCCGACCTCCACCGACGCGGCCAGCGCCGACGCGGTCTTGGCCGATTGGGTGAACGCGTAGGACGCCAGCCCATAGGGCAGGCGGTTGGCCTCCTGCACCAGGTCGTCCATGCCCGAGAACGGCGACACGGCGGCCAACGGTCCGAACGGCTCCTCGTTCATCACGCGCATGTCGGCGTTGACGCCGGTCAGCACCGTCGGCTCGAAGAAGTTGCCCTTGTTGCCGATGCGCTTGCCGCCCGTGCGGACCTCCGCCCCTTTCTGCACGGCGTCGCCGATCAGCTCCTCCATCGCCGTCACCCGGCGCGCGTTGGCGAGCGGCCCCATCTGCGTGCCTTCGTCCAAGCCATCGCCTACCTTTATGCCCCGGGCGATGGTGGTGAAGCGGTCCACGAACTGCTCATACACCCCTTCCTGCACCAAGAAGCGCGTGGGGCTGACGCAAACCTGGCCGGCGTTGCGGAACTTGGCGGTCGCCAACTGCTTGGTAGCTGCTTCCACGTCCGCGTCGGCGAACACGATGGCGGGGGCGTGGCCGCCCAACTCCATCGTCACCCGCTTCATGTGCAGGCCGGCCAGCGCCGCAAGCTGCTTGCCGACCGGGGTGGAGCCGGTGAACGAGATCTTGCGGATCGCCGGGTGCGGGATGAGGTATCCGCTGATCTCGGACGGCGTGCCGAAGACAAGCTGCACCACTCCGGGCGGCAGCCCGGCGTCCACGTAGCAGCGGATCAGCTCGGCGCAGGATGCCGGCGTTTCTTCCGGCCCTTTCAGGATGATGCTGCACCCGGCGGCGAGTGCTATCGCCATCTTGCGGTTTGCCTGGTTGATCGGGAAGTTCCACGGCGCGAACGCGGCCACCGGACCCACAGGCTCCCGCAGGCTCAGTTGGTATACGCCCTCCGTCCGGGCCGGGATGACCCGGCCATAGGTGCGGCGCGCTTCCTCGGCGAACCATTCGATGATGTCCGCGCCGGCCAGCGTTTCCATGCGCGCCTCGGCCAGCGGCTTGCCCTGCTCCAGCGTCATCAGCCGCGCGATGTCGTCCGCCCGCTCGCGCAGCAGGCCGGCGGCGCGGCGCATGACCTTGCTGCGGTCGAATGCGGACACCTTGCGCCAGGCCGCGAAACCGCGGACCGTCGCCTCCAGCGCGCGGTCGAGGTCGTCGGTGCCGGCGTGCGCCAGTAGTCCGTTCACCTCGCCGGTTGCCGGGTTCAGCACCTCCAGCGTGCGGCCGGAAGCGGCGCCGGTCCATTGGCCGTCTATGTGCATCTGGACGTTCGGATACATGGCTTCGGTCCCTAAGGTTCTGGCTGTGTTTTATGCCCCATGGTGAACGGGGTCGAGTAGGCGGGGCGTGCGCTGCGGCAGGCCTGACCCTCTTATGGGAAAGGGCCAGCTTGGCACAGCAAAACCGGTGCGGCAGCTTTCGGCAATCAGCGCAGATACTGGACTCAGGGAAGCCTGTGAATATGGAGTAGATTACCGTGCCGATCAGCGTTGAGACCCACCGCTGACTTGCAGTCTCGACCCGCTCGTTAGGTCAGGCGCTCCGCAGTCAGCCTGCAACGGACGACCTACGCGGCCTGCCTTATGCGATCCGAAGCGGTCCACCGCAGCCGCGGCTCGACCGTCCGAAACCGATCGAGGTGAGCTGTCCCTAGGCCGGATCGTTGCCCGCTACGCGCCAGATCACATCGCCCACGTCGTCGGCCATCAGCAAAGACCGGCCGTCCGCTCCCAGCGACACCCCGACCGGGCGTCCATACGACACGCGCTCGTCCGGACTGAGGAACCCCGAGAGTATGTCCCGCGGTGGGCCTGATGGCCGTCCATTTTCGAACGGCACGAAGACAAGCTTGTAGCCGCTCAGCTTGCTGCGGTTCCAAGATCCGTGCTGCCCAATCGCCATGCCGTCGGGGATGCCGGGCAGCGTGCCGGCTGGAACCCAGCACAGGCCCAGCGACGCCGTATGCCCACCCAGCGCATAATCCGGCTGCAACGCGCTTGCGACGGCCTCCGTATCCTGGGGCACTCGGTCGTCCACGGTCTGGCCCCAATAGCAATTGGGCCAGCCATAGAAGCCTCCATCGCGCACCGAGGTCAGATAGTCGGGCGGCGTCTCGTCCCCCAAGCCGTCGCGCTCATTGACGACCGTCCAGAGGACGCCGGTTGACGGCTCCCATGCCAGGCCCACGGGATTGCGCAGGCCGCTGGCGAAGATGCGGCTGCGGCCGCTTGCCAGGTCAAGCTCGTAGATGGCGGCACGGCCCTCCTCCGCTTCCATGCCGTCATCGCCGATGTTGCTGAGCGAACCGACGCCGGCATAGAGCCTCTGCCCATCAGGGCTCGGCAGCAGGCTCCGGGTCCAATGGCCGCCGGGCTTGAAGTCCACCAGCTTCCGGCCGGGCGCGGTGATCCGGCGAGCACCCTCCGAATAAGGAAATACGACCACTCCGTCGGTATTGCCCACGTAGAACTTGTCGCCCAGGACCGCCATGCCGAAAGGCTGGTTCAATCCTTCCATGAATATGTCTCGGGTTTCGGCAACGCCGTCCCCATCCGCGTCGCGCAGGAGGGTGATGCGGTTGGGGCTGGTACCCATCGCTGCGGCGCGCTTCATCGTGCTGATCATGGCGTAGTCGAAGACGTTGTTGGCGGATCTGGTCTCGCTCGTGGCCTCCGCGACCAGCACGCCGCCACCCGGCAGCACGAGCATCCAGCGCGGGTGCTTGAGACCAGCGGCGAACGCGTGGACCTTGAGGCCTGGCGCCGCAATTGGTGTCTGCCCCGGGCTCCACCCCCGAGCCGTCGGCATCTTCAGTGTGGGGATGCTACCCTGCGGCTTTGCCTCTGGAATGGCGGGGACGCTTCCCCAGGCCGGCTCGGGCGCACCATGCTTCAGCCGCCTCAGCGCGAGCGCCCCGCCGCCAACCAGCGACACGCCTCGCGCAACGATGCCTGAAAAGTCCAATGCGCCATACTCCCCGACTGCACGCATGGTAGCGGAGGCTATCCGGAGTTGAAACCGCCGGCGTGTGAGGATCGGTTCCCGGTGACGGACCGTCGGACGCGTTCCGGACGCTCAGTCCCAAAACGCCGCCCGACGACACGGGCTCCGTCGAGACGGATGTACGCCCGCGCCCAGCACGGGATGAAGTGCCCGATCAGCCCCTCTCGGATGTCCAGCGGCCGAGAGCAGGGCGGGGTTGATGCGGTTCATCAGGATGGTCAGCCAGCGTCCGCCGGGGGTGCCGTGGTCATTGGGCAGGTGACGACGCAGGACGTCGAGGTGGACCTCACCTTGAACGGCGATGTGGTCGTAATCGTCGCAGCCGGCCAAGGTGGCGCAGACCACGAGCAGCAGGACCTCGGCCAGCGGGTGAGCGACGCGGCGCACGGCGCGTGGGTCGTCGGTGATGGCGAAGTGGTCCAGCAGCACGACAAGGCGGGCCTTGTATGGCGTTGAGCCAGGGAACGGTGACATGGGGCGTTCCGGATCAGGGCATGCCCAATCGGATCAACCCAGAGTCAAGATGTCACGCGCTGAAACACTTGACCAAACTTTCGATCATGCCGGGCGGGAGCTTAGCAAGGGCGTCGTCGGCAAGGGCGAACACGGAGCATGGGCCAGCGCCTTCCAGCGTGCCGACGAAAGCCGGCCGGCAGCCAGGTTGACGGTGCCGTTACCGATGCCATGACATCTCGACTGACTGGAACGCTCGACATGGCGATGGGCCGTGACCACCTTGGCCAAGAGGAGGACCCAATATGGCAGACTACCGTAAGACCGCGGAAGCCATCTCAGTGCTGACGGCCGAGCAGTATCGCGTTACGCAGGAAAGCGGCACCGAACGTCCGGGAACCGGTGCGCTGCTGGCCAACAAGCAGCCAGGCATCTACGTTGACCTCGTGTCCGGAGAGCCGCTGTTCGCCAGTGCGGACAAGTATGAGTCCGGCTGCGGCTGGCCTAGCTTCACCAAGCCAATCGAGCCTGCCTACGTTGCCGAGCTGCCCGATCCCTCGCTCGGCAGGATGCGCACCGAGGTACGCTCCAAGTATGCCGACAGCCATCTTGGCCATGTCTTCGATGACGGGCCGCGCGACAGGGGCGGTCTGCGCTACTGCATCAACTCGGCCTCGCTGCGGTTTGTCCACCGCGACGACATGGAGGCGCAAGGCTACGGCCCCTACCTGCCGCAAGTGGAGGAAGCCGCATGATGGAGGAACGTGCTGTTCTGGCGGGTGGCTGCTTCTGGGGAATGCAGGACCTCATCCGCAAGCTGCCTGGCGTGATCTCTACGCGTGTCGGCTACACCGGCGGAGAAGTGTCGAGAGCGACCTACCGCAATCACGGCAGCCATGCAGAGGCGATTGAGATCATCTTCGACCCGGCGAAGATCACCTATCGCAATGTGCTGGAGTTCTTCTTCCAGATCCACGACCCGACGACGCCCAACCGGCAAGGCAATGACAGCGGGCTCAGCTACCGCTCGGCGATCTTCTATACGGACTCTGAGCAGAAGGCTGTCGCCGAGGACACGATTGCTGATGTCGAGGCATCTGGCTTGTGGCCCGGCAAAGTCGTGACGGAAGTTTGTCCGGTTGGACCGTTCTGGGAGGCTGAGCCCGAGCACCAGGATTATCTGGAGCGCATCCCAAACGGCTACACCTGCCATTTCATCCGACCAGGCTGGAAATTGCCGCGCCGCGCCGCCGCCTGAGGGGCTGCGGCCGGGCCGACACCGCCCGACCCGGCAATTGGGCAGGTCGGCAGCCGTCCTGCACGGAGCAGACATATGGACGTAGTCGCCCCAGCCCCGCTCGGAGTTCAGGCAATGCGGATGCAGACCGGGCGTCCGCGCTCCAGCAGGCGGTTGAGCCAAACAGGTGGGGACGCCTCAGCCGCTGGGCTTCGACCTTGGTGCCATGCGATGGTGCTTCGGACTTCACACCCTTGTTCTCCGTGGCCTTGGTCATCTTCGGACAATTCGTCATGCTGCATCTTGGGGTTAAGCGAAACCTGGGGTAGGCAGCCAATTAGGGTTCAGTACGTTACTCGAAGGACGGCGGCGGCGCAGCCTTAGTTACCGGACCTCCTTCCGCCCCTTGGCCCGATGGCAACTCCACTATTCCTGGGTCCCGCGCCCGTATAGGTCCACAATCAGCGATCGCGGCAGGGCAGCTTAACCGTTATTCATTGAGTTGCGTTTACCAGACGAGATGGCAAGGATCACGCCAGCGACAGCAATAAGGCCTAAGGCCAAGGCGCATGCTCCATGCCAGCCTGCCACATGCCAGGCCGTGGTCCCGGCCAATGATCCGAATGCTCCGCCGCCAAATACCCCAACCATGTAAACGGTATTGACCCGGGCCCTGATAGCAGCCCCAAGCGCGAAAATTCGGGTCTGATTGGCAATCTGACCGCTTTGAAGACCGAAATCCAGCAAATTGACAGCAACCACCAACGCCAGAATTGACGCTGCTCCAAAGCTCCCTGCGATCACAAACGCGGAAGCGGCGCAGACCAACGAGGCAACGTTGACCCAGCCCGACCCAACCCGGTCGGCAAGGCGACCTGCAACCGGCGCCAGAATCGCGCCGGGCGCACCCCACAGGCCGAATAGACCGGTCGCGGCTGCGCCAAGTCCAAACACCGGCGACGCCAGATGAAAGGCCAATGTTGACCAGAAAACCGAGAAGGCACCGAAGACGCAGAAACCGAGCGCCATCGAGGTGCGAACCGAACTGCATCGCAGGAGTGGCAGCAAGGAGCGCAGCAACGACGCATAAGACAGGCCTTGACCGCGCGCGCCCAAGGGTAAAAAGCCTGGCAGGACGAAGAACAGCGTGCCCGTTCCGATTGCTGCCACGAAGAACGGCGCCCGCCATGTCCCGGAAACGGAGGCAACCGCACCAGATACGGTTCGGGACAATAGGATGCCCAAGATAAAGCCTGTTTGCAGAGATGCAATGACCCGGCCGCGACGCTCCGGTAACACCAGCGAGGTGGCGAGTGGGACGAGGATCTGCGGGACCACCGTTGCGGCCGCAAACACCAGGCTTGCCGCTATTAGGACGATGATGCCGGGTGCCGCAGCGGCCAGCACCAACCCGCCCGCGGTCGCCACGATGAGCCATCGCAGCAAACGCCTCGGATTGGCGATGTCGGCCAGCGGAACCAGCAGCAGGATGCCCAACGCGTAACCGACCTGGGCCGCGACGGTCACCAAGCCGGCAATTGGCTCGGCGACGTGGAGACTACGCGCGATTTCGTGCAGCAGCGGCTGGCAGATGTAGAGGTTGCCGACCATGATGCCGCATGTGAGGGCGTAAACGAACACCGTCCCGCGGCGGCCAGAGGGCGGCAGCACAACCTCCCGACCGTCCGGCTCGCTTCCATTTGCTGTGTCGGGAGGTCTCATTTGGACCGCCGGCCGACATTGTGGATGAAGGTCTGATGACTGCGCCCGCGGTGGCGTAAAGCCTTGCAATGCCCTCGGTTTCCGTTTGATCGCCAGAGCCGAACCGGGCCACCACCGGGCTGTCCAGGTCGAGCAGGCCGATGGCGCGAACGTCCGGGAACAAGGGGCCGAGCAAGTTCCGATCGGCATGCGGCATTACAGGCGCGAGGATCGGCGAAGGCGCGGACGTCCTCGACCAGTATGGATTGTTGCCGTTCCCCGGCCACTCTGCGGACCTCACGGCTTGGTCCAGTCTGTTTACAAGCCGATTTGTCCTGTGGAAGTTCAGTTCGGCGCCACTCAGCCACCCGCCAGACCCTAACGGTCTGCGTCGGCCATCCGCCAACTCACAGTGACATCGTCGAGCTTGCTCTTGAGGTCGTCCGGCAGCGGTCCCTGTTCCGCCGCGGCAAGGCTGTCAGCCAGTTGTTCCGGCCGGCTGGCGCCGATGATCGGCGCCGTGATTGCGGGATTTGAGATGACCCACCGCATTGCCATAGTTGTCATGCTCATCGCCGCATCCTTGGCGATCTTGCGCAGCGCCTCGATGGCCTCGAACTGCTGTCCGTGCCAGTAGCGTTCCTGGTAGCGCGCACCGGCAGTGCCGAGTTGAAAGCGAGAGCCCTCAGGAGGGGCTTCCTTGCTGTCGTGCTTACCCGTCAGCAAACCGCCAGCCAGCGGATTGTAGGTAATGACGGCGACGGACTCCTCCGCGCAAAGCGGCAGCAGATCGCGTTCGAAGGTGCGGAACAGCAGATTGTATCGCGGCTGAACGGACTCGATCCGCATCAGGGATTTCACCTCGCTTCGCCCGATTGCGCGGGCAATTTTGTAGGCCGGCCAATTCGACACGCCGACATAGCGCGCCTTGCCATGGCGCACGACGGTGTCGAGCGCCTCGAGCGCTTCGTCCATGGGCGTATGCGGATCGTAGCTGTGGAGCTGGTAGAGATCGACGTAATCAGTGCCGAGCCTGCGCAGCGACGCATCAATGGCGCCCAGTATGTGCTTGCGCGACATGCCTTGGTCCCAGGGCTTGGGACCCATGGAGCCGACGCACTTCGTCGCAAGGACAAACTCGTGGCGCTTGCCTTTCAGCCAGCCGCCGACGATCTCCTCCGTCCGCCCGGCGGTGTTATGACCGCCACCCAGCGGATAGACGTCGGCTGCGTCCAGGAAATCGATGCCGCCCGCGGAAGCGGTATCCAGGATGGAATGACTCTGGGCCTCGTCGCATTGCAGACCGAAAGTCATCGTCCCGAGACAGAGCTTCGAAACGTGCAACCCGGTCCGGCCGAAGGGGGTGTGCTGCATTATTGCTCCAAACGTGATGGTGGATGGCGCCGTTCAATGATTGAGCGCGCTCATCCCCTCGGGTGCATAGCGTTCGCCGGTGGCCGCGCCAACCGGGAGCGCGTGCTCGATCGCCGCAAGCTCCTCCTGGCTCAGGACAATGTCCGCGGCCTGCACGTTCTCTTCGAGATAGCGGACCTTCTTCGTGCCGGGAATAGGAATGATCTCATTGCCTTGCGCGAGCACCCATGCCAAGGCCAACTGAGCCGGCGTGCAGCCCTTCACCGTCGCGATTGCGTTGATTTTTCTGACCAGGTCAAGGTTTGCAGCAAACGCGGCCCCCTGGAAGCGCGGCGAGGTGCGGCGCCAATCATCCGGGTCCAGATCGTCAACCGACTTGATCTGCCCGGTCAGGAAGCCTCGGCCAAGCGGACTGTATGGAACGAAGCCGATGCCCAGCTCACGCAGCAGCGGCAGGATCTCGTCCTCGGGATCACGCGACCACAGCGAGTATTCAGTTTGCAACGCCGTAATCGGATGCACGGCATGGGCCCGGCGGATCGTTGCTGGTGAAGCCTCCGACAGGCCAAGGTAACGGACCTTGCCGGCCTGCACCAATCCCGCCATCGCGCCCACCGTGTCCTCGATCGGCGTGTTCGGGTCAACACGGTGCTGGTAGTAAAGATCAATCACGTCCACTCCGAGCCGCTTGAGGCTGGCGTCGCAGGCGCTGCGCACATAGTCCGGCTTGCCGCTGATGCCGGTTCGCTTGCCATCGGGTCCCCAGGTATTGGCGAACTTGGTCGCGATGAACACCTGGTCGCGTATGGGCTTCAACTCGCGCCCGACCAGTACCTCGTTGGCGCCGTTGGCATAAGCATCGGCGCTGTCGAAGAACGTCACGCCGAGCTCGACGGCCCGATGCAGCGTTCTGACACTCTCATCGCCGTCCCGTCCGCCGTAGAACGCCGACATGCCCATGCAGCCCAGGCCGACGGCGGATATCTCGGGGCCGTTGCGGCCCAACTTGCGTGTTTTCATTGTTTAGATTCCTCGACGCGTCCGGGCTAGCCGCTTGCTTCGGGAAAATCGGCGCCGAGCGTCGTTGCTTCCCAAGCGTCGAAGTTCTCCTTCAGCGCCACGAGCTTCTTGCGGCCGATCTCAAGCGCGGGCTTGCCCAGCACGAGGTGCAGCGGGGGTTCCGCAGATTGCACCGCGGTGATGATCGCCTCGGCGGCCCGCACCGGGTCGCCTTGCTGCTTGCCGCTGCGTGCCTCGGTCTGGGAGCGGCGGACGCCCGCCGTTGCTTCATAGTCCTCGATGCGCGTGCCAGACTGCTTGATGGACGGCCCGGCCCAGTTGGTGCGGAACGGACCCGGCTCGACGATGACGACCTTGATGCCGAGCGGGGCGACTTCCTGCGCCAGCGACTCGGACAGTCCTTCGACCGCGTATTTGGTGGCGTGATAGTAGCCGGTCGCGGGGAAGCTCGCGAGGCCGCCGATGGACGAGATGTTGACGATGCAGCCGCTCCGCCGTGCACGCATACCGGGAAGCACGGCGCGAGTCATCGCGGCTAGGCCGAAGAAGTTGGCCTCGAATATGGCCCGGATTTCCCGGCCCTCGCCCTCCATCCCGACAGGTGAGGATGGACAGCACCGGGCCGAGCTTGT
>DASWOJ010000173.1:0-2575 GCA_036398775.1 Acetobacteraceae bacterium
GACCGTGACCGAGCAGGTGCTGTACGAGGTCCACGATCCCGCCGCCTACCTGACGCCCGACGTGAGCCTGGACGTGACCGGCATCCGGATGGCGCAGGATGGCCCTGACCGCGTCGCGGTGTCCGGCGCCCGCGGGCACCCGGCGCCGCCGAGCCTGAAGGCGACGATGTCGTTCACCGGCGACTGGATCGGCGAGGCGGAAATCTCCTATGCCGGGCCGAACGCCCTGGCCCGGGCCAGGCTGGCGGCGGACGTGATCGGCAAGCGCCTGGACCTGCGCGGCCTCCATTTGCGTCGCCGCCTGGACCTAATCGGCGCATTGAGCGTGTTCGACGGCGACACCGGCAGCCTGGCCGCGGCAGCGCCTGACCTGCAGGAAGTGCGGGTGCGCCTGGCGGTCTCCGGCGCCGACCGTCGCCCGGTGGACCAGGCGATGCAGGAGGTGCTGGCCCTGCTGTGCTGCGGCCCCGCCGGCGGCGGCGGAATGCGATCGCAGGTGCGAAACCGCGTCCGCACGGTGTCCTACCTGGTGCCGCGCAACCGGGTCAGCCCGGGGTTCAGCTTCGTATGAACGTCCCGCTGCATGCCATCGCCCACGCCCGCGCCGGCGACAAGGGCAACCGGCTGAACGTCGCCGTGGTGGCCTATCACCCCGAGCTATGGCCGCTGCTGCTGGCCCAGGTCACGGCCGAGCGGGTCCACGCCCTGTTCCGCCATCGCGGCGCCACGGCCGTCGTGCGGCATGAGCTGCCGAACCTGCACGCGCTCAACTTCGTCATAGACGAGGTGCTGGAGGGCGGGGTGAACGCCAGCCTGAACCTCGACATCCACGGCAAGACCAACTCCTACCGCGTGCTGGGCCTCCCGGTGGACGTGCCGGACGCGCTGGCCGCACGCCTCCCCGCCCTCCGGAGCACCCCATGACCCGCATCGCCCGGCTGATCCTGGCCACCCTGCTGTGCGGCGCGGCGCTGACGCCGGGCCGGGCGCGGGCCGAGATGACGGAGATCACCGTCGCCGAGCAGTATGGCGTCAGCATCCTGCCGCTGATGGTCATGGAACGCATGGGCCTGGCCGAGAAGCACGCCCGCGCCGCAGGGATCGAGGGCTTGAAGGTGAACTGGGTGCAGGTTGCCGGTCCCAGCGTGATGAACGACGGCCTGGTTTCCGGCGCGGTGCAGTTCGCCGCCCAGGGCGCGCCGTCGCTGATTACCCTGTGGGACAAGACCCGGCGCAACGTCGGCGTGAAGGCCGCCGCCGCCATCACGACCTATCCGCTGTATCTCATCACCCGCAACCCGGCCGTCCACTCGATCCGCGACTTCACCGAGGCGGACAGGATCGCCGTGCCGTCGGTGCGGATCTCCACCCAGGCGATCATGCTGCAGATGGCCGCGGCGGAGGCGTTCGGCGAGGGGCAGCATGGGCGGCTGGACCCGCTCACGATCTCGCTGTCCCATCCGGACGCTTTGGCGGCGTTCAGCAGCGGCACCGCGGGGGTGAACGCGCATTTCAGCTCCTCGCCGTTCTATGAGCAGGAAATCAAGGTGCCCGGCGCACGCCTGCTCCTAACCAACTACGACATCCTCGGCGGCCCGGCGACGGCGTTGACCCTGCTGGCCAGCACCCGGTTCCGCGAGGCGAACCCCAAGGTGTTCCGCGCCTTCTACGACGGGCTGGCCGAGGCCATCGAGACGATCAACGCCGACAAGCCCGCGGCGGCCCGGCTTTACCTGGAGATGTCTGGGGACCGGCGCAGCACGGCGGCCGATATCCTCGCGATCATCGGCGACAAGGACTACGCCTATACCCTGCGCCCGGCCAAGGTGCTGCGGACGGCGCAGTTCATGGCGCGCATCGGCTCGATCCGGCAGGCGCCGGCGAGCCTGGACGAGATGTTCTTCCCCGAGGCGGCGGGATTGGGCGGGGACTGAGCGCAACGGCCCCGCCGCACCAGGCCGTCACGGCAGGATCGCCACCGCCCGGGTCCAGCCGGCTGAGCCGGACTTGACCTTCACCGGGAAGCACGCGACCTCGAACCCGCTATCCGGCAGCGCCTCCAGGTTGTGCAGCTTCTCCAGGTGGCAGTAGCCGATCTCCCGCCCGGCACGGTGCCCTTCCCAGATCAGCCCGGCGTCGCCCGTCTCCGCCACCCGGCGCTTGGTGTGGCTGAACGGCGCGTCCCAACTCCAGCCATCGGTGCCAACCAGCCTCACCCCCTGCTCCAGCAGCCACAGCGTCGCCGCCTTGCCCATGCCGCAGCCGCTGTCCAGGTAGTCGGCCTCGCCGTAGCGCGACCCGGCGCGGGTGTTCACCACCACGATCTCCAGCGGGCGCAGGGTATGGCCGATGCGGGCCAGCTCGGCCTCGACCTCGGCGGGCTGCACCACGTGGCCGTCCGGCTTGGCCCGGAAGTCCAGCTTGACGCCGGGCTGGAAGCACCAGTCGAGCGGAACCTCGTCAATCCGCAGGGACGGGCGCCCGCCGGGCACGAGGGCGTGGTCCATGCTGGAGAAGAAGTGGTAAGGCGCGTCCAGGTGGGTGCCGTTGTGGGTGGACAGGGCGACCTGCTCGA
>DASWOJ010000174.1:0-4268 GCA_036398775.1 Acetobacteraceae bacterium
CGTCCAGCGCGCACCGCACCGCGTGCAGCCGACACGGCGGCCGTAGACGTAGCTCTTCGCATGGCCACAGCGCGGACACGTCATGCCGGCTTGCTGTCGCGCTACCACCAGCGCCGCCAAACACGCTTCTTCCGTCCCATAAGCCGTTCAAACTCTACGTCTGTCAGACCCCTCATAATCGCCCGCATCGTCCCGCTCCCTCAGCGTCTTCCACAGACGCTGACAGCTTCCAGGCCGAAGTACAAGAACGGGCCAACTCGCCGATAAGCGGGTAAACTAAAGGGTTCAAAGGACCTTATGGCCTTTTGCGGGTCCAGGGCGAGCCCTGGCCTTGCCTCAGCTCACCACCACCCGGATCGGCGACGCCGCATTCCGCACGCTGATCGGCGTAGCACCCGCCGGGTCGCCGTCGGCCTGCGCCGGCACGCTGCCATTCCCCAGAATTTCCACCCGCGACGCCGGATGAAAACTCAGCCCCGGCGTGCGGGACAGCAGATCCAGCGGCAGCGCGGCGGCATACATCATCGCCGCGAACGGCCCGTTATGCTCGAACAGCACCACCGTGAAGTCGGGCTGCGTCGCGTCCGCCTCCGGCGCTAGCGTAAAGCGCCCGGCGTAGAGCCGTCCCTTCGTCACGATCACGCTCGCCGCTTCCATCTCCGCCCCGTCCAGCCGCACCTGCAGCGAGGGGTAGGTGTAGCGGACCATCTCCCGCACCGTCTGGGCCACGTAGGCGCCTTTGCCGATCGCGCGCTTCAGCGGCAGGCTCAGTTCGTGCACCACCTGGGCGTCCAGGCCGACGCCCACCATCTGCACGAATAGCCGCTCCATCCCCGGGCCGGAGGCGATACCGGGCCAAAGCGTGCAGGTGCGGCCGAACGCCAGCGCCGCCGCCACCGCGTGGGGCGCGAACGGCAGCGACAGTTCATGCGCCAGCACGTTGGCGGTGCCGAGCGGGATGATCCCCAGCCGCACCTCGCTGCCCGCCAGCCCGTTGGCGACCTCGGCGATCGTGCCGTCGCCGCCGGCGGCGACCACCAGCTTCGCGCCGGATGCAGCAGCCTCCCGCGCCAGTTCGGTCGCGTGCCCGGCACGTTGCGTTTCTGCAAGCTCCAGCCGCATTCCATTGGCGGACAGCACGTCCAACACGCGCCACAAAGCACTGGCGCGCCGCCGTCCGGCTGCCGGGTTGAAGATGACAATCATGCGGGGAGGTGGCTGGGCCAGAGAGGCATCGTGTGCTACATTGTCAGGTGGCGATGTCAGTTGAATGACAGATTGAAGTCAGCCCCATGACTTCACACGATTAGAGGTCAATGTTGTGGAGTCACGTAAACTTCACGGACAAGACTCCTGTGCAACGACTAAGGACTGCCAACGCTACGACTGAGCAATTCCGGCAGCAGGTGCGCTTGCATGAACGCCACGGCCTATTCCTCGTCCTTGCAGACCCTCAGCTACCGGACCATTTTCATCTCAGACACGCATCTCGGCACGCGGGATTGCCGGACGGATTTCCTGGCTGATTTCCTTCGCCGCGCGTCCTGCGAGCACCTGTTTCTGGTCGGCGACATCATCGACGGCTGGCGCCTGCGCAAATCCTGGTTCTGGGACGAGTCGCATGACGAGGTCATCCGCCTGATCCTGGGCAAGGCGCGCAGCGGGACGGAAGTCACCTACATCCCCGGCAACCATGACGAGATGTTCCGTGCCTGGCTGCCGCTGGGGCTGGAGGTCGGCGGGATCACGCTGCGGCAGGAGGCCGCGCACACCACCGCCGACGGCCGCCGCCTGCTGATCCTGCATGGCGACGAATTCGACAGCGTGGTGCGCTATGCCAAGTTTCTTGCTCTACTGGGGGACAGCGCCTATACGGCGGCCCTGGTGGCCAACCGGTATTTCAACGCCATCCGCCGCCGTCTGGGCCATCCCTACTGGTCCCTGTCGGCCTGGCTGAAGCGCCGGGTGAAAGAAGCGGTCAAGGCGATCGACCGGTTTGAAGGCGCTGTCGCCGGCGAGGCGCGGCGCCGCGGGTTCGATGGCGTGGTCTGCGGCCACATCCACCATGCGGAGATGCGGGAAGTGGGTGGCGTGCTCTATCTCAACGACGGCGACTGGGTCGAAAGCTGCACGGCCCTGGTCGAGCATCACGATGGACGGCTGGAACTCATCGACTGGGCGGCGCTGAACCGCCTGTCCTTCTTCGCCCCGCGCCGCGCTTCGGTCACCGAACCTGCCTGACATCGGTACGATCATCCCGAGTTCCCCGGCTTCGCCGAGCAGGGGAACAATCCGCCGGATTATGATCATCACGGATGCCTGGAGACCCCAGGTCAATGGCGTCGTGCGCACGCTGGCCACCGTCTCGCGGGAGCTGGAGGCGATGGGCTACGTCGTGGCCGTGGTCGGCCCGGACCAGTTCCGCACGCTGCCCTGTCCGACCTACCCGGACATCCGGCTATCGCTGCTGCCCGGCCGCAAGCTGGCCCGCCTGATCAAGGCGTTTGCGCCGGACGCGCTGCATATCTCGACCGAGGGCCCCCTGGGGATGGCGGCGCGCAGTTGGGCGCTGAAGCGGGGCTATAAGTTCACCACCGCGTTCCACACGCGCTTCGCCGAGTATCTGTACGCCCGCACCCGGATCCCGACGGGCTGGTCCTATGCGTGGATGCGGTATTTCCACGGCGCCGGGTCGGGCATGATGGTGGCGACGGAAAGCCTGCGGCAGGAGCTCGCGCGCCGCGGCTTCACCAACATACGCGCCTGGTCGCGCGGCGTCGATCTGGAGCAGTTCCAGCCGGAGCCGCGGGAGCAGTGGGACATGCCGCGCCCGGTGTTCGCCTATATCGGCCGGGTCGCGATCGAGAAGAATATCGGCGCTTTCCTCAGCCTGGACCTGCCCGGGTCGAAGGTGGTGGTCGGCGACGGACCGTCCCGCGCGGCGCTGCAGCGGCGGTTCCCCGGGGTGCATTTCGCCGGCGTGCGGCATGGCGCGTCGCTGGCGCAGGCCTTCGCCGGGGCGGATGTGTTTGTGTTCCCGTCGCTGACCGACACGTTCGGGCTGGTGATGCTGGAAAGCCTGGCCTGCGGCACGCCCGTTGCCGCCTTCCCCGTGACCGGGCCGAAGGACGTGCTGACCGAGGGCGTCGGTATCGGGGCGGTGGACGAGGATTTGCGGCGGGCGGCGTTGCAGGCGCTGGAAACCGGAGACCGGGCAGCCTGCCGCGCCTATGCGGAGCGGTTCTCCTGGCGCGCCTGCTCGGAAGCGTTCCTGGCCAACCTGGTGCCGATAACCGGCGCCGTCCAAGTGGAAGCGCCCACGGCGGGCTGAGGCGCCGCGTTTGCCGCTCCCCGTCCGCCATGCTACCCGCCCGGCGATGGGCGGATCGTTCGCGTGCTGAAGAGACTATCGCGCAGTGCGGCGGTGCAGGCCGTAACGGCCCGCATCCTGGGACTCTATTTGTCCTTCGCCCTGCACACCACGCGCTGGACCTTGGTCGGCGCGGAGCATATCGCCCCCCATATCGCCGGCGCCCCGACCATCGCGACGTTCTGGCATGAACGGTTGCCGCTGCTGCCGGCCCTATGGTTCGCCATGCGTCGCGACGGCGCAAGCGGCACCCCGCGCGTGCTGGTCAGCAAGCATCGCGACGGGCGCTTCATCGGCGCGGTGGTGCGGCGGTTCGGGGTGGAGATAGTGCATGGCTCGTCCTCCAAAAGCGGGTCGGCGCGGGATGTCGCGGAGAAGGGCGGCGCGGCGAGCGTGCGCGTGCTGCTGGGCATGCTGGGGGCTGGGGAGCATATCCTGATCACACCGGACGGCCCGCGTGGCCCGGCGCGGCGGGCGGCGCCCGGGGTGGCGCAGATCGCCGCGTTGTCGGGGGTGAAAATCTTGCCGATCGGGGCGCAGACCAGCCGCCGCCGGATTCTGCCGACCTGGGACCGCATGGTGGTGCCGCTGCCGTTCGGCCGGGGCGTGATCGTGTGCGGCGAGCCCGTCCCCGTGCCGCGCAAGGGGTGGGAGGCGGCGCTGCCCGCAATCGAGGCGGCGCTGAACGAAGCAGCCGACCGTGCGGACCGCCTGTGCCCGCGTTGAGCCTGCTGTGGCAGGGCGCGGCGACCCTGGCCGCCCCGGCGCTGCGGCTGATGCTGCGGCGGCGGGTCGGCCGGGGCAAGGAACTGGCCGGCCGTCTGCCCGAACGCTACGGCATCGATGCGACGCCCCGCCCGCCCGGCCGCCTGATCTGGCTGCATGCGGCCAGTGTCGG
>DASWOJ010000175.1:0-36510 GCA_036398775.1 Acetobacteraceae bacterium
CAGCAGCTCCTGCACCAGGGTTTCCGGCGCCGATGCCCCGGCGGTGACGCCCAGGGTCCGCACCCCGTCCAGCGCGGACCAGTCGAGCTGCTCCGCCTTCGGCAGCAGGATCGCCCGCCGCGCCCCGGCACGCTCCGCCACCTCGCGCAGGCGCTGCGAGTTGCTGCTGTTCGGGCTGCCGACCACCAGCACCAGGTCGCAGTTGGGCGCGATCGCCTTCACCGCGGCCTGCCGGTTAGTGGTGGCGTAGCAGATGTCCTCCCGCTTCGGCCCCTCAATCGCCGGGAAGCGGCGGCGCAGGGTGGCGACGATGTCGGCGGTGTCGTCCACCGACAGGGTGGTCTGGGTGATGAAGGCCAGGCGGTCCGGGGTCGCCGGCTGCACCGCCTCCGCTTCCGCGGTGTTCTGCACCAGCGTCACGCTGCCCGGCGGCAACTGGCCCATCGTGCCCACGACCTCCGGGTGCCCGGCATGGCCGATCATCAGGATATGGCGGGTGTCGGGGCCGCCATCGGCGAAGTGCCGCTCGGCCTCGCGGTGCACCTTGCTGACCAGGGGACAGGTGGCGTCGAGATACAGCAGGTTGCGCCGCTCGGCCTCCGCCGGCACAGATTTCGGCACGCCGTGGGCGCTGAACACGACATGGCCGTCGGCCGGCACCTCGTCCAGCTCCTTGACGAAGACGGCGCCCTGGGCCTCGAGCGCCTCGACCACCGTGCGGTTGTGGACGATCTCGTGCCGGACATAGACGGGCGTGCCGTAGCGGCGCAGCGCCTCCTCGACGACGCGTATGGCCCGGTCCACCCCGGCGCAGAAACCACGGGGACCGGCGAGCACGACGTGTAGGCGTGGCATGGGGGCAATATGGGTCATGGGATCCGGCTTGCAGGCGCGCGCACTATGCCGCCGCGCTCATGCCGCTACAACTAGTGCCGCGCCCGGCCCGGCGCGACCCCCGGCCCGGCCGGCACAGCATGGAGATTTTGATGGCTGCCCTGCTTCCAACCTGCCCGCCCTGCGCCCGTCCGATCCACGCCCGCCTGATCCAGGCGATGGCGCTGCTGGTCCTGCTGACGCCCGTCCTGGCCGGCTGCGGCGGCCCCGAGGAGGCATTTGCGCCCGCGTGCCCCAACGTCGGCCTGGTGCGGGACGCAGCCGACTTGGTACGGTATCGCGGCGCCGGGCGTGACCTGACCGACCTGGTGCTGAACGGCCGCCTGACCGGCGTCGGCGGCTCCTGCAAGCGGGACGGATCGTCCACGGTGGTCACGACCGTGCAGGTCGGGATCGAGCTGCAGCGCGGCCCGGCGGCGCCCGGGCGGCAGGCGCAGCTTGCCTACTTCGTCGCCGTGCTGGACGGGGACCGCATCATCGACAAGCAGGTGTTCCAGCTCAGCGCCGAGTTCCCGGCCAACGCCGACCGCGTGCGCTTGTCCGGGGACGCCGTGGAGCTGCGCCTCCCGGTCAAGCCAGACAAGACGGCGGCAGCCTACCGCATCCAGATCGGCTTCCAGCTCACGCCCCTCGAACTGGAGGTGAACCGGCGGCGCCTCGGCCGATGAGCCAGCCCAGTAAACCAGCAACCATCCGGCAGCCGATGATCCTGTATGCGTGCCATCCCGAGGTGGTCGTGGACCCGGCCGTTCCCGTCCCGCGCTGGCACCTGTCCGACGTGGGCATCCGCCGGATGCGCGCCTTCGCCGCTGCCCAGCCGCGCCCGGACGCGGTCTGGGCCAGCACGGAATGCAAGGCCATCGAGGCCGCCGGTATCCTGGCGGCACGCTTCGGCTTGCCGGTCCAGGTCCACCCCGGGCTGGACGAAAACGACCGGAGCAGCAGTGGCTACCTGCCGGCGGAGCGGTTCCAAGCCGCCGCGGACGCCTTCTTCGCGGCACCGGACCTGTCCCACCAGGGCTGGGAGCGTGCGGTGGATGCGCAGGCCCGGGTAGCCGCAGCTTGGGACGAGATCGTTGGGACGCCGGGGCGGATCGTGATCGTCGGGCACGGCGGGACCGGGACGCTGCTGATGTGCCGCCTGGCGGGCCTGCCGATCAGCCGGATCCACGATGCGGCGCGGCAGGGGTGCTATTGGGCGTGGGACCCGGTGGCGGGGCAGTTGGCCCATGCGTGGCGGGCACTCGAGATCGCGTAAGCCAGCAAGCTCCAGGTGCATGTTCCTGATGTTGGCAAGCAAAGGCCGTAAGCCAACAACATGACACGCGTCTCCTGCACGGATTTGCGGCAAAACCTGTCCCGCTGCTTGGATGAGGCTGCAGACGCGAGCACCCATCGTCGTCACCGGCCAGAACGGCAGGGTCAACGTCGTCGTGGGTTCAGGGCGGTAAAGGCGAGGATCAGCGTATTGGAAGTGTCCAGTGCCGCTACCGCTCCTGACACAGGACGTGCCGCAAGATCACACCACCCCTGCCGGACGAAGCGCGCACCCTGCTGCAGCCTCGGCCTCCTCCATTTGCAGCGTCGCATGGTCCAGGCCGAACCGATCGCGCAGCATGGCGCACGCCGCCTGCACCAGCCCCGGGTCGGGCCGGGCCAGGACCAGGTGCGCCGTCAGCGCCGTACGCGTCGTGCTGAGGCCCCAGATGTGCAGGTCGTGCACCTCTATGACCCCCGGCAGCCGTTCCAGCGCAGCCTGCACCGCGGCCTGGTCCACCCCGGCGGGCACGGCATCCATCGCCAGATCCACGCTCTGCCGCAGCAGGCCCCAGGTGCTCCACGTAATCAGCGCCACGATGCCCAGGCTGGTGAGCGGGTCCAGCCACTGCCACCCCGTCAACAGGATCAGCGCGCCCGACACCACGACGCCCAGCGACACCGCGGCGTCCGCCGCCATGTGCAAGAAGGTCCCGCGTAGGTTCATGTCGTCGTGGCGCCCGCGCATGAACAGCAGCGCCGTGCCGCCGTTCACGACGATGCCGGCGGCCGCCACGAGCATGACCGGCCAGGCGGCGACCGGCGCCGGGCTGCCGAAACGCCCCGCCGCCTCCACCGCGATGGCGCCGCAGCTCAGCAGCAGGATGACCGCGTTGCACAACGCCGCCAGGATGCTGCTGCGGCCCCAGCCATAGGTCCGGCGCGCGGTGGGCGCGCGCCGGGTCAGGGTGGCGGCGCCCCAGGCGATCAGCAGGCCCAATACGTCGCCAAAATTATGGACGGCGTCGGCCAGCAGGGCAACGGAGTTGGCGGCCAGGCCATAGAACACCTGCAGCGCGACGAAAGCCGCATTGACCGCGGCGCCAATGGCAAAGGCCCGGTCGAACGCCGCAGGGGCGTGGCTGTGGCCGGCATGCCCGTGCGAATGGCCGTGGTGGGCGGTTTCATGCTGGCCATGGTCGTGCGGCATTGCGGCGCTCCTGCGTTGACGGCAGGTTAGCGCCGAAGCGCCCGCGCAGCACTGGCCAATTGCTGCGCTTTTTATGATCCCAAGGTGTCGGGGCTGCACCATCGCGTCATGACTGGTGCACGCGCCAACCCGGACCACCTCTGGGTCCGCCTGCACGATGGAACCTCCAGCTTTGGAGGTCACCACCCAGTGGCGATAGTCTGACCGCCGTCGTGCGGATCAAGGTGCCGCAGCCACGCCGCCTGCAGTGCCCTCGCAGACGCATTGCAGGCGGCGGCTGCCCGTCAGCGGCGCAGCGTCAGGTCCCAGGGCGCGCGGGCCGCCTCCATGTAGGCCTGGCCACGGTCAATACCGATGTCAGCCAACTGGTGGTCGTCCATCTCGGCCAGCAGGCGGCGGGTGCGCTGGGCGTGCAGCATCGCCTTCAGCAGGGCCCAGACCGTGCGGACCGGCGCACGCGGCGCGGTGCGGGGCGACGTGCGGGGTGCGAATTGAACGGGGATGACGGTGCCTTGGATTGCCATGATGCCTCTCCTTGGGATTGGGAAAGCGAACATGGGACTGCCTCGGCAATCAGGGAAACGAATTGCCTTGATGCGATGGATCAGTGATACTGATGACCATGACCAACCCCGCCGCGCTCGACCCCGACCTGCTCCGCACCTTCACCTTCATCGCCGAGGACGGCAGCTTCACCCGCGCTGCCCAGCGCGTCGGGCGCACGCAGTCGGCTGTCTCCATGCAGATGCAGCGGCTGGAGGGTATGCTCGGGGAACGCCTGCTGTCCCGCGGCAAGGGCGGAACCGTGCAGCTTACCCCGCACGGCGAGTTCCTGCTGCACCGGGCGCGCGACCTGCTGGCCCTCAACGACGAGATCTGGAGCAGCTTCCGCGTGCCCTCCGTCCACGGCACCGTCCGGCTGGGCAGCCCGGACGACTACGCGCTGCGATACCTGCCCGGCATCCTCAAGCGCTTTGCCGAAAGCCACCCGTCGGTGCAGGTGGACGTGCTGTGCCTGCCGTCGTCCGATCTGGTCGAGAAATTGCGGGCCGGCGAGCTTGACCTGACGCTGTGCTCGGACGGGCACGAGTTGCCGGGCTATAAGTCGGAGCCGCTTTGGCGCGGGCCGCTGGCCTGGATCACGTCGGTGCGCCATGCCACGCACCGGCTGGACCCGCTGCCGGTGGCGCTGGCGCGGGAGCATTGCCCTTGGGCGGAGGCTGCGGTGCGGGCGCTTGACGCGGCCGGGCGGCGCTACCGGGTCGCCTACCGCTCGGCCACGCAGATCGGCACCCATGCGCCGGTTGTGGCGGGCCTGGCGGTCACGGTGTCCACCATCTCCTGGCTTCCGGAAGGGCTGCGTGCGGTGCGTCCGGAGGAGGGTTTGCCGCCGCTGCCGGACTTCGGCATCCTGATGATGCGGAACCCCGAGGCCCGGCAGCCCATCACGGACGCACTGGCCGCCTACATCGCCGACACCTTCCGTACGGAAACGGCGCGCGGCCTGCCGACGGCGGCTTAGCTACCGCGTGCCCACCATGAACAGCCGCGGGAACGGCAGCAGCACCGCGCCGTCCGGCAGGACCGGATAGGCGTCAGCCACTCCGGCGCGGTAGCGGGCGAGGAACCCCGCCTGTTCCGCCTCGTCCAGCGGCGCCAGGAACGGGCGCAGGCCGCTGCCCTTGAACCATTCCACCACCGCGTCGGCACCGCCGGGCAGGACGTGATGGTAGGTCGTGCGCCACACGTCCACCCGGCTGCACCCGGCCCGCAGCACCCGGTAATACCAGTCCGGCGTGCCCATCTCCGTCCGCATCCCGGCCGCCCCGGCCAGCTTGCCGGCCCAGGGGCCGTCCGCGGCGGCCTCCCGCATCAGGCGATGCGCCGGCTCGTCCAGGTTGTCCGGCATCTGCACCGCGAGGCTGCCGCCCCGCGCCAGCCGTGCGGCGAGGCGGGGCAGCAGCGCCGCGTGATCCGGCAGCCATTGCAGCACGGCGTTGGCCAGCAGCACCCCGAACGGCCCCGGGTCGTCCCACGCCTCGATGCCGGCGACGGTGAAGCGGATGCCCGGCAGCCGCGCCCGCGCGGCGGCGACCATGTCGGAAGAGCTGTCCACACCCTCGACCGCGGCGTTTCCGAAGCGCGCGGCCAAGACCTCGGTCGAATTCCCGGGACCGCAGCCCAGGTCGCACATCCGGCTCGCGGCCGTATCGGGGATGGCGGCCACCAGGTCGCGCGACGGCCGGGTCCGCTCGTCCTCGAACGCCCCGTACTGCGCCGGCGACCAGCTCACGGCGTCACAGCACCGCGAGCACGCTTTCCGCCTTGCTCACGTCGAAGTCGCCGGGCTTCTCGACCGCGAGGTGCTCCACCTTGCCATCCCTGACCACCATCGCGTAGCGCTGGCTGCGTATGCCCAGGCCGCGTGCGGTCAGGTCCAGCTCCAGGCCCAGCGCCTTGGTCACCACCCCGGCGCCATCGGCCAGCATCAGGATGCGGTCATCCACACCTATTTCCTTGCGCCAGGCTTCCATCACGAACACGTCGTTGACGGCCATGCAGGCGACGGTGTCCACACCCTTGGCACGCAGCGCGTCCAGGTTTTGCAAGTAGCCCGGCACGTGCCGGGCGCTGCATGTCGGCGTGAAGGCGCCTGGGGTGGCGAACAGGACGACGGTCTTGCCGCCGAACACTTCTTCAGTCGTAAGCTCCTTCGGCCCCTCCGCCGTGGCGGACGTCAGCTTCATGGCGGGGATGGCGTCACCGGTCCTAATCATCGTGCGGGTCCTTCTGGCGGTTCCAACAGTTCCTAACTGTCCCTGCCGCGCGAGTCACCCCGGGGTGGGTTGCCTTGAGCCACGACGGAACCAACATCTTGTTGATGCTTGAAGATGACACCAACCTGACTGGTCACCTGCTGATCGCCATGCCTGGGATGCAGGACACGCACTTCGCGCAAGGCGTCATCTTGCTTTGCGCCCATACCAGCGAAGGCGCCATGGGCATCGTGCTGAACCAGCCGTTGGCCCAGCCCAGCTTTGACGCGCTGCTGATGCAGCTTGACGTCACGCCCGTGCCGCCTGCCCGGCAGATACAACTGTGCAAGGGCGGCCCGGTGGATCAGGGGCGAGGCTTCGTGCTGCACACGTCCGACTGGACCTGCGACGGCAGCCTGGTCGTGGACGACAACCTGGCGCTGACTGCGAGCCTTGACGTGCTGCAGGAGATCGCGGCCGGCGGCGGCCCGCAGCAAGGGCTGCTGGCACTGGGCTATGCCAGTTGGGGGCCGGGCCAGTTGGATGAGGAGATGGGGCAGAACGTCTGGCTGTCCGTGCCGAACAAGGTGGACCTTCTGTTCGACCGGGACCATGGGACGAAGTGGCGCCGGGCGCTGGGCATCCTGCGGATAGACCCGCTGCTGCTGTCGGTCGTCGCCGGGCGGGCCTGACCCGCCCTCACCAGACCCCGCGCTTACCAGACGAAGTGCTGGATGCACGCCGCCGGCGCCAGTCCGGCTGCCTCAGCCTCTGCCCGCGTCCGCGCATTGTCGCCGCCCAGATGCGCGCCATGCAGCCCACCGAGCACCCAGCAGGCGTCCAGCCCAACGCCCGCCGCCCCGGCGATGTCCGTCCGCAGCGCGTCGCCAACCGCAAGCACCCGGTCGTGCGGCAGACCCAGCATGTCCAGGACCGGACGGTAGATCGCTGGATCAGGCTTGCCGAGCGAGCGCACGTCGCCGCCCATATCCAGGTAGCGAACCGCCAGCGTCCCGGCGCAGACCACCCGGACGCCGCCGCGTATCACTTCCAGGTCCGGGTTGGCGCAGATCATCGGCAGGCCCAGTGCGGCGCTGCGCTGCATCACCGGATCGTAATGCGACGGGTCCGTCTGCGGCGCGTGGTCGTCTGGCCCGGTGTTGAGCATGAAGTCGGCGCCCTCCGGCCCGTCCAGCACTTCCAACTCCAGCCCAGCCAGCACGCCGCGGTCCCGCTGCGGCCCCAAGTGGAACACGCGGCGGCCCAGGGCGGCATACCAGGGGTCGCTGCGGTCGCGCAGCATGAGGTGCGTCGCCTCCCCGGAGGTCATGACGCCGTCATACAGCCCCTCCGGGATGTCCATGCGGGCGAGTTGCCGCATGATGCTGTCGGCACGGCGAGGCGCGTTGGACAGCAGCACGACCCGCTTGCCGGCGCTGCGCAGCGCGGCCAGGCAGGCGGGCGCGCCAGGGATCGGCGCTACGCCGTCATGGATGACGCCCCACAGGTCCAGGATAAAGCCGTCATAGCCGTCTGCAACCTCGCGGAAGCCGTCGAGGTGCCTCATGCCGGCAGCCAGCCCGGCGCCTTGAACCGTCATTGGGGGCCACCCTTGCGGCCCGGCAAGCCAGGGACCGCAACAACCGCGCTGGCGGTGCCTGGGTTGCCGTGCCGCTGGGCTTCCCGCGATGACGAGGGTTGATGATCCACCATCATGCGTCCACTCCGACTGCGTCCTGAACGCATGCGAACCCCTGCTGCCGCAGCGCCGCCGACAGTTCCCGCTTGACGCGCGGCACCAGGCCGGGGCCGGCGAGGCTGAACGCGGTGTAAAGCTGCACCAGGCTTGCCCCCGCACGCATCTTCTCCAGCACGTCCGCGCCGGTGGCGACGCCGCCGCAGCCCACCAGCACCAGCCGTCCCGCCGCCAGGCGATACGCCCGCGCGACCAGCCGGGTGCTGGCCTCGCGCAGCGGTCGCCCGGACAGCCCGCCGGCCTCCCCGGCCCAACGCGAGCGCAGGGAGGCCGGCCTGGCGACGGTGGTATTGGACACGATCAGCCCATCCACGCCGTGGTTCACGGCGTTCTCCACGATGGCCTCCAGCCCGCCATCCGGCAGGTCGGGCGCGACCTTCACCAACAGCGGCGGGCGGCTTGGCGCCCCGGCGGCGATGGCGGCCAGGATGGCTGCCAGCCGCGCCTCCCCCTGTAGGTCGCGCAGGCCCGGGGTGTTCGGCGAGGACACGTTGATGACGATGTAGTCCGCGTGCGGCGCCATCGCGGCGACCAGGGCGGGCAGGTCCCGCTCGGGGTCGGCGCCGTCCTTGTTGATCCCGACGTTGGCACCCACCGGCACGCTCCGCTGAACCGGCCCCCGCGGCAGTGCGGCAAGGCGCGTGGTGAAGGCGGCGATCCCGCGGTTGTTCAGGCCGTAGCGGTTGATGACCGCGCCGTCCTCCGGCAGCCGGAATACGCGGGGACACGGATTGCCGGGCTGCGGCAGCGGCGTGACGGACCCGGCCTCGATGAAGCCGAAGCCCAGCCGGCGCAGGCCGCGCAGCGCCATCGCATCCTTGTCGAACCCAGCAGCCAAGCCGAGGGGATTGCGGAAGTGCAGACCCATCGCGCGAATGTGCAGCGCCGGGTCGTCCGGGCGTGCGTCCCGCCCAGCCAGGCCCAGGCGTAGGGCGGTGATCGCCAGCCGGTGCGCCCGCTCCGGGTCGGCGCGTGCCAGCAGCGGCATCAGGGTGGAGGCGAGGCTTGGCGTCATGCTGGGGTGTCTGCCCGATCCCGGCCGTGCTGGAAAGGTTTGGCCCGAGGTTTCCCTGGAACGCGATCCGCCGTAAACCCCGGGACCATGTGGGACGAACCTTACCTGGAAACGTGCTGCCGCTCGGCGCTGCACCGGCTGACCCTGGTGGACGCCGCCGGGCGGCCCGGCGGCCTGAAGGACGGACCCTGCCTGGAACGCCTGGCCGGCATGGGCCTGGCCACCGAACGCGGGAGCCGGTTCCACATCACCGCAGCCGGCCGTGACCGCCACCGGAGCGAGATCATGAAGGCTGTGCCTGCTCCCTCTTCCTCCGGGAGAGGGTTGGGGTGAGGGAAGCCGTACGGCACACCCTATCGGCATAGCAGCACAAATCCGCGCCGCCGTGATTGGGAATCGTGCTTGCGGCTTCCCTCACCCCGACCCTCTCCCGGAGGGAGAGGGAGCAGGAGAAGTGGGCCGCTCCCTCATCGCCGTTTTGGCCCGCGCCAGCAGGTCCGGCGAGAGGGCGCACTTCGGCCCCGCCACGATACCCCGGGCGCGCAGCGGCGCGTCCAGCGCCTCCATCGCTTCCCGCCACAGCCGCCAGTCGCTGCGCTCCCTGGGATGGCCGGGATTCGGCGGCAGCCCGCGCCAACCCCAGATGCGCAGGATGCGGGCATGGAGCAGTTCCAGCGTGCCGGCGCGATACAGCACGTCCAGGCACTTCACCACCT
Organism: Acetobacteraceae bacterium; assembly: GCA_036398775.1. GTDB lineage: Bacteria > Pseudomonadota > Alphaproteobacteria > Acetobacterales > Acetobacteraceae > DASWOJ01. The sequence goes on from DASWOJ010000175.1 coordinate 9,605, forward strand.
CTTCCACCCGGCATGGGCCGGGAGGCGGCCGCGCTGCCGTCGGCGCGTGCCGGGCATGGAGGACGGCCGCCGCCCAGAACCAGGCAGCCTCGGCGGAGGGAAACAGCGGGACAGGCATCGGATCATACCCTGGGTTAACAGAACACAACAAGAACATTAGTTGATCCCGACTTCAAGCAAACAAGGTGCGAATTCCTAGTTGCCGCGGCCTGAAATCCTAGCCATCATGCAATCATGAAGCATGAGGATGTTTGGCGTGCGCTCGACACGCTGGCGGCGGAGTACGGCCTGTCGGCCTCCGGGCTTGCCAAACGCGCCGGCCTGGACGCGACGACCTTTAATCCCAGTAAGCGCCGGATGCCGGACGGCCGCGCCCGCTGGCCCAGCAGCGAAAGCCTGTCGAAGGTGCTGGATGCCACCGGCGCCAGCCTTGAGGCATTCACGGCGCTGGTGACGGGATCGCCGCTCGTGACGTCAGCCCGTCCGGCCCGGCGCATCCCCCTGCTCGGGCTGGCGCAGGCGGGCGGCGACGGCTACTTCGACGATGCTGGCTTCCCGGTGGGCGGAAGCTGGGACGAGGTCGGCCTGCCGGAGATCGCCGACCCCCATGCCTATGCACTGGAAATCTCCGGCGACTCGATGGAGCCGGTGTTCCGCGACGGCGACATGGTGGTGGTTTCGCCGGCCGCGCCGATCCGCCGCGGCGACCGGGTGGTGGCCCGCACCCTGGCCGGCGAGGTGATGGCCAAGCAGCTCGCCCGCCGCTCCGCCCGGCGGATCGAGCTGAAAAGCCTGAACCCGGAACACCGCGACCGCAGCTTCGACCTGACGGAGGTCGCCTGGGTGCACCGGATCATCTGGGCCAGCCAGTAGGCTTTTCTTCTCCCTTTCCCTCCGGGAGAGGGTTGGGGCGAGGGGGCGGGCAAGCACGGGAGCCATCCAACGCAGGGCCACTTTCCGGCGGTGCCGTTGGGTCTCCGCTCCGCAAGCAAGACCCCCTCACCCCAACTCTCTCCCGAAGGAAGAGGGAAAAGGAGCGTGCATCACCACCGATTCTGCTTGGCGCGGCGGCATTGCCGCGCAACCATGCCCCGGCAACCGCTGGGATCACCCTCATGCGCGCCCTCATTCTCATCATGGTTCTGTTCGCCGCCCTTCCCGCCCGTGCGGCGGAGGCCGTGGACATGCTGCTCGTCCTCGTGTCCGACGTGTCCCGGAGCGTGGACGACTCCGAGTTCACCATGCAGAAGGACGGCTACGCCGCCGCCTTCAACGATCCGCGCGTGATCTCCGCCATACGCAACGGCGCGGTCGGTGCCATCGCAGTCTGCTATGTCGAGTTCGCCGGCTCGTTCGAGGTGCAGACCGTCACGCCCTGGCGCGTCGTGCGCGACGCCGCCAGCGCGCGGGCGCTGACGGATGAGATCGGGGCGGCGCCGCGCAGCTTCTACGGCCGCACCAGCATCAGCGCCGGCATTGACCGCGGGATGCACCTGCTACGCGACGCACGCGGCCAGTTCGAGGCGCAGCGGCAGGTGATTGACGTGGCCGGCGACGGCACCAACAACAGCGGACGCGACGTGCAGGCTGCACGAGACGAAGCGGTGGAGGCCGGCGTCACCATCAACGGCCTGGCGATCATCAACGAGCATCCCGTCAGCTACACCTATGCCCACGTGCAGCCGCCGGGTGGCCTGCCGGAGTGGTATCGTCAAAACGTGACCGGCGGACCCGGCAGCTTCGTGCTGGAAGTGCGGGAGTTCTCGCAATTCGGAGAGGCCATGACCAGCAAGCTCATCAACGAGATCGCCGCCCTGCCCGGCCCCGCAGGCAAGGCGCCGCTCTGATGGGGCTGCTGGTCAACGGCTCGTGGTCCGACGAGTGGTACGACACGTCCAAAAGCGGCGGGGCATTCCAGCGGTCGGAAAGCCGGTGGCGCAGTTGGGTCACGCCGGACGGGCGGCCCGGCCCGACCGGACGAGGCGGCTTCGCGGCGGCGGCAGGGCGCTATCATCTCTATGTGTCCCTTGCCTGCCCGTGGGCGCACCGTACGCTGATACTGCGGCGCCTGAAGGGGTTGGAGGGGATGGTTGGGCTGTCGGTCGTGAACCCCGTCATGCGGGAGGGCGGCTGGTCCTTCGCACCCGGCGCCGGCGTGGTGCCAGATCCCGGCGGCGCTGCCTTCCTGCATGAGCTCTACACCCGGGCCGAGCCGGGCTGCACCACCCGCGTCACCGTCCCGGTGCTCTGGGACCTGCAAGCCGGCGCCATCGTCAGCAACGAGAGCGCCGACATCCTGCGGATGTTCAACTCCGCCTTCGACGGCATCGGCGCCCTGCCCGGCGATTATTACCCGGAGCCGCTGCGCCAGAGCATAGATGCCCTCAACAGCCACATCTACGCCGCGGTGAACAACGGCGTTTACAAGGCGGGCTTCGCCACCACCCAGGCCGCCTACGATGCCGCGGTGCATCCGCTGTTCGAGACGCTGGACTGGCTGGATGACCAACTGGCCCGGCGTCGCTTCCTGTGCGGGGATGTCATCACCGAGGCCGACTGGCGCCTGTTCACCACCCTCGTCCGGTTCGACCCCGTTTATGTGGGGCATTTCAAATGCAACATCCGGCGCCTCGTGGACTACCGCGTGCTGTGGGCCTACGCCCGCGACCTGTATGCCCAGCCCGGCGTCCGTGAGACCGTGGATTTCGACCACATCCGCTGGCACTACTACATGAGCCACCCCACCGTGAATCCATACGGCATCGTGCCCGCCGGGCCGGTCCTGGACTGGGATGCGCCGCCGCTGCGTGCGCCGGGCGTTCAGATGGCGGGCGAGATGGAGGCGGCGCATGGAGTAGCGTAACCTCGGCCGCTCCGGCCTGCGGGTCTCGGCCATCGGGCTGGGCTGCAACAACTTTGGCGGGCGCATCGGGCCGGAGGCCAGCCGCGCCGTGGTCCATGCGGCGCTGGACGCCGGGATCACCCTGTTCGACACCGCCGACGCCTATGGCGAGCGCGGCGGGTCGGAGACAGCGCTGGGCGAGATCCTCGGCCCTCGCCGCAAGGACATCGTGCTGGCGACCAAGTTCGCCCTGCCGATGGACGACGCCGAAACCCTCAAGGGCGCCAGCCGCCGCTACATCATGACGGCGGTGGAGGCGAGCCTGCGGCGGCTGCGTACCGACTGGATAGACCTGTATCAGCAGCATCGCCCGGACCCGCTGACGCCCATCGAGGAAACGCTGCGGGCGCTGGAGGACCTGACCCGCGCCGGCAAGATACGCTACGCCGGGTGCAGCAACCTGCCGTCCTGGCAGGTGGCGGACGCGGATTGGACGGCCCGCCACCTCGGCATCCCCGGCTTCGTGTCCTGCCAGGACGAGCTGTCGCTGCTGGTGCGTGGCAACGAGGCGGAGCTGATGCCGGCGATGCGTGCGCACGGCCTGGGAATGCTGCCTTACTTCCCGCTGGCCAGCGGACTGCTGACCGGCAAGTATCGGCGCAACCAGCCGATGCCCGAGGGCGCGCGGCTGACCGGGACGCAGCGTCTGGCCGACCGCTATCTGACCGACGCCAACTGGGTGGCGGCCGAGCGGCTGCAGGATTTTGCCGAGGCCCGCGGCCACACCATCCTGGAACTCGCGTTCAGTTGGCTGCTGGCCCAGGCCCCCGTATCCAGTGTGATCGCAGGCGCAACCCGCCCGGAGCAGGTCCAGGCCAACGTCGCCGCGGGAGGCTGGGTGCTGACGCCAGAGGACCTCGCCGAGGTGGACCGGATCACCGCCAAGTCCTGACTGTCCGGATGTTTCTGTCTCTCACATAAACGCTATGGAACCTTCATCGGCCTCGTCAGTCATGGTGGCTCACACCTCGGCGGCGGAGCATTGCCATGGCAGCGGACACCAAAGACGTCCCGAATGACGTGCTGGCAAATGATGTGCTGGCGACGGGCGCGGTTCGGGGCGAGAGCCTGCAATCCGGGACAGCGCAACGGAGTATCCTCACCGACGCAGCCGACACCGAGGTCATCCCCGTGTTGCGGGAAGAGCTGAAGGTCAGCAAGCGCGAGGTCGAAACGGGCCGGGTCGTCATCCACAAGACCGTGTCCGAGCGTGACGAGAACGTCGAGATGCTGCTGCGCCGAACCGATGTTTCCGTCGAGCGAGTGCCAGTCGGCCGCACCGTGACGGAGGCGCCGGCCTCCCGCGAGGAGGGTGATGTCCTCATCATCCCGATATTGGAGGAAGTGCTGGTGGTGGAAAAGCGGCTCGTCCTCAAGGAGGAGCTGCACATCCGGAAGACTACCACGGAGCGCACTGCCCATGAGGTCGTGCGCCTGCGCACCGAGACTGCGAAAATTGAGCCAAGCGGAAATGTTTCCGTTACTGGCGACGCCAGCAAGGAGAGCTGAACATGAGCGGTTCCTACATCAACAACGACACCCGGTCCGATGCCCTGAACGACGCGGCATCTCACGATAAGGGCTTGTACAACCCGGACACGCATGACAACCAGATCGTCGCGCTGTACGAGACCATGTCCGAGGCCAACAAGGCCCGCGACATGCTGGTCCATGCCGGGGTGAGCAGCGAGTCCATTCAGGTGATGGACAAGGCCAGCGATACCATGGCGGGCGGCGTGGACTACGAGGCCGGCAACCAGGGCATGTGGGGCGCAATCAAGAGCTTGTTCGTCCCAGATGAGGAGGCGCACGCCTACAACCACGCCATCAGCAAGGGCCATGCAATGGTCGTCGTTTCGCCCGCGCGCAGCGCAAACCGCGAGGCAATCATTCACACGCTGGAAGCCACCAATCCGATAGATTTCGACGCGAAGCTGGAGGAATGGCGCCAGTCCGGCTACGACTACCAGGGCAGCGGCAACCAGGGCTCCGGCACGGCCAGCGCGACGGTAAACCGTGCGGCTTCGACCCCCGCGAACTACGCCGTGAACCAGACGACGGCGACGGATAACATCCCGGCAAGCGCAGGGATGGCCAGCACCGCGGCAACGATGGGCGCCAGCCCGACGAGCGCCATGGCGGGGTCGCCCAGCACCCCAGCCGCCGGCACGTCCGCAACTGCCGCCAGCATGTCCACGGCAGCCGGCGACACCGATACGATCAAAGTGATGGAAGAGCGCCTGCGCGTGGGCAAGCGTGAGGTCGCCACCGGCGCCGTGCGCGTCCGCAGCTACGTCGTCGAGCGCCCCATCGAGGAGCAGGTCAGCCTGCATGAGGAGCGGGTCCACGTCGAGCGGCACCCGGTTGACCGTGAAGTGACGGCAGCAGACGCTGCGAATGCGTTCCAGGAGCGTACCATCGAGGCACAGGCGCGTTCGGAGGAGGCAGTTGTGCAGAAGGATGTGCGCGTGATCGAGGAGATTGGCATCAGGAAGGACGTTTCCGACCGGACTGAGACCGTGCACGACACCGTCCGCAAGACCGAGGTTGACGTAGAGGATACGTCCGCCGCCACCCGCCCGACCGGGGCAGCCACGACCACCACCAGCACCGAAAAGGGTGGCAGCATGGGCACGGGCGGCACAACCACGAACTCGACTGCAGGCGCCACCACCAGCGGCATGAACGCGCCGCGCAAATAAGCTACGCTTCCTGCTCCCTCTCCCTCCGGAAGAGGGTTGGGGTGAGGGAGGCCGCATGGACCGTAGCCGGTGCATGCGGCCTTCGCTTTATTTCGGTGACTGCAGCGCTTGCGGCTTCCCTCACCCCGACCCTCTCCCGGAGGGAGAGGGGGCAGGAGGCAACTACGGAAGGCTCCCGCCTTCTTTGTCGTAGGATATGGCGATGCGTTGGACCATTCTGCTTATCGCCGTTGGACTGCTGGGCTGCAGCCCCCCCCTACCCGTAAGCAGCTTCGGCGCTGCCGCCCCTGCATTTGATCCCGTGCGCTTCTTCACTGGTCATGTCCGCTCGTGGGGCGTGCTGGAGGACAGGTCGGGGCAGCCCACCAGCATCGTCACTACGGATTGCATGGGGGACGCCGATGGCCCGGACGGGCTGCGCATGACCCAGCGCCTGACCATCGGCGATGACCCTCCGGTGACGCGAACCTGGCATATGACCCGAATCGCACCGGGCCGGTTCAAGGCGACGGCCAACGACATGGTCGGGACCGCCACCGGGGACGCCAGCGGACGCGCGTTCCATTGGATGTGGACTCTTGCGCTCAGCCCCGGCAATGCCCTCAAGAACGTGACGATGGAACAATGGTGGTACTTGCTGGATGATGGCTCCATGCTCAACCGCACGACGGTCAGCAAGCTTGGCTTCATCGCTGCCGAAGTGACGGAACACTTCGCCCCGGTTCGCTGACGTGCCTGCCGGGTGGCCGGTCTTGGATGTGCTGCCCGGCATCCAGGCCAGGATCGTGCGCGGGATGCCGTCGCTCGACCCGGCGCTCGACGCGGTCGTGGAGCGCCACTGGCAGGCCGCCTGCGCCCGGCACTCCCTATTTAACGGCCGCGTGTTCTGCGCCGATCGCTACGATGCAGCCGGGTTGGAGGGGCATTGGACCGAGTATCGCCGCGTGGTGGCGCAAATGGCCGATCCGGCGCTGCGGACGGTGCTCGGCGTGCAGTCGCTGGCCGTATGCGGCGTGCTGTGCTGCCCCGATGGGATCGTCGTGGGCCGGCGGGAGGCCGGGTCGCTGTATCAGCCCGGCCTGTGGCAGCTCCCGCCCGCCGGCAGTGTGGACCAGGGCGCGGCCAGCAACGGCGGCGCCGACCTGCGCGCCGCGCTGCTGGCCGAACTGTGGGAGGAGCTCGGCTTAGGCGCAGACGCCGTCTTGGCGATCCTGCCGCTTTGCCTGGTCCAGCACCCGACCGGAGTGCTGGACCTTGGGATGCAGGTTACGACCCCGCTGCCGGGCGCCACCATCCTGGCTGCGCATGAGGCGGGCGGCAACGACGAGTACGGCGAGCTGGCCGTGGTTCCAGCGCCGGAGTTGGAAGCCTGGGTAGCCGCCCGCGGCGGCGCGGCGGCACCGACGCTTCACGCCCTGTTGCAGCGGGTCCGGTGAAGGCAACCCCTAACGTCCCGGCTGCGTCAGGACCGCGGCACCACAGGGACCTTCCATGCAAACATCCATCATGCGCACCATCGGCCATGCCCTGCGCGGCATCCGCCCCGGCGTCATCACGCTGGCCAGTAGCCGGCTGTCGGGCAACATGGGCTTTTCGCTGACCGTCAGCAGCCCGGCGTTCGCCGACCGCCGGCCCATGCCGGTCCGCTTCACCCAGGACGGCGACAGCCTGTGCCCGCCGCTGCAATGGGAGGGCCTGCCGCCGCAAACCCAGTCCAGCGTGCTCCTGGTGGAGGATGCGGACGTGCCGTCCTTCCGCCCGCTGGTCCATCTGATCGTCCATTCCATTCCTCCGGATGTGACCGAGTTGGACGAGGGCGAGATACCGTTGCGCTTGGTTGGCCGCTCGAACCGGGGCTATTCCTGCGGGCGCAACTCGCTGGGCCGCCCGGGCTGGACGGCTCCGACCCCGCCGCCTGGGCACGGGCCGCACCGGTATGCTTTCCAGGTGTTCGCGCTGGACGCGCGGCCAAGCTTCCCGTATCCGCCGGGCCGCTCGCTGCTGATGCGTACGATACGGCCGCATGTCATCGCCCAGGGGCGGACCATAGGAACCTACGAGCGCACGTAGTCCGGCGTCGCCGCAGCGCCGCTGAGACCACGGGCGCCACCGGCACGGGCAAAGCAGCGCCGGCTCTGCTGGCTGGTCATGACCTGGACAAGCCCTCAACGAATGCGGCGATGCCAGGCTGGCGCGCCGTGGCGCTGCGGGCGGCATGCAGCACTGCGCGTGTTTCCGCGATGGCTTGGTCGAGGTCGGTGTTGACCACAACATGGTTGAACTCAGCCCAGTGCGACATTTCGTCCCGGGCGGCCGCCATGCGCCGGGCGATCTCCGTCGGGCTGTCGCCGGCACGCAATTTCAGGCGCTGCTCCAGCGCAGCCAGCGAAGGCGGCAGGATGAAGACGCCGACGACATCGCCGGGCAACGCCTGGCGCAATGCCTGATGGCCCTGCCAGTCAATGTCGAACGCCACGTCCTGCCCGGCGTGAAGCGCGCGCTCGACTGGCGCGCGCGGCGTGCCGTAGCTGCGGCCGAACACCGACGCCCATTCCAGCAAGGCGCCGACCGCGGCCATGCCGTCGAACTCGGCCTGGGTGCGGAAATGGTAGTGCATGCCGTCCTGCTCGCCGGGACGGGGCGCGCGGGTGGTGGCGCTGACGGAAAGCGACAGGGCGGGTTCGCTGGCCAGCAGGGCACGGGTGATGGTGCTCTTGCCCGCGCCGGACGGGGCGGCGATCACCAGGCAAACGCCGCGCCGCGTCACTGCCCCCTCTCCCGGAGGGAGAGGGAGAAGGAGAAGCGGGCTATTCGACATTCTGCACCTGCTCGCGCATCTGCTCGACGACTGACTTCAACCGCAGGCCGGTCGCCGTCAGCGACACGGAGGCCGACTTGCTGCACAGCGTGTTCACCTCCCGCACGAACTCCTGCACCAGGAAGTCGAACCGGCGTCCGACCGCGGAACCATCCTGCAACAGGGCGCGGGCTGCGGCCACGTGCGAGGCGAGCCGGTCCAGCTCCTCCCGCACGTCGGACCGGGTAGCCAGCAATGCGACCTCGGCGGCGATGCGGTCCTCCGGCAGGCCCGGCCGGTCGCGCAGCAGGGCGGACAAGCCATCCATCATGCGGGCGCGTTGCAGGGCCGGCTGGTCGGCCGCCTCCTCGCCGGCTTGGACGTGCAAGACCGCGACCTCATCCAATTGTGCGGCCAGGACCGCATGCAGCCGCGCACCCTCCTCCAGCCGCGCCGCGTGCAGGCCGGCGAGGGCCTGGGTGAACCCGGCCTGCACGGCGGCGAGGCCCGCTGGCGGCACGCCCTCGTTGCCCATGGCGGCGCGCAGCACTCCGGGCATGGCCAGAAGCGCCTCCGGCCGCGGTGGCGGCGCGCCTGGTATGCGTGCGGCCAGGTCCAGGGCGAGGCGCAGGACCTCGTCCAGCACGGCGGGGTCCACGGCGAGGCGCACCCGCTCGTCACGCTTCACCGTCAAGGTCGCGGTCACGTTGCCGCGGCGGAGTGTCCGGCCCGCTTCCTCCCGCAATGCCGGCTCCAGCCCGTCCAGGCCGGGCGGCAGGCGCACGCGCACGTCCAGGCCGCGTCCGTTGACGCTGCGAAGCTCCCAAACCCAGGACAGCCCGGCGGCAGCGCCGTCCGTGCGGGCGAAGCCGGTCATGGAGGCCAGCGCGGACGGCCCGGCGGTCACGGCTGCCTCCGCGCCCGCTCGACCTCGCGCCAATGCGCGACGTTGCGGGTATGCTCGCTTTGGGTCCGTGCAAAGACGTGGCCGCCGGTGCCGTCCGCCACGAAGAACAGCTCGTTGGACTGCATCGGCTGCGTGACGGCCTGCAGGGATGCAGCGCCTGGCATGGCGATCGGGCCAGGCGGCAGGCCGGGAATCCGGTAGGTGTTGTAGGGATCGTCGCTATCCAGCTCCGACCGGGTCAGGCCGTGGTCCAAGGCGCCGGCGCCTCCGCTGGCGCCATAGACCACTGTGGCATCGGATTGCAGCTTCATGCCCTGGCGCAGCCGGTTCAGGAATACGGCGGCGACGCGCGGACGCTCCTCCGGCTTCGCAGTCTCGCGCTCGACGATGCTGGCTAGGACCAGCACGTCACGCGGGCTGTCGAGCGGCAGGGTCGGGCTGCGGGCGGCCCAGGCGCGATCCAGCGCGCGGCTCATCGCCTTGACGGCACGCTCGATCAGGGCGGCGCGGGTGGTGCCGCGGTCGAAGGCATAGGTTTCCGGCAGCAGGCTGCCCTCGGGCGGGACCGCCGCTGCGCCGTCCAGCAGCGGGGTGCGGTCCAGCAGGGCTGCGACCTGGATGGCGGTCAGGCCCTCGGGTATGGTCACAAGGTGCTGGATCGGCTTGGCGGTGCGCAGGATGCGCAGCACCTCGCGCAGGCTGGCGCCGGCGGGGAACTCCAGTTCGCCTGCATGCAGGGCGCCGTCGCCGCTGGTCGCGAGCGCCGCGGCCTCGAACGCCAGCGGACTCGCAATTACGCCCTCCCGCGCCAGGCTGTCCGCAACCTCGCCGATCCCGCCACGGGGCACGATGAGGCCGCGCGTATCCTGCAGCGGACCAGGCTGCTCGTACTGACGGTAAGCATAAAACGCGCCGCCGCCGACGAGCAGGACCAGCGCAAGCAGGGTACCGAGAAAGGCGCGCATCAGCCAGTGACCTTGAAGTTCTTCCTGCCCCCTCTCCCTCCGGGAGAGGGTCGAGGTGGGGGGGTCTTGGCGCCGGAGCGAAGTGCTGCGTGAGCCACAAGAAGATTGCTGGAAGCGGCGAGGACTGCGCTTGCCCGCCCCCTCACCCCACCCCTCTCCCGGAGGGAGAGGGAGAAGATCATCCCACGCCTATGCTGCGCGCTTGAACAGGATGCTCGCATTGGTGCCGCCGAAGCCAAAGCTGTTGGACAGCGCCACGTTCACCCGGCGCTCCTGGGCCTGCAGCGGCACGCGGTCAATCACGCTGTCGCGGCTCGGGTTCTCAAGGTTCAGCGTCGGCGGCAACACGCCGTCCCGGATGGCGAGCAGGGAGAAGATCGCCTCGATGGCGCCTGCCGCCCCCAGCAGGTGCCCGGTCGCGGACTTGGTGGAGGACATTGCCAGCCCCTTGGCATCCTCGCCGAAAAACCGTTCCACTGCCTCAAGCTCCAGGTCGTCGCCAAGCGGCGTGCTGGTGCCATGCGCGTTCACGTACTGGACCTCGGACGGCGACACGCCGCCGTTGCGGAATGCGGCCTTCATGGCGCGGAACGCACCCTCGTGCCCCTCCGCCGGCGCAGTGATGTGGTGGGCGTCACCGGACATGCCGTAGCCGCCGACCTCACCGTAGATCTTGGCGCCACGGGCGCGGGCGTGCTCCAACTCCTCCAGCACGACGATCCCGGCGCCCTCCCCCATCACGAAGCCGTCGCGGTCGCGGTCCCAGGGGCGGGACGCCGCGGCAGGACGGTCGTTGAAGCCGGTTGACAAGGCGCGGCTGGCGCAGAAGCCGCCCATGCCAAGTTCGTTCACGGCGCCCTCCGCCCCGCCGGCGACCATCACGTCGGCGTCGCCCAGCATGATCAGCCGCGAAGCGTCGCCGATGGCATGGACGCCGGTGGCGCAGGCGGTCACCACCGAGTGGTTCGGCCCCTTGAAGCCATACTTGATGGACACGTGCCCGGACGCGAGGTTGATGAGCGCGGAGGGGATGAAGAAGGGCGACAAGCGCCGGGTCTTGCCGGTGTAAACCAGCACCGAGGCATCGTAGATCGTGCCGATCCCACCGATGCCCGAACCGATCATCACGCCGGTGGCGCAGCGGGCGTCCTCGTCCGCAGGAACCCAGCCGCTGTCCTCTACCGCCTCGATGGCCGCGACCACCGCGAGGTGGATGAAGCGGTCCATCTTCTTCTGGTCCTTGACGGGTATCCACTCGTTCAGGTCCAAGCCGCCGCCGGCACGTGTGCCGGCGGGCACCTGGCCGGCAATCTTCGCCGTCAGCTCCGTCGTATCGAACGACTGGATGGCGCCGATGCCGCTTTCGGCGTTCACCAGGCGGCGCCAGACGTGCTCCACCCCCAGGCCGAGCGGGCAGGCGATGCCCATGCCAGTCACCACCACGCGCCGCATCGCCGCTATTCCCTCATGCTCACGCCCGCTTAGGCCGCCTTCTGCTTCTCGATGAAGTCAATCGCGTCCTTGACGGTGCTGATCTTCTCGGCGGCATCCTCGGGGATCTCGACGCTGAACGCCTCCTCGAACGCCATCACCAGCTCGACCGTGTCCAGGCTGTCGGCGCCCAGATCGTCTATGAACGATGCCTCGGGCGTGACCTTGGCCTCCTCGATGCCCAGGTGTTCGACAACGATCTTCTTAACCTTGTCGGCGATCTCGCTCATCTTGTCCTCGGTTCCTGTCTGCCGTTTAAGCCCGCTTCAGCGAGGCTTGTTCAACCCGTCCGTTTCGCCATCAGCCGCCACCCGGCAGAGCTAGCCATCGTGAACGAAGTGGCAGGCCGCTTAGCATGGTTCCGCCGGCCGCGCCAAGGCAACACGCCAGTGTTAGGACATGGCCATGCCGCCATTGACGTGCAGCGTGGCCCCGGTGACCCACCCTGCCTCATCCGACGCCAGGTAAACCACCGCCGCCGCCACGTCGTCCGGCTGGCCCATGCGGCCCAGCGGGATGGCGCCGGTCAGCCGCGCCTTCTGGTCGGCATTGAGGACATCGGTCATCGCCGTCTGGATGAAGCCCGGCGCCACCACGTTGATGGTGATGCCGCGGCTGCCGACCTCCTGCGCCAGCGCCTTGCTCATGCCCACCAGCCCGGCCTTCGCCGCGGCATAGTTGGCCTGGCCGGCGTTGCCTGTGGCGCCGACGATGCTGCCGATGCCGATGATCCGCCCGGCCCGGCGTTTCAGCATCCCGCGCAGGGCCGCGCGGGCCAGGCGGAACGGCGCAGACAGGTCCACGTCCAGCACCGTGTTCCAATCATCGTCCTTGAGCCGCATCGCCAGCATGTCCCGCGTCAGCCCGGCATTGTTGACCAGGATGTGCAAGGGACCGCACGCCGCCTCCGCCGCTGCGATCAACGCATCAGCGGCACCGGCATCGCGCAGGTCCGCCGGGCAGGCATGGGCACGGCCGCCCATCTCCGCCGCCAGCGACTCCAGCACATCACTCTTGGTGCCGGACAGCGCGACCGTCGCGCCCTGGGCGTGCAGGGCGCGGGCGATGGCGCCGCCCAAGCCGCCCGACGCGCCGGTGACCAGCGCGGACTTCCCATCCAGGCGGAACATCACAGCACCCTCAGCATGGCTTCGATCTCGGCCGGCGTGCCGGCGGACATGGCGGCGCTGTCCGGGCTGATGCGGCGCATGAGGCCGGTCAGCACCTTGCCGGCGCCCAGCTCCATGAAGCTGTCCACGCCGACCGCGTTGCAGGCCAGGACGCACTCGCGCCACCGCACGGTGCCGGTGACCTGGCGGACCAGCAGGCTGCGGATGTCGTCCGGCTCCGACGCGCGCTCCGCGGTGACGTTGGCGACCACGGGGACGACCGGGATCTGCACCGTGGCCTGGCCTAGGGCGTCGCGCATGGCGTCGGCTGCAGGGGCCATCAGGGCGCAGTGGAACGGCGCCGACACCGGCAGCAGCATGGCCCGGCGCACGCCGCGAGTCTTGGAAAGCTCGACCGCGCGCTCGACGGCGGCACGGTGGCCGCTGATGACGACCTGGCCGCCGCCGTTGTCGTTGGCGGCCTCGACCACTTGGCGCTCCTCGCGGCCGTCCTCATGCACCAGCACGGCGGCGTCGGCGCAGATGGCGACAGCAGCCTCCAGCTCGACGCCCAGCAGGGCGGCCATCGCCCCCTCCCCGGCCGGCACCGCCGCCTGCATCGCGTCGCCGCGCAGGCGCAGCAGCCGGGCGGTGTCGCCGAGCGTCAGGCCCCCGGCGGCGGCAAGGGCGCTGTACTCGCCGAGGCTGTGCCCGGCCACCAGCACCGCCTTGTCCTCCAGCTTGAACCCGCCCTCGGTTTCCAGCACCCGCAGCACCGCCAGCGACATGGCCATCAGCGCGGGCTGGGCGTTCTCCGTCAGGGTCAGGGTTTCCGGCGGGCCTTCGAACATCAGCTTGGACAGTTTCTGCTTGAGGACCTCGTCCACCTCCCCGAACACCTCCCGCGCGGCGGAGAAGGCGGCGGCGAGGTCGCGGCCCATGCCGATGGACTGGCTGCCCTGGCCGGGGAAGACAAAGGCGTGGACGGGCATGGCGTGGGGTGTTCCTGCGTGAAAGGCGCGGGGGTATCGCGTCCGGCAAGGGCTGGTGTCAAATCGGCAACGCCCGCAGCGGGACAGCCATGCTGTCCTTGCTTCGGTTCGATTGCAGGGTGTAACGTAATTGTCATCCCGTGCCGGAGGTGCCGCATGTGCCGCTTCCTCGCCTATCAAGGCGAGCCGATCTTGCTGGAAACGCTGGTGGCCGCGCCCTGCCACAGCCTGATCCACCAATCGCTCCATGCGTCCGAGGCCAAGACGGAAACCAACGGCGACGGCTTCGGCGTCGGCTGGTATGGGGAGCGGCCGAACCCCGGGCTGTATCGGGAGGTGCGTCCGGCCTGGTCGGACGAGAACCTGCTGAGCATCGCCGGGCAAATCCGCAGCCGCTTGTTCTTCGCGCACGTGCGGGCGGCGACGGGAACGGCGACAAGCCGGGCGAACTGCCATCCGTTCGTGCACGGCAAGTACATGTTCATGCACAATGGCCAGGTCGGCGGCTGGCCGGCGATGCGCCGCCGGGTCGAGGAGATGATTCCGGACGAGCTTTACGCCGCCCGCGCCGGCACGGGGGACAGCGAGGCGCTATTTCTGGCCGCCCTGGCCCGCGGCCTGGACCGGGACCCCGTGCAGGCGATGGCAGACACTTTTGCTGAGGTGAAGCGGCACATGCGCGCGGCCGGGGTGCAGGAGGCGCTGCGGTTTACGGCGACGCTCACCGACGGGCATACGCTATGGGCGTTCCGCTGGGCCTGCGACGCGCGTCCGCCGACGCTGTATTACAAGGAGTTGCCCGGTGGCGGGCTGCTGCTGGTGTCCGAGCCGATTGACGACGACCGGCTGTGCTGGAAGGAAGTGCCGCGGGGCGGGGTGCTGGTTTCGGCGCCGGGGGAGCGGGTCCGGGTGGATGTGCTGGATGGGGGGATGGCGGCGGCGGCATAGGGAGGAGCATTCGTTACGCGTGGATATGCTGATCGTCGCGCCTCCCAAGCTGAGGCGGTGCCTCTACACCACCCGGTCCCGGCGCATCCGCTCCCGGACGGCCTGGGCGAGCAGCCCGGACCGCGTGAAGCCCATGCGCTTGGCATACAGGTCTGCCTCGGCCAAAAGGCTTTCCGGCAGGGTTATCGTGACGCGGGCTGCCTTGTCAGGCAGGTCGGTACGGACCAGGACGCGGGCTGCCTCCACCACATCGGGATCGGCTGCGATGGCGTCCAGGTCGCTCGGCGGCGGGATGTCGTCGCCGTGTTCGGACGATACCTCGATCCAGCCTTGCAGTGCCTCTTCAGCGCCTATGGCCGCTTCCTGGATCGTGTCGCCCGCGCTGGTGCAGCCGGGCAGGTCGGGGAAGAACACGCCGTAGCCGCTGGCGCCGCGTTCGATGATGGCAGGATAATAGGCGGTGCCCATGGTCAGCCTCCTAGTTTGACGCCCGTTTGGCGCGCGATGCTCTTGAGCGTGCCGATGGGCATGTCCTTCCGGGGATGCGGCACGGTGACCGTCCCCGGTTTGGATGGATGGCGGAAGTGGTGGTGGCTGCCAGTCACGCGTTCCAACCGCCAGCCATCTGCCTCGATCAGCTTGATGATCGTTCGGCTGTCCATAGTGGCTACTATGCATACTTATGTGCATCACGCCAGAGGGGTTGTGCTGGCAGGACCGGCGCTGATGCTCCGGCAGCCGAATTCCTTTGCCGTTCAGGCGCATGCTGGTGACGTTCGTCGGCGCCCATGCCGAGTATGACAGGATCAACCCGGAGGTTGTGTGATGGACATGGACGTGCGTCCCCTGGCGACCGAGGCCGACTACGACTAGGCGCTGGCGGAAATCGTTGCCTGCTTCAACGACCAGCCTAACCCCGGGCACGCCGGACGCGGCCCGGTTCGACGTCCTCGCTGCCCTGATCGAGCATCACGAGGCCCGGCACTGGCCGATAGACCCGCCCGGTCCCGTGGACGCGATCCGTGCCTGCATGGGGTGCGTGGCTTGAAGCGATCGGACCTTACAGCATTGCTGGGATCGCGTTCCCGCGCATCCGAGGTGCTGGGCCGCAAGCAGGGCCTGACCCTGGAACAGGCGTCCCGCTTGCACCGCGAGTGGGGTGTGCCGGCGGAAACGACGACCTGACCGCGCGAGTCAGCGGCGTCCACCTCACCCGCCCGCTGCGCGGCTTTGGTTCAGGACCAGCAGGCGGGTGAGGGTTCCGGCGTCGGGTAAGTTCGCTGGGCAGTCCTAAGAAGCAGCGGCGGCTCCGGGCGGCAAAAGACGTCCCGGCATCGCCGGACCCAGCGCCCTGCGCCCAGCGCCCAGCGCCCAGCGCCGCAGGCGAAGGCAGCCCACGGCCCCGCACTCAAACCCGTCCGGCGCCGCGCTCGTTGCACCGCAGGTCCAGCATCCATAGCCCAGCCCGCCGCGACCGGCGCAACCCGTTCTGAAGGACAACCCGCATGAGGACATCTCTCCTGGTCCTGCCAATGGCGCTCGCGTTCCATGCGGCCGGAGCGGCCACGACGCTGACGGTCTGCGCATCCGGATGCGACCACGCCGACCCCCTGCAAGCCTGGGCAGCCGCAGCCGTCCGCGTGCAGCAGCCCGGCGAAAGCGTCCTCATCAAGATCTCCGACGGCACCTACGCCGTGCACGACCAGTTCTTCACGGACTGCCCATGCACCGGACGCATCCAGGTCATCGGCAACCCCGGCGCACCGGAGCATGTCGTGCTGGACTTCGTGAACATCGCCGGCACCAACTTCAGCGGCTTTGCCGCCAACAACGGCGGACGCATCGGACTGGTGGACGGCGTCCTCATCAAGGGAAGCGGCGCCAGGACCGGCCGCACCGAATGGCGCCGCGACTCCTATGGCTCCGCCGTGCTCGCGGAGGGGTCGGGGTCAAACGTCAGCCTGGGGCCGCACGTCGTCGTTGACGGCTTCTACTACGGCATCCTGGCCGACCAGGGCGGGCGCGTCACCGCCGACGGCTCGACCTTCAGGAACGCGGGGGACGCCAACCTGCTGGCACGGTTCGGCGGCGTCATACAGTGCCGCGGATGCAACGCGCGGACCGCGGCGCACATCTTCGACAACGGCGCCGAGACGCTCGGCTACAATGCCCTGGCCGAGGGAGGTTCGCTGTTCGTGGACGGGTCGAGCTTCGCCGACGCCCAGGTCGCGTGCGTCGCGGCGCAAAGCAACGGCATCGCCTGGGCGCACCGGGTCACCGCCACGGGATGCCTCGGTTCCGGGGCGAGGGCGTCGCAGAACGGCTTCCTGGAGCTGAACAACGCCCACCTGTCCCGCAGCGCCGTCGGCGCCTACGCGACGACGGGCGGCGGCTTGAACCTCAACGCCGCCGAGATGGACCATAACATCCGCGAGGGCGTCCTGCTGGACGGAGGCCATGCGGCGGGCAGCCGGGTCAGCGTGCACGACAACGGGGCGTCCGGCATCAAGGTCATGAAGCAAGGGCGCGGGGAGTTCTACAAGACCGGCTCGTTGCTCACAGGCAACGCAGGAGGCCCGGTGGTTGTGGAACGGGCCACCGGCTGCACCGTTGCCACTGCCCCTTGCAGTCCCGCGAGCACCCTGATCCTGGACTAGGCAGGCATGACCCAGGCAACGGCGGGAGTGGCAATGCCGGGGTGGCTTTGGTGCTTGCCGGACAATGGTCACGGCTGGCCGATTCCCGTTGCCGGCCACGGCTGGGCAGCGGGCGAAGGTGCGGCCCGCGCCGCGCAGGGCGATCACAAGGGGTTAGGCCGTGCCTCGCCCGAGCCGCATCAGGCTCGAAGGCGCCCGGCCTTCATGGACGGCAGGTCCCGCGTCAGCGTGCCGAACGGACCAGCCGCATCCGCCGCCGGGCCACCGCCTCCCCCACCAGCCCATTCCACCCCGCCCGGTCCAGCCATCCCATCACCAGCAGCGCCGACAGCCCGCCATGCACCGCCACGGCCCCAAGCGCTATGTGCCGCATGTCCCAGATCAGCCCCGGCCCAACCGCCATCACCGCTGCCGCCATGACGTAGGCCGCCGCCGTTCCCCGCCCCACAGGCGCACCCATCCGCCACCACACCAGCGCCACCGCCCCCAGCGCCATCGCCGCCTTCACCCCGGCCATGAACCGCATCAGCACCAGCAGGTCCGACCCGGCCCCGCCGCCATCCCCGCCAAGGAACCCCAGCACCCCGGCCACCACAACCGCGCCCGCCAGCGCCAGCCGCCCGCCGTTCACCCGCAGCCCCGGCGCTGCCCGCGTCCCAACCGTCATGCTCATGATCCCTGCCCCTCCCCGCATGGCTGCCCGAACGACAGCATCCTTGCATTCCCGGCCACGCCCGTTATACCCCGCGGCTTCCCTGCCGGGGTGGTGGCATCCGCCCCGGCTGTGCCCGTTCCTGGGCGTCAACATCCGAAGGGGCCACAATGCCACTATATGAATGCGTGCTGATCGCACGCAACGAAGTCACGCAACAGCAGGTTGACACTCTCGCCGACACCATCACCGAGCAGCTCTCGACCGATGGCGGCGAGGTCAAGAAGCGCGAGTATTGGGGCCTGCGCAGCCTGGCCTACCGGGTCAAGAAGAACCGTAAGGGCCACTACATGCTGCTCGGCATGGACGCCAAGCCCGCCTTCATCCAGGAGATGGAGCGCCTGCTGCGCCTGAACGAGGATGTGCTGCGCTTCATGACCCTCCGCGTGGAGGAGATCACCGAGGAACCCTCGGCCATCCTGTCCCGCAAGTCCGATGACCGCGAGCGCGGCTTCCGCGGGCCGAAGCCTGCAGGGCGCTTCGAGAGCGGACGCAAGCGCGGCTTCGACGACCGTGAGGAATACCGTGCCCGTCCCGAGGGCGATACCTACCGTGCCCCCGAGCAGGGTGAGGAGTAACCAGCATGTCCGACCGTAACACCGACCGTGGCGAGCGTGGCGGCCCCGATGGCGGCGATGACCGCCGTGGCGGCGGCGCTGCAGCCGGCGCCCGGCGTCCGTTCTACCGCCGCCGCAAGAGCTGCCCGTTCAGCGGCCCGAACGCGCCAAAGATTGATTACAAGGACGTGCGCCTGTTGTCCCGCTTCCTGAGCGAGCGCGGCAAGATCGTGCCGAGCCGCATCACCGCCGTATCCGGCAAGAAGCAGCGCGAGTTGGCCAATGCAATCAAGCGGGCCCGCTTCCTGGCGCTGCTGCCCTACGTCGTCGCATAAGGGACCGGGATCATGGCAACGATTGATCTGATCCTGCTGCAGCGGATCGACAAGCTGGGTCAAATGGGCGACGTGGTGAAAGTGAAGCCGGGCTATGCCCGCAACTTCCTCCTGCCGCAGAAGAAGGCCCTGCGCGCCAACAAGAACACCCTCGCCCAGTTCGAGGGCCAGCGCGTGCAACTGGAAGCGCAGAACATCAAGCGCCGCGAGGAGGCCGAACGGCTGTCCGAACGTATGGCCGGCCTGACTGTCGTCATCATCCGTCAGGCGGGCGAGAGCGGCAGCCTGTATGGCTCGGTCAGCAGCCGCGACATCGCCGACGCCTGCGCCGCGGCCAGCCTGACAGTGAACCGCAGCCAGGTGGTGCTGGACCAGCCGATCAAGACCCTGGGCCTGACCCCCGTGCGCCTGGTGCTGCACCCCGAGGTCACGCTGCCAGTCACCGTCAACGTCGCCCGCAGCGTCGAGGAAGCCGAGAAGCAGGCCCGCGGCGAGCAGGTCGGCCTGGCCGGCGAGGAGGATGTCGAGCAGGATGACCAGCTTGAGTTCGGCGCCGCCCTGGCCGAAGCCGGCGGCGACCGCGATCGCGACCGGGAGTAGGCTCGCAGCCCGCCTTCCGGGTTGGAACGAGAGCGCTTCCTTCTCCCTCTCCCTTTGGGAGAGGGGCGGGGTGAGAGGGTTTTGGTTGCGGCGTGGGGTACCGTCAGGGCCGCACGCACCAGACCCAGTGTCACCTAGCACCTGCGCTTGAAGACCCCCTCACCCCGACCCTCTCCCCAGGGAAAGGGAGACGAACAGTGCAGTCTCGCGAGGACCTGACACCATGCGAATCGGCGTGATTGGCGTTGAGGGCCGCATGGGCCGCCTGATCGCGGAGGAGGTGCTGGCCGCCGGCCACACCCTGTCAGGCGGGACCGAGCACGCCGGGTCTGGGCACGCCATCCCGGCAGGCATAACAGCATTCGACGACGTGCCCGCCCTGGCAGCGGCATCCGACGCGGTCATTGACTTCACCCATGCCGCCGTCACCGCCATCCACGCCGAAGCCTTGGCTGCGTCAAGTGCCGCCTGGGTCCTCGGCACCACCGGCCTGTCCCCTGCTGACGATGCCGCCGTCGCCCGCGCCGCCCAACGCATCCCCGTCATTCAGTCCCCAAACTTCGGCCCCGGCATCACCCTCCTGCTCGCCCTCGCGGAGCAGCTCGGCGCCGCCCTGCCAGCGGCGGAGTACGACGCCGAGATCCTGGAGATGCACCACAACCAGAAGGTGGACGCCCCGTCCGGCACAGCCGTCGGCCTGGGCCGCGCCGTCGCCCGCGGCCGCGGCGTGCGGCTGGAGGACGTGATGGACTCCGGGCGCAACGGCCACACCGGCCCGCGCCAGCCCGGTGCCATCGGCTTCGCAGCGCTGCGCGGCGGCAACGTCGTCGGCGAGCACACTGTCCTGTTCGCCGCGGGGGCCGAGCACATTGCCCTGACCCACCGCGCCTTCGACCGCCGCATGTTCGCCGCAGGCGCCGTCCGTGCCGCGGCGTGGACCGCGGGCAAGCCGCCAGGACTGTATTCGATGAAGGACGTCATGGGGGTGGGTTGACCGCAGCCACGGACGGCATCGCCCGCTTCGCCGCACGCTTTCCCGTCGTGTGGCACGTCGTGGAAGCCGATGGCGTCGCGGGCGTCGCGTCGCATGGCTTGCTGCCCGCGGCGGACCTGCTGCGGCGGGCAGGCGCCCCGCCCACGGACCCCAACCGCGACGACTTCCGGCGCGTGCAGCTTGGCGATGACGGCTCCTCGGCCGTCTTGCGCTTCCAATTGATGGCCGACGCAAAGATCACGCCCTCGCTGCATGGCGCGTTTGCCGGCCAACCCGCACTATGGCGGGCGCTGATAGACAGCCAGGTCTTCTTCTGGGCCGACCCGGCCCGCCGGGACTCGTTCCTCCGTGCCTGCCATCGCACCCGCAGGCGCAGCCAGGCGGCGCCGCTCGGCGAGCCGCCCGTCACCCTCGCCTTCGACACGGCGGCGCTGCTCGGCGCCGAAGCTCCCGCCTTCTACTCCACCTTCAACACCGGCAGCACCGTCCGCGGCGCCGCCCGCGCCCGACGGGACGAGGACACATTCCGTCCCGTCGGCGCCTACCGCTCCGGCCCCGCCGCCGAACTCGCCATCCGCGGCCCCGTCCCTGCAGCCTTGCTGGCCCGCGCCCGCTTGCCTTGACCACCCCCCAGGGATCAGTCACATACCCGGCGCCCCGGCATCCGGCCGGTGCGGCGGCTTTAGCTCCAGCGGAACACCGCGGCGCCGCTCCTGCCATCACCACGCGACAAGAGGAGAAATCCATGCGCGCCAAGGGCGAATACCTTTTCACGTCCGAATCGGTCTCGGAAGGCCACCCGGACAAGGTCGCCGACCGCATCAGCGACACCGTTCTCGACGCCTTCCTCGCCGCCGACCCCTACTCCCGCGTCGGCTGCGAAACGCTGGTCACCACCAACCGCGTCGTCCTCGCCGGCGAGACCCGCGGACCCGGTACCGTCACGCCCGAGCTGCTCTGCCACCTCGCCCGCCTGGCCATCCACGACATCGGCTACGACCAGGCGGGCTTCTCCTGGCGCCATGCCGACATCCAGTGCCACCTGCATGCCCAGAGCGCGGACATTGCGGCGGGCGTGGACAGCGCCGGCAACAAGGACGAGGGCGCCGGCGACCAGGGCATTATGTTCGGCTTCGCCTGCGACGAGACGCCGGAGCTGATGCCGGCGCCGATCCACTACGCCCACCTGATCCTGCGCCGCATGAGCGAGATGCGCCGGAACGGCGACCCGACCGTGGCCGGGCTGCAGCCCGACGCGAAAAGCCAGGTGACGCTGCGCTACGTGGACGGCAAGCCAATCGGGGCGACCAGCGTCGTCGTCTCCACCCAGCACGACGAGGGCATGGACCAGCGCGCCATCAAGGCGATGATCCGCCCGATCATCGAGACCAGCCTGCCGCCGGGCTGGATGCCGCCCGACGATGAGCTTTATGTGAACCCGACCGGCAACTTCGTCATCGGCGGTCCCGACGGCGACGCCGGGCTGACCGGGCGCAAGATCATCGTGGACACCTATGGCGGCGCCTGCGCCCACGGCGGCGGCGCGTTCAGCGGCAAGGACCCGACCAAGGTGGACCGCAGCGCAGCCTATGCCTGCCGATACCTCGCCAAGAACGTCGTGGCCGCGGGCCTGGCGGAGAAGTGCACGCTGCAGATCAGCTACGCCATCGGCGTGTCGCACCCGCTGTCGGTCTATGTGGACTTGGACGGCACGGGGCGGGACGTGGATGAGGCCCGGCTGGAGAAGGTGTTGCGCGAGTTGGTGAACCTCAGCCCACGCGGCATCCGCGAGCACCTGCACATGAACCGGCCGATCTACGCCGTGACCAGCGCCTACGGCCACTTCGGCCGTACGCCGGACGAGGACCTCGGCACCTTCACCTGGGAGAAGACCGACCTGGTCCCGGCGCTGCGCAGCGCCTTCAACCGCTGAAGGTCCCAGCCGAGCGCCTGTACGGCCGCACGCGGAGCCATCCACTGCGGCCCCGGCAGCAACTGCTGCTGGACGCCACCCTGCCCCGCCTGCGCTTCCCCTTGGCGCAGGCGGGCGATCCCTTGGCCGCCTTCGACCCGCGGCCGGACCGGCTGTGGCTGGAAGTCGGCTTCGGCGGCGGCGAGCATGCCCAGGCCTTGGCCGCCGGGCACCCCGGTGCCGGCCTGATCGCCTGCGAGGTGTTCGAGAACGGCCTGTGCTCCCTGCTGTCCCGCCTGGTGCCGGAAGGCGGGGAGGCCGATGCCTCCCTGCCGCCGAACCTGCGCCTGTGGGATGACGACGCCCGCATCCTGCTGCGCACCCTGCCCCCGGGCAGCCTGGACCGGGTGTTCCTGATGTTTCCCGATCCCTGGCCCAAGATGCGCCATGCCAAGCGCCGCTTCGTGCATCCGGCCCAGGTGGCCTTGGTCGCCCGCGCTCTGCGCCCCGGCGGCGAGTGGCGCGTCGCCTCGGACGATCCGACCTACCAGGCTTGGGTCGCGGAGGTCATGGCGGGTCAGGCGCTGTTCACCACGCCGGCGCCGGCGTCCGAACGCCCGGCCGGCTGGCCGCCGACGCGGTATGAGGCGAAGGCGCTGCTGGCCGGGCGGACGCCGCTGTATTGGCGGTTCACCCGGACCGACCTGCCGGCGCCGAGGCCCGAGGCGGACTGAGCCGCAATCGCTGGGACGGCAGCGACGCATGGTGTCCGACACGAAGGTGGACATCCGGAACGTGGCCTGTTGCCGTTCGAGCCTGCGTCTTTCCAGGCGAACGACGATCCCGCTCTGAAGCTGGTCCTATGCACGCCAAGACAATGCCAACCGCTTTTATCGCTCCCGCCGTGGCGAGGCACGGCACGTCAACAGGATAGGCAAGCACCGTCCTGTCGGCCCGGGGATCGCCGCGCCGCAAGCGGCTTGCGATGAGAGTGGGCCTGCATAAGGGTCAGAGCGGAGGCCTATCGTCACCAGCCCGCAGGTCAATGCCCAGCAGCTTGACGGCTGCCCGGTGCACCGGCGCGGTCATCGCCCGCCGCGCCGGGTCCAGGGGCCGCGGAGCGTCCAAGGCAACCCGCACCCATTCCGCCTGATGTGCCGGCAGGCGCAGCACGACGTTCGTGGCCGCGCCGTCTGGAAGCGCGACGTGAAAGGTCGTGCCGTTGGCGTCGCCGGTGTCCGGGGCGCGCATGTTCACGTCAACGCCGCGGGTTCCGCCGGACTGGGCGGCGATCCCCTGCACGTGCAGCGTCAGCACGGCATCGGGTCCGGCGGGGACATCCAGCATCAGGGTGCTGTGCGGCCCTTCCGACCAGGCCTGCCCATCGCCGTCCCACCGCCACCCGCTCCCCAGCACCGGTGCAAGCGCCGACCCCATCAGGGTTAACGGCAACGCCAAAGGGTCCGCAGCCGGACCGGCCGCGCCCGGCGAGCCTGCGCCCGGTGCGCCTGCGAACGGCATGCCAGCAAACGGCGCGACGCCTCGCCCGCACAGGACGGCCTGCGGCAAGGCGCGGCAAACGGTGTCCGGCCCCAGCCACTCCGGGCGCAACGCCGCCCTGGTGCCATCGCCGAAGTAGGCGCGGGCCTCGCCGGGCAGCAGCGGCAGTTCCGTCAGCTCGGCCAGCGTCTTTTCGCAGTTGAACGAGGGCGGCGGACGGCCGGCGCCCACGTCCCGTAAGCGCGCCCCGGCCTGGACGGCATGCAGCAGCATGACTTCCGCCTCGGCCTGCGCGACGCGATCGGCGGAGCAGGTCGGGTAGGGAGCAACGCCGAACAGCCGCGTCTCCTCTGGCACCGGCAGCACCGCCACGTTGGCGCCATGCTCCCAGCCCTGCCGGGCGGAGCGGCGCAACGGCTCGGAATCAACCACTTGCAGCGCGCAGGCCGCAACCAGCAGCATTGCGCCCCAGGGCCGGGGCAGCCGCGCCACGCCGGCGACCGCGGCGAGCATCAGCGCGTAGCCCACCGGCCAGAAGGCCCGCCCCGGCGCCCGGAAGGTGCCGAAGATGTCCTCCCAGGGCTTCGCCCCCAAATCCAGCACCTTGAACGGCCCGGCATAAACCCGGCTGCTGAGCGACAGCAGCGCCAACCCGCCCAGCACCAGCAGCAGCCCGCGCACCGGGCGCACCGCCGGGCGCCGCCGCACCAGGCCGGCCAGCGCCGCCACCCCTAGCAGCAGCACGCCGGCGCCGAGCCAGTTGAAGCCCTCCGCCTGGCCTCCGGTGGCGTCCAGGACCGGCAGGTCCGCCCCGAACACGCCGGAGCGTTGCGGCCAAACCGGCGACAGCAGGTTCATCGAGTAGGTGACGAACCCCTTGTCCCCGCCCCCAAGCGGCCCGCTGAGCAGCGCCAGCGCCGCGACCGCACCGGCGCATGCCGCCAGGTAGCCCGCCGCGCCGCGCCGCCATCCCGGCCGGCGGTCGAGCGCGGCCTGCAGCGGGACCGCCGCCAGCACCACCGCAACGATCTCGAACAGGTAAGGATGTACCAGCACCGCCGCGAGCAGCAGCAGCGCCGGTGCCAGCCGTCCGCCGCTGCCAGGCCCGCCACAGCTAGGTCCTTCACAAATGGGCAAGCGGCGCAGCGCCAAGCCAAGCGCCAGTAGGATCAGGAAGTGCCCGCACAGGTTGACGTGCCCCATGCGCATCAGCAGCGCCGGCCAGCACGCCGCCAGCACGCCCGCCGCCAGGCAGGGCACGGTCCCCAGCCGCAGGCCGCGCGCCGCATAGGCCGCGGCGACGGGCTGCGCCACCCAGCACAGCGCCAGCCAGGCCCCTAGCAGGTTGACCGGCGCGGCCCCGGTCAGCCGCGTCCACAGCTTCGTCGGGATGGAGACCAGCGGGTTGCTGTCCGTCAGCGCGACCGACATCCCCCGCGGCCAGAACAGCGCGTCCGTCCACAGGGGCGGCCAGCGCCAGGCATCCGCCTGGTAGGCGAGATGTCCGGTCAGGCTTCGCGCCTGGTCCGTGAACGGCACCTCCCATCCCGGACCCGAGCCGAGGATGGTTTCGGCCGGCAGGACCAGCAGGGCCGCAACCACCCCGATCAGGGCGGCGCAGGCGTAGGTGACGAAGGGCGCGGGCAGGATGCGGGTCGTCATCGGTGTGTTCCAAACCGGGCCACCCGGCGCGTTGCAGGCCGCGGCACCCTACCCAGCCATGCGCCGCTTGCACCACCCCCATCCCGAGCATTGGCGGCAGGTCGCGGCGGCCGCATATGCAGGTACCAGCGCCATTGGAGACGAGACATGACAATGCAGCTGCACGGGATGCACCATCTGACGGCCATAACGGCCGACGCCCGAAGTAATCACGAGTTCTACACCCGCGTGCTGGGGATGCGCCTGGTCAAGAAGACCGTGAACCAGGACGACGTCAGCGCCTACCACCTGTTCTACGCCGACGGCGCCGCCAATCCCGGCACCGACATCACCTTCTTCGATTGGCCGGTGGGGCCAGAGCGGCGCGGCAGCGAGTCCATCGTGCGGACAGGGCTGCGGGTGGCTGGCACGGCGGCCTTGGACCACTGGGCCGCGCGCCTGGACAGCTTGGGCGTGCCGCACGGCCCGATGCGGGAGGTGGATGGCCGGCAGGAGTTCGCCTTCGAGGACCCGGAGGGCCAGCGGCTGGCGATGGTGGATGACGGCGGCGCCGGCCCCGCCCATCCGTGGGACCGCAGCCCGGTGCCGCCGGAACACCAAATCCGTGGCCTCGGCCCCGTCACCATCAGCGTGCGCGACCTCGCGCCCTCCGCCCGGTTCCTGACGGAGGTGATGGCGATGCAGGAGGCCCGGGTGGCCCAGGATCAAGGCGGCACCCCCGTCCACGTCTTCGCCATGGGCGCCGGCGGCCCGGCCGCCGAGTTGCACGTCCGCGTCGAGCCAGGTCTGGCCGCCGCACGCCCCGGCGCCGGCAGCGTCCACCACGTCGCCTTCCGCGTGCCGGACGCGGACTACGATGCCTGGGCCGAGCGGCTGCAGCGCCTCCGCATCCCGTCCAGCGGGCCGGTGGACCGCTACTACTTCCGCAGCCTCTATACCCGCGAACCCGGCGGCATCCTGTATGAGATCGCCACCGACGGCCCCGGCTTCGCGACCGACGAGCCGATGGACCGCCTGGGCGAGCGCCTGGCGCTGCCGCCGTTCCTGGAACCGCGCCGCGTCGAGATCGAGGCTGGGTTGAAGCCGCTCTAGGCGGCACGCTTGCGCCGCGATCCAGCCGCCCCATCCTCACTGCCAACCACAGGAGCATCCGCGCATGTATAT
>DASWOJ010000176.1:0-10172 GCA_036398775.1 Acetobacteraceae bacterium
CGCCCGTTGCTGCCGCCGACCAGCACCGCCACCAAGGGGCGAGGCAGGTGGGCCAGGTGCTGTGCCCACTCGGCAGCGGCCTGCGCCAGGCGAGCCGATGTAGCCGGGTGCAGCGCGGTGCGGGTGACGACGACGTTGGGGCCGGTCAGGCCGTCGTGGCGGTTGACGACCACAATGTCGAAGCGCGCCGGGTCCATCCGAGGGTGCTGCACCTGCACGACGGGCCGGGCCGGCCGGCGCAGCGCCGCACCGACAGCCCCTGCGGTGCCCCCGGCGGTGAACAGCACGCTGTCCCCCAGCTCCGGCAGTTCCACCGCCCGCAGCGGAGCCGGCCAGGTCCGGGCGGCGATCCAGCGCCAGGGCGCCCGGGGATGCAGGTCCACGACCCGCGGCTGCAAGCCCACCGCCTCGGCCAGGCCACGCGCCTGCGCCTGCAAGCCGGCCAGGGGTTCGGACAATATGGCGGAGGGGCGCATGGCCGGGGTTGTCCGGGTGTTCCCGGGTTTGGTCAACCCGGCGCCGTCCTGCTTCTTGGCCACACGGGAGAGGACGAAGGCGAGGGAGGCCGCACTGACGGAATTTTGCCATGGTGCCGACTGAGTTTCGTGCCAACAAACGCAGGGCTTGCTGTTTCCTCCGTTGTCCCGGCCCTTGCTGATGAACGAATGGGATTATGCGGCCGCCCTGCCTGACTGGACATTCAACTGCATAAGAAGCACCCACCTGCCATGAAGCCGTCATGACATCGCCCCTGCCGCTTCCTGAATGGGTGCCCTGGTGGGTCCACCTTGCCGTGCTGCTGACGGGCGGCCTGGTCGTGCTGCTGTATCTAGCCATGCCCTTCGCAGTGTTCGGCGTTAAGACCAGGCTGGAGGTCATCGAGGTCCGGCTGGACGAAATCCAGGCCGAAATCCGCAGCCTGTCGCTGCGCCTGCCCGAGACCGCGGGAATGGAGGACAGCTACAGCCCGGCTGACCGCTACGCCTCCGCCCGCCCGCCGATCCCGCCGGCACCGCACGGTCCCCCTGCCCCCATCGCCCGCCCTGGCCGTACGGAGCCGAGGCTTTACTGATCCCCTTCCGCCGTGCCCTGATGCGCCCGCACCCTCCGGAGACCGCCGCCATGCGCGTCAGCGTCCTGCAAATGAACCCCGGCGCCGACAAGACCGCCAACATCGCCCAGGCCGCCCGCCTGCTGGACGATGCCGCGACGGACCGCCCGGGCCTCGTTTCCCTGCCGGAGATGTGGACCTGCCTTGGCGGCGACGCCGCCACGAAGCTCGCCCAATCCGAACCGCTGCCGCCGCCCGGCAGCAACCAGCCCGGCGGACCCGCCTATGAATGGCTGCGCGGCGCTGCCCGCACCCGCGGCATCCACTTGCACGGCGGCTCCATGGCGGAGCAGGCCGAGGGCAAGCTGTTCAACACCACCGTGGTCTTCGACCCGCAGGGGGCTGAGGTCGCGCGCTACCGCAAGATGCACCTGTTCGACATCACCACCCCGGACGGCACTGGTTATCGCGAAAGCAAGACCTACGGCGCCGGCACCGACCTGGTGACGTTCGACGCCGGGGGCGTGCGCGTCGGCCTGGCCATCTGCTACGACCTGCGGTTCCCCGAGCTGTTCCTGGCGCTGCGCCGGGCCGGAGCGGAGCTGATCCTGCTGCCCAGCGCCTTCACCGTGCCGACCGGGCGCGATCATTGGGAGGTGCTGATCCGGGCGCGGGCCATCGAGACCCAATGCTGGGTGGCAGCACCCGCCACCTGGGGCCGGCACCTGGATGCGAAGGGGGAGCCGCGGGCAACGTTCGGCCATTCCCTGGTGTGCGATCCCTGGGGCCACGTGGTCGCCAACGTGCCGGACGGCCTGGGCTGGGCTACCGCCCGCATTGACCCGGCTGCCACCGCCCGCATCCGCCGCGACATGCCGGTCTTGGACCATCGTCGGCTGGCGTAGGGACAGCAGGCATGTCCGCCACGGCAACCCTCACCACCCAGCCCATCGAGGTCGAGCGCACCAGCATCGAGCGCATCATGTTCGTCGCCGCCCCGACGCGCCTGGCGGGGGAAAGCCTGGCGCGGCTGACGGCGCGCTACGGCAACACTGGGGAGGACGGGGCGGACGTGGTGGTGGCGCTGGGCGGCGACGGCTTCATGCTGGAAACGCTGCACCGCATGATGGGCCGGGGCGACACGCGGCCGGTGTATGGGATGAACTGCGGCAGCGTCGGCTTCCTGATGAACGCCTTCGGCGAGGACGCCCTGCCCGAGCGCCTGGGCAGCGCCCAGCCCGCCCTCCTGCATCCCCTGCGC
Organism: Acetobacteraceae bacterium; assembly: GCA_036398775.1. Classification (GTDB taxonomy): domain Bacteria; phylum Pseudomonadota; class Alphaproteobacteria; order Acetobacterales; family Acetobacteraceae; genus DASWOJ01. The sequence goes on from DASWOJ010000176.1 coordinate 2,313, forward strand.
ATGCACGCCGTGACCCAGACGGGCGCGGTCGAGGAGGCCCTGGCGCTCAATGAAGTCTCGCTGCTGCGGCAGTTGCGTCAGGCGGCCAAGATACGCATTACGGTGGACGGCCGGGTGCGGCTGCCGGAGCTGATCTGCGACGGGGTGCTGGTGTCCACGCCGGCGGGGTCCACCGCCTACAACCTGTCGGCGCACGGTCCCATCGTGCCGCTATCCGCCAACCTGCTGCCGCTGACGCCGATCAGCGCCTTCCGCCCCAGGCGCTGGCGCGGCGCGCTGCTGCCGAGCACGGCGGAGGTGCTGTTCGAGGTGCTGGAGCAGGAGAAGCGGCCGGTCGCGGCAGTGGCGGATTTCACGGAGGTTCGGGACGTGGCGTCAGTGGGGTTGAGCGAGGACCGGGAGGTGGTGGTGACGGTGCTGTTCGACCCAGACCAGGGACTGAGCGAGCGGATCATCGCGGAGCAGTTCACCGTGTGAGGGCGGGACGCTGCGTGAGAACATCCAACCCAAGACGCCATCGTTGCGCCCAAGAGGCCATCATCGTGCGTCGCTCCAGCCATCCCATGCGTTCGAGATGCAGGCAGGACACGATGCCAGCCATGCCGTGCTGGTGGTGAGGCCGGACTGCGCGTCCGCCAGGCCGATGCCCGCAAACGCGACGGTTCCACTTGCCGCTCCATCCGCGAACGAAGCGGTGGGCGTTGCCCCTTGATACCTAGAGGCGTCCTCCAGACCGGCCCATCGTATTCTGACCGGCTCCCGCCCGGCACGCCGCGGGTGGCGCCCAGCACGACGCCCAGGACCGGACCGGCCTCGGACAGCTCCCGAAACACGATCAGCGCGGCTGCCAGGATTGTCCCTACTCGCTGGCGCTCTTCTGGACGGCGATCAGCGCGCCTGTGGCCTGGCTGTTGAACTCGTCTGCGAACAAATAGCGTCCAACCTTCAGCGGCCCGACGCGGATCGTCGCTTCCCGTCCGGCAGAGATGATTTTCTCCGCACCTAGCTCGTTGCTTTCGAACTCGGCCGGGGTCGAATCCTCGTTCCTGACCATTAGGACAAAGCGCACGCCAGCAGGCACCTGCAGCTCGGCAGGGGTGAACTGATGATCTTTCAGCGTCAGGCGGAACGTCGGCACGTCCTGGGCGCACGCCGGGGCGTGCAGGGCGAGCAGGGCGGCGATGGATGCCGCACCGGCCAGATGCAAACGATGCATGAGACAAGTTCTCCGTTTCCAGTTGCAAGTGGTTATCATCTGCGGTAGCGCTATCGTCAATGATAATCACTCGCAACTGGAATATGAACATGCGCTTCCTGCTTCTTACCTGCGGCAGCCTGGCCATGGCCGCCGGCGCCGCCGTCCTGTTTGCCGCACCCACCGGCGCCGCCCCGGCGCTGCGCCCGGCGTTCGAGGATGCGATCTGCCACGCCAAGCCACCCCGGATCGCACACGCCTGGGCGCGCGGGATATCGGTGCCGGAGCCGGGTCAGGTCATCCGCGTGGCCGCCCCCGCCGCCATCAGCAACGAGGACCATGCGGAGCTGCTGTTCAAGATCGGCCTGCTGGAAGGCCACCTGATGGTCGGGCGCGAGTTGATCGAGGCCAACCAGCCCCGCCTTGCCCTCCCGCACTTCGGCCACCCCGTCCGCGAGCTGTATGACGACATCCAGGGCGAGCTGAGGCGCCGCGGCATCACCGCCTTCGACGGCGAACTGATCGCGTTGGAGGCGATGGTGGCGGGCAAGCCGCGTGACCCCGCGACCATGGCCAAGTATGACGGCGTCATCCGGATACTGGCGGCCGTGCGCAGCACCGTGCCCTCGAACCTGCTGGACAACGAGCGCTTCATGCTCGGCGTGCTGGGCGAGGTCGCGACCATCGCGTCCGAGGACTACAGTGAGTCCATCGAGAGCGGCCGGATCGAGAAGCCGGTCGAGTATCATGACAGCCGCGGCTACCTCCTCTATGCCAGCCAGGAGATGAAGCGCCTGGAAGGCCGTCCGGACCTGCGCGGCTCCCCGCGGCTGGCGGCAGCACGGGCGCGGCTCACGGACATGCAGGCCATCGTCGGCCCGTTGATCCCGCCGGAGCGGCCAATCAAGTCGGTAAGCGCCTACAAGGCCATCGTCGGACAGTTCAAGCAGGCCGCCGCCGCAGGCGCCTGACGTCAGGGCTGCCCGCCCGGCAGCCCCTTCCGGCCTCACGACCCTTCCCATCCCCAAACTGCAAGGACCCGCGTCATGCCCCGCATGAACGCTGCCCGCCCGGCCCTGGCCGCGTGGCTGCTGGCTGCTGCCCCTTCCCTCGCCATCGCGCAGGCCTCCGCCCCATCCGGCAACCCGCAATCCGCGCCCAGCGGCACCGGCACGGCCAACGGCAATCCCCAGCAGGGGGTGGTGGGCGCCCCGGAACCACCCGGCCTCGGCATCACCTATGGCGGCGAGATCGACAGCAAGGTGCAGCTTGACGGCCGCTTCAACCGCACCCGCTCCGGCTATGCCGAGCTGTATGCCAAGTCGGTCGGCACGGCCTACGTGAACCTCGGCGACGCCTTCTCCATCCGGGCTGAGGGCACCTACGAGCGGTTCCGCAACCAGTCCTCCTCGACGGCCTTCAACTCGGAAGGACTGTATCTAAGCCAGCTTTATGGCACCTACACGTTCGGCCCTGTTACAGCCTATGCCGGCAAGATCCACCCGCGCTTCTCGGTCGGCTACGACCAGGTGCCCGGCGTCTATGACACCTTCGCCAACGACTATGAGCAAAAGGAGCGGGTCGGGGTCGGGGCGCTCGTGAACGTGCTGCCGGGCTACGGCCGCCATATCCTGTCGGCGGAGGCCTACTACATTGACAACAGCGTCCTCAGCCGCAGCCTGTTCAGCAATCCCAGCCCCGATGACCCGGCGGTGTTCCGGCCGGGCCGGCTCCGCACCCGGTTTGGCGGCGCCGGCAACACCGGGCGGCCCGACAGCTTCGACGTGGCGCTGGACGGCAGCCGCGTCCCGGGGCTGGAAAACCTCCGCTACCACCTGGGCGTGACGCGCGAGAGCGTAAACTCATCGGATGAACGGGTGGAAACCGGTGTCACGGCCGCGCTGTCGTACGAGTTCAAGCTGACGCCGCGCATCGCCATGACGCCGTTCGTGGAGTATGCGCACTTCGACAACTTCGGCGGCGCGAATGGGGAGCGGAGGGACTACGTGGTGTCCGCGGTAGAGTTCGATTACCGCAAGTATGCGCTGTCGTTCGTCGCCGCGCCGCGCCGGGTCGCGGTGCCGGGTGAGGCCGCGCGCTGGGATCTGCAATACAGCACCACCCTGAGCTACACGATCATGCCGCGCCTGGTGGTGTCGGCCGGATACCTCCGCACCCGCAATGGCGGGCAGGTGGAGAACACCGTCGGCACCGCCATCAACTATGTCCTGAGATACTGACGTGCACGGCGTCTATTCCGATTGGGCGGTGACACTGCCATCCGAGTGGCTGGTGTGGCTGGCAACCAGCAGCGCGCGGATGGCGGTTTACCGGCTGCAGGGCTGGCACGGGCCGCTGCGCCTGCTGCATGTCGCGGGCACGGCCACGTTCTTCGGCGCCATCGTGCTGCTGGACCTGCGCCTGTTGGGCCTGTTGGGCCGCGACCTGGCGCTGGACGCCCTGGCCCGGCTGGTGCTGCCGGTCACGCATTGGAGCTTCGGCGTGATGCTTGCGAGCGGCGTGCTGCTGTTCATGTACGACCCGATCCAACAGGGCAGCCATAGCTGGTTCCTGCCCAAGATGGTGCTGCTGGGCCTGGCGGTGGCCAACGCCGCGCTGTTCAGCCTGCCGCGGCGGGTTGGGCTGCGCTCTATTGGCGGCGGGATGCTGACCCGGCACGCGCGGCTGGCCGGGGCGCTGTCGCTGGTGTTGTGGGCCGGCGTGATCGCCAGCGCGACGGCCAATCATGAGGAGCGGCCGATGGTGCGGGGACGGAGCGTGGTGCGGCCCTCGGTGGGCGAGCCGGGGTAGGCCGGGTCCAAGGGGGCAGGGCAGCGTCCAGACTGTTGGCTTCCTGATGAACGCCTTTGGCGAGGACGCCGTGCCCAGGCGCCTGGGCCGCGCCAAGGCCGCCAACCGGCGCCTGCCGAGCGTGCAAACCTGGGCTTGAGGGTGGTATAAGTCGGTTCAGGCAACTGGAGCTGCATCATGGATGACGCGGTCATCGCGCCAGCCCGGCACAAGCTGAATGTTCACGACTACCACCGGATGGCCGACGCCGGCATCTTTGGCGAGGACGACCGGATTGAGCTGATTGACGGGGACCTGATTGACATGGCGCCGATCGGCTCAGGCCACGCAGCCGTTGTGAACCGACTGACTGAGGCGTTTGTCTTGGCCTGTGCAGGCCGGGCCATCGTCTCGATCCAGAACCCGGTCCAAGTTGATGAGTTGAGTGAGCCACAGCCCGACGTGGCCATCTTGAGGCGCCGGGAGGACTTCTACGCAACCGGTGGGCACCCTGGCCCGGCGGACATCCTGCTCCTGGTCGAGGCGGCGGACAGCTCCCTTCGGTTCGACAGAACGGTGAAGCTGCCGCTCTATGCGCGGGCTGGTATTGCTGAGCTGTGGATTGTGGATTTGAAGCGCCGCGTTGTGGATGCCTATAGGGGGCCGGCTGGCAATGGGTATGATGACATGACTACGCATCAGGCGGGAGAACAGGTCGCCCTCGTTCTCGCGCCTGAGATCAGGGTGAGGCTTGACTTGTTGTTTGGCTGAGCCTGCGGATGGCGCGACGCCACAAATGGCTAGAAACACCTATCGGTAAATTAGAATCCTTGCAGTGCCTCGCAGCCTACAGCGCACCATTTCGAGCAGAGCCATTTGAGAAGTCAGGCGAACTCAACCTCAATCAAGGCCACATTGGCGAATATGAGACCGTGGGCATTGAGTCGTTCACGGCGGGGGTAGAGGGGCAGGGCAAGCAGGCCGCACCCGGCTCTACAGGCTTGCCTGAACGACGAGGGCGGGCCCGAAAGTTTTCGGGCATGTATCCGTAAGCGAAGTTCATTTCAGTCATAGGCCCCATCGACTTGCAACGTGGAACAAGGCCATGACGACAGCACCGAAATACATGCCGTGGACCGACGCCACAGGAAACTATCCTAAGTGGCTGGAAGATTACTGGGCTTTGATGGAAAAGCGTGGAGCTGAGCAAGCTGCCAGGCAAGAGCCCATATACCGACACGCCGCTGACTTTCCCTTGCCAACCCTTAGTGTCTTGCTGGAGTGCCTTCACGCTTTGAGGAACCAGCCTGATTTCATGGACAAGATACATAGGATGGTGCGCGAATACCCAGACCTTGACAATATCCCAGAGGACGGGATGTCCGATCTCGCTGGTCTTATCGGGATGTTTTTGCATTGGTGGGAGCTAAAGAGGGGTCAAGAAAGTTCAGGAGATGCCCGATCGCAATTGCTCACGATAGTGTATAAGTCTGAGCAAGGGACAACTCATGCCGATGACGCTGATGCCATACGGCAGGACATTTTAGGTGCATTCTACGTAGACGACTTGGCAGACGCCGCTGGGGGAAACTGAGATATGGCTGACTACTTCGTTCTCGACACTGGCACTGCTGGCACCCTGGCCAGGGTCTAGGAACAAAGTTTTTGACCGATCTAACCCATTGATGACACTGCACTCTATCAGTTGTGATCTGGCATGGGAAAGCAAGGTGCAGTCCGCAGCGGCTGAGCGGACACCTTAGTTTGCAAAAGGTTCGCAGTGGGCGATTTCGCAAATTCGTTACGATTCCCAATTTTTTCCTAGACCCTAAGCAACCCCCGTGGACCCAAACCCCCGCTCCCCCCGCACTGTCCCATCCAGCTCCTCCGCCTCCACCAGCACCAACTGCGGCGCCGGCGCGATCACCGCCTGTGCAATCCGATCCCCCCGAGAAATCGAGAATGCCTCCGTTCCCAAGTTGATCAGGCACACCATCAGCGGCCCGCGATAGTCGCTGTCCACCGTCCCCGGGCTGTTGATGACCGTCACGCCATGCCAAGTCGCCAGGCCCGAGCGCGGCCGCACCTGCATCTCCCACCCATGCGGCACCGCCACCGCGAACCCGGTCGGTACCACGTGCCGCGCCCCGGGTGGGATAACGGCCGCCTCCGCAGCCCGCAGGTCGAACCCCGCCGCCCCCGCCGTCGCATAGGCCGGCAACGGCAGGTCCGGGTTGCCCGGCAGGCGCTGGAACCGCACGACCGGGGCGCTCACGCCAAGGCGTCCGCGATGCGCGACGCCAGCCGCGCCGCGACCTCCGCCTTTGGCAGGCGCGGCCAGTGCTCCGCCCCGCGCGCTGTCACCAGATGGACCTCGTTGTCCCCGCCGCCCATGATCCCCGTCTCCGGTCGCACGTCGTTGGCAACGACCCAGTCGCAGCCCTTGCGCGCCCGCTTGGCCGTGGCATGGGCCAGCACGTCATCGGTTTCCGCCGCAAACCCCACCACCAGCCGCGGCCGGCCCGGCCCGGCGGCGGACAGGGCCGCCAGTATGTCCGGGTTCGGCACCAGCGTAAGCGCCGGCGGCCCGCCCGGCCCCTTCTTGATCTTGCCCGCAGACGCCTCCGCCACCCGCCAATCCGCGACCGCCGCGGCACACACCGCCACGTCCGCCGGCAGCGCGGCGGAGCAGGCGGCCAGCATCTCCGCCGCAGTTTCCACCCGATGCACCTGCACGCCCGCCGGGTCCGGCACGCCCACGGGACCGCTCACCAGGGTGACGCGCGCGCCCAGCGCCGCCAGGGCCGCCGCGACCGCATGGCCCTGCCGCCCGCTGCTGCGGTTGGCGATGTAGCGGACGGGATCAATCGGCTCGTGCGTCGGCCCGCTCGTGACCAGGGCGTGCCGGCCCGCAAGCGGCTGCGGCGCCGGGTCCAGCAGCCCGAGGATCGCGTCCAGGATCGCGGGCGGCTCGGCCAGGCGGCCCGGGCCGAACTCGCCGCAGGCCATCGCGCCCTCGTCGGGGCCGACGATGCGGACGCCGCGGAATTGCAGCAGCGCCAGGTTGGCGGCGGTGGCCGGGTGGGTCCACATGCGTACGTTCATCGCCGGGGCAGCCAGCACGGGCTTGTCGGTCGCCAGCAGCACGGTGCTGGCCAGGTCGTCCGCCAGCCCGGCGGCCATCTTGGCCAGCATGTTTGCGCTGGCCGGCGCGACCACGACCAGGTCGGCGCTGCGGGAAAGCTGGATGTGTCCCATCTCGCTCTCGTCGGTCAGGGACCACAGGGCAGTATAGACCTTCTCCTCCGTCAGGGCCTGCAGGCTGAGCGGGGTGACGAACTGCGCGCCGCCCTCGGTCAGCACGGCGGCGACGCCGATGCCCCGGCGGCGCAGCAGCCGCACCAGCTCCAGCGACTTGTAGGCCGCGATGCCGCCGCTGACGATCAGCAGGACGCGCTTGGGGGCGGGCTGTCCCATCGTCATTGCAGGCCGCCTACAGCGCAGCAAACCACGGGCCGTCCAGCCTGAGCCTTCCCGGACGTCAACGAGCATGAAAGCCGGCGCTCTCCTGCTTCCTTTCCCTTCGGGAGAGGGTCGGGGTGAGGGGGTCTTGGCTGCGGCGCTGGGCACCGCTTACGCCGCCAGCACGCGGTCCGCTGCACGAGAGGGCGGTGCTTGCCCACCCCCTCACCCCAACCCTCTCCCGGGGGGAGAGGGAGCAGGACGCAGACACCACTCACAGCCGCCATCCTCGATGGATCGCAGCGATCCCGCCGGTCAGGTTCCGGTAGCTCACCCGGGCCAGCCCGGCCGTCCGCATCATGCCGGCAAGCGTCTCCTGATCCGGAAACGTCCGTATGCTCTCGGCAAGATAC
>DASWOJ010000177.1:0-7767 GCA_036398775.1 Acetobacteraceae bacterium
CAGCTTGCCCTTGGCCGCCATCTCCGCCGAGTCCAGCTTGGGCGGCGGGGCTGCGCGGCTCTCCATTGGCACGCCGACGGACATGAAGAACTCTTCCTGCCCGGCCGGTGTGCACAGGCACAGCATGTGGACCGCCTTGCCGGAGGTGTTCTTGAACACGTGCGGGGCGTTGGCGGGGATGTTGACCGTCATGGGCGCCGCCACGGTCTGCGTCTTGCCGCGAAAGGTGAACTCTAACTCGCCCTCCAGCAGGGTGAACATCTCCTCGAAGTCATGACGATGCGGCGGCGGCCCACTGCCGTCGGGCACCAGCATGTCGATCAGGCAGTAGCGGCCTTCGGTCTGCGCGCCGGACACCAGGATGGAGTAGGTGTCGCCCACCACGGAGATGTGCCGCACGGACGCGTCGTCCGGCCCGGCGACGGTCAGGCTGCGGCCGGGATCGTCCGCAGGAATGGCGGTCTGCAACGGCGTGGCGGTCAGGGAATGGTCGGTCATGGTCAGCCTCCTTGTGTAAATTAGGACAAGTTTGCGGCCATCGAGCGGATGTGGCGGATGACGGCATCGGGGCATTCCTCCGGCACGAAATGTCCGCAGCCGGCGAGGGTTTCGGCCGTCACGGTGCGGGCCACCTGCCGCACGCCAGTGCCGACCGCGTCACCCAGCCCCTTCTTGCCGCCAAGTGCCACGATGGGGGTGGCGATGGGTTGCATGGCCAGCGGTTCGGTCTGTCCAATGCTGGTGAAAGCGGCGCGGTAGACGCCCATGGCGCCCAGCACGCCCTCCCGGCCGGAGAAGCTGCGCAGGTACTCGTCGATAGTGGCCGGGTCGAAGGCCTCGGGCCGCGCGGTGGCGCCCTCGTAGAACCAGGTCAGGAAGCCGCGCTCGTGCCCGACCACCAGTCGCTCCGGCACGCCGGGGGCCAGCGGCAGGATCCACCACCACATGGAGCCATGCGCCATGGCGACCGGCGTGTAGGCGATGACCTCGCGCAACGGCTGACCCAGCATCACTGGCGCCTCGATATAAAGCAGGCCCGCCACTTCCTCCGGGTGGTCGGCCGCCCAAAGCAGTGCGGGCGGCGCACCCATGTCATGGGCCGCGATCAGCAAGGGCCGGCCGCCGCCGACGCCGGTTTCGCGCACCAGAGCGCGGCATTCCTCCGCTAGCGCGCGGGCGTCGTAGCCTTCCGTCCCGGACGGCTTGTCGCTATCGCCGTAGCCGCGCATGTCCGGGATCAGCACGGCCATTCCCGCCTGGGCCAATGCCGGGGCGACGTGGCGCCAAGCGTAGCCGGTGGACAGGAAGCCGTGCCAGAGGATCACCGGCTGGCCCGCCGGGTCGCCGCCGATCCAGTAATGCAGCCGCACGCCGTCTACAGTGACGATTTCGCTGCGGAAGCGTTCGATGACGGCCGGGGTCCGGATGGTCGCCATGACGGTCAGTCCACCGGCTGCATGGGGGAGGCAGCGAACAGCAACTGCACGAGCTGCTGTCCCTGCTTGCTGCTCCAGTCCTGCACCAGCTCCGCCACCATGGTGTTGGTGACGGTCATGTGCACGCCCGCCGCCTTCAGCCGCTCGCGGGAGATCACTTCGTTGATCTCGAACGGGGAGCCGCAGGCGTCCATCACCGCATGCACCTCGTAGCCGTCCTCGACCGCGCTGATGCTGGGGAAGACCAGGCAGATGTCGGTGGTGATGGCGCCCATGATGAGCTGACGGCGGCCGGTTTGCTCGACCGCCTTCTTAAAGGCCGGGTCCTTCCAGGCGTCGACGACGCCCTGCCGCTTCACCCGTGCTTTGTAGGCTTCTGGCACCACGCGTTGCAAACGCTCGTCGATGCGGCCCTGGATGCGGTCCTCCTGGCTTGAGGTGAGGACGATCGGCATGTCGAAGGCGAGTGCCGCCTTGGCCAGGGTGATGGCGTTGCGCAACGACACGTCCGCCGGGGTGGTCTTGGCGAGCTGCATCGTCCCGACCTGGTAGTCGATCAGCAGCAAGGCTGCTGAATCCGGCTTGAAATGGGGAACCATAGTGCCTCTCCGCGTCAGGCCGCTTCGGCCAGGGTGGGATAATCAGTGTAGCCGTGCAGTCCCTCGCCGTAGAACGTGGCCGGGTCTGGCTTGTTGAGCGGCGCATCCCGCCGCAGCCGCTCCGGCAGGTCGGGGTTGGCCAGGAACGGCACCCCGAAGGCGATCGCATCCGCCTGCCCGGCGGCTAGCGCCGCATTTGCCTTGGCCTTGTCGAACCCGGTGTTGCCGATCACTGGCCTCGTGGTCAGTGGCCGCAGCGACTGCAACACGTGCGGCAGGGCAACGCCACGCTCGGCATCCTTGGCGTTGGGCTCTAACAGGCACAGGTAGGCGATTCGCAACCGATTCAGCGCCTGCACCAGATGGCCGAACGTCTCCCCGGCATTGCTGTCCGCCATGCCGTACAAGGACGAGGATGGAGATAGCCGCACGCCGATGTGGTCAGCATCCCAGGCGCCGATCATAGCCTCCGCCGTCTCCAGCATCAGCCGGGCGCGGTGTGCAACCGGTCCGCCGTAAGCGTCTGTCCGCGTGTTGCTGCCGTCCTGCAGGAACTGACCGTGCAGGTAGCCATTGGCGCCGTGAAGCTCCACGCCGTCGAACCCGGCGGCTTGGGCACGGCGCGTGGCCGCGGCTAAGCTCTCTACAATGGGGGCGATCTCGGCCAAATCCAACGCACGCGGCACCGGGAGATCTACCCGGCCGCGCGGCAAGAAGAAATCGCCGCTGGCTGGGATGGCGGAATGTGCGACGGGTAGGCTGCCGCCACGCATCTCCGGGTGTGCCACCCGGCCGCAATGCCAGAGTTGGCAGACGATGCGCCCGCCCGCCGCATGCACCGCATCCGTGACCAGGCGCCAGACCGCGACCTGGTCGTCCCGGTGTAGGCCGGGGCAGCGGATAATGCCGTGCGCCTGGTCTGAGACCTGGGTGCATTCGGTCACGATCAACCCGGCGCCGGCGCGCGGTAGAACTCAGCCATCAAGCTCAATGGCACGCCATCCTCGCTTGCGCGGGTGCGGGTCATCGCGGAAATGAACACCCGGTTGGGCAGGGTATGACCCACTAAGTCGATAGGGTCGAACAGCTCAGGCATGGCAAGTTCCTTTAGTTGCAGATCAGACCATGTGGCTGCCGCCATCCACGTTCAGGGTCTGGCCGGTGATGAAGCCGGCGTCGGGGGAGGCGAGAAAGAACACCGCGCCGACCAGGTCGTCCGGCTGCTCCGCCCGCTTCAGGGCACGCGCCTCGATGGCACGCTCCAGCATGGCGGCCGGCATGGTGCGCTTGACCGGCTCCGTCTCGGTCAGGCCGGGGGTGACGACGTTGACCGTGATGCCATGCTGTCCGACGACCCGGGCCAGCGACCGGGTCAGGCCGAACAGGCCAGCCTTGGCGGCGACGTAATGCACCTGGTCCGGGACCCCTTGGAAAGTGGAGGCGGAGCCGATGGTAACGATGCGGCCCCAATCGCGGCCCTGCATCAGTGGCCACATTGCCTTGATCATCAGGAATGGCCCCGTCAGGTTCACGTCCACCACCCGGCGGAAATCAGCCGCACTCAGCCCTTCGAACGGCTGGACGGGGAACCAGCCGGCAACGTTGACCAGCACATCCACCCGCCCCGCGGCGTCCCGCGCGCACGCCGCCACAGTTGCGCAATCCGCCTCGTTCGAAATGTCGGCGGTTACGGCGTGCAGCTTGGCACCTTGCGCCTGCGGCGCGGTGAGGAGGGCGAGGGCGGATTCATCAAGGTCGATGGCAATGACAGTGTCACCGTTGGCCAGGAAGCGCTCGGCGACGAGCCGGCCGATGCCGCCCGCGGCTCCGGTGACGACGACAATGCGACCGGTCCTCACGACCGCTCTCCTGACCCGGCAGCCAGGGCTTGGTCGATCCAGTCGTAGATGATCTCCTCTGCACCGGGGTTGCCCATGTGACCGCGGTTGCCTCGGGCGATTAGGTCCTTACCGGTTCCGCGCGCCGCGACGATGAAATTGTCCTCGATCGGGAAGATCGAGTCCTCCATGCCGTTGATGGCGAGCAGGCGGCAGGACGGCTGGTCCAGGATGCCGGCGTCCAGCAGGCTGAACTTTCGTGCCTCGGCTGCATATCGCCGGATCGCGGCGGCCGGGTCGGCGTCACGATAGCCGAATTTGTAGACCAGCGCATCGGCGAGTGCGAAGGGGTACTCCATCTGGTTTTGCGCCGCGATCCAGGCCGGATCGAACATGTGGTGGCACCCGCTTCCCTCGGCCACGACGGCGAACAGCGCCGGGGCATGCGTGTGGGCCACCCGGAAGGCGTAGTAGCCGCCGGTGCTGATACCACGGGCGAGGATATGGCCAGTGTCAAACCCGTATTGCGGCGCATTGGTCCGCACCCAATCGAGGACGCTGCTCATCAGGCGGTCGGGTGAGGCAGGGTCGCTTGGAGCCGCCGGGCAGTCCCCGGTGCCGGGAATCTCAAAGCTGATGGTCGCCACGCCGCGGCGTAGGTGCTTGTCAAGGCGACGTGTGTTATCAGTCTTGTAGGTATCAAGTCCGCAGATGAAGAGCAGGACGGGCCAGCCATTCACAGGAGCGGCACCGGAGGTTACCCGGAGGTAGGCTTCGATTGTGTCTTGCAGGTCGCCGGCCGCGGTGTCGGCTGCGGTGAACGGGATGGCGACCTCAAGGTTCGGTGGGTCAATCAGCCGGCCGCCAGCTTCATAGGCTGCCTTTCCCTTGTTCCAGGCCTCTTGACCCAGCCGCGACCGGTTGATGGGGAAGCGCGCAATCCGATAGACCGCTGCCGCGCAAAGATAGAGGTTCTTTGCCTCGTCCCGTCGCCCCGCCCCGAGCGCCTCCTCGGCACAGGACGCGAGATGCTTGGCCATAAGCATGAATGGCTTGGCATAATCATCGGGCCGGTGGAGGAACGCCGGATCATCGCCTGACAGGCGAATCAGTTCTGCGAACACCGGATCGAAATCCTCGACGGCCCCATCAGTGAACGGGTAAATGCCAGCCGAGCAGGGCGCGCGCCACTTCTTCGCCCATAGTGCGGAGACGGATTCATGATGCGCGAACCAGGGAAACCCATCGCGGAGCGCCGAGGCCGTAGTCTGCACGTGGTATGGCACGACGCATTCGGGGGTTTGTGGGCTCATCGTCGGCCCTTCGTTGCGGTTCATGGGGACAAACGGCCCGGCGGATGGCTGGACCTTTCCGCCGGGGGGAACACGCCGTTCCACGGGTGGGACAATCGCGTCCATGATCGACCTGAACGACCTACGGGTTTCTCTTGATGAAATGCCATCTGCCAACGACCGGCGATGCGTTTCCATACTGAACTGCGCAGCCTGTGCAGCTCCGGTAGACCTTCTCGCCTCCGAATGGTCCGGTAGGTCAGAAGCAGCACACGCGCAGCAAGGGTCCGTAGCTCGTATCCGTAGGCGGTCAATTTCGAGGGCTCGCTGCCTCGTTCCGCAACCAAGCTGCGGAACGACCTCTTTCTTCTCGTACACCCCGCCGGACCTTCCGAACTCAAGGAAGTCGTCCGCCAGGAGCCCGGCAACTACACCCGATGCGCTGCGAACGGCGGGATCATGCAGCCGCTCTTCCAAACTCTTAATGAGGTCCAGTTCGTTGAACAACGTTATGCTGGTCTCCGCCCGCCGTCCCATTGAGAGATCGGAATGCTCGGTTGAAACGGGGTGTCCCAGGGCCCACTAGCTACGTGTTGGCGTCAGCGCGCCGTGCGGAAGCAGGTCCTCACCTGGTCCACGAAGATCGCCGGCTGTTCCCAGGCAGCAAAATGTCCGCCACGGTCCAGCTCGTTCCAGTGGATGATGTTGGTGAAGTAGCGCTCCGCCCAAGCTCGCGGCGCGCGGGTGGTATCGCGGGGGAAAATGCTGATGCTGATCGGCAAGCGGATCGGGCGCGCCATGGTCGCGTCCTTCAGGCTCTCCCAATACAGCCGGGCGGACGATGTCGCTGCGTTCGGCAACCAGTAGAGCATGATGTTGTCCAGCATCTCATCCATGCTGAACAGCTGCTCCGGCGTGCCCGCGTTGTCGGTCCACGCGTGGATCTTTTCGTAGATCCAGGCGGCTTGCCCGGCGGGCGAGTCGGCGAGGCCGTAGCCCAGCGTTTGCGGCCGGGTCGCCTGCTGTCGCGCATAGGCGGACTCGGTCGTGCTGAACCGCTTCATCGCCGCGAAGGTCGCCTTGGCGTCGGCCGCCGGGCTGTCCTCATCGCCGGGCTGCGGCGGGATGGTGAGCATGTTGAGGTGCACCGCGCGGCACCCCGGGGGGTTGGACGCGGCCAGCGCCGCCGTGACCACCGCGCCCCAGTCGCCGCCTTGCGCCACCCAGCCGGTATAGCCGAGGCGATCCATCAGCACGGCCCAGGCCCGCGCAATGCGCTCGACGGTCCAGCCGGCAGTGGCGGGCTTGTCGGAGAAGCCGTAGCCCGGCAGGGACGGCAACACGAGGTGGAACGCGTCCCGCCGGTCGCCGCCATGCGCGGCCGGGTCGGTGAGCGGGCCGATCACCTTGTGGAACTCCATCACCGAGCCGGGCCAGCCATGGGTCATCAGCAGCGGCGTGGCGTCCGGCTCTGGCGAGCGAATATGAAGGAAGTGAATGCCGAGACCGTCCAGCACCGTGCGATGCTGGCCCCAGCCGTTGAGCATGGCCTCGCACCGGCGCCAGTCATAGCCGTCCTGCCAGTAGGCGCACAGCGCCTGCACCCGGGCGAGCGGGGCACCCTGGCTCCAATCCCCAACTGTCTCGGCGTCAGGCCAGCGGGTTTGAGACAGGCGGCGCCTCAGATCGTCCAGCACCGCTTGCGGGATGGCGAGGTGAAAGGACTCGATTGTGTCAGCCATGGCTACTTCCGTCATGCGGCGGCCTGCGACGCCAGGGGATTAAGGTATTCCCGCCACAGGGCGATGCGGCCGTCCCGCAGCGTCACGATGCCGACGTAGCGTTGGCGGAACCGGGTGCCCTTCTTCTCCAGGTGGACCGTGCCGTCATACTCCAGCACGGTCGTCGCGCCATCCTGCTCCGGGTAAGCCGCTACCAGGGTGAAATCGGCCAGCCGGATCACGCCGGACAGCGTGCCGAGGTAGGCGGCGATCGCCGGCCCCTGCCAGCGGCTCGGGCTGCCCGGAGATACGTATGGTGTCTCCATCACGCCATCGGGGCAGAACAGGTCGAGGTAGTCGGCCACGCCCGGCGAGAGCCGGGCACCGAGTGCCGTCACCATCAGGTCCTTCACGGCATCGAGGAAGGAAAGGGGCATGCTGTCTCCAATAAGGGCTCGCTCGGCGGCAGAAAGTAAGCTCAGGCGAACTCGATGACGACCTTGCCGAACAGATCCGACGCTTGCGCAACGTAA
Organism: Acetobacteraceae bacterium; assembly: GCA_036398775.1. GTDB lineage: Bacteria > Pseudomonadota > Alphaproteobacteria > Acetobacterales > Acetobacteraceae > DASWOJ01. The sequence goes on from DASWOJ010000177.1 coordinate 7,420, forward strand.
GCGTCGCGAACGCAGTCGAAGCCGAACGTGGCGCCAATCACGGGGCGGATGGCGTGCCTGTCCACCACCATGGCCAAGTCGCGATACATGGCGGCGCTACCGACCGAGATGCCGCGGATAACGGTCGCCTTGCCGTTCAGCAAGGCGGGGTCGAGCGGTTCGGCGGCACCGGGGCGAAATCTGACCATGGCGATCTCCCCGCCGGGGCCGGCGGCCGCGAGCGACTGGCCCAGTGCGCCGAGCCCGATGGTGTTGACCACCTTGTGCGCCCCGCCAATCGTCGCCTCGAACGCCGCCTGGCCCCAGAGCGGGGTCGCCACGCTGTCGATCACGCGGGCGGCGCCAATC
>DASWOJ010000178.1:0-2805 GCA_036398775.1 Acetobacteraceae bacterium
GCGGCGGGTGTGCCGGTGCGCTCGCTATAGGGAAAGACGTGCAGGTAGGGGATCGCAGCCTCGTCCACGAACGCCAGCGTTTCCGCGAACAGCGCCTCGGTCTCGGTTGGAAAGCCGGCGATGATGTCGGCGCCCACCGCAAGGCCGGGACGCAGGGCGCGGGCGTGAGCGATCGCGGCCAGGGCCTGCGCCCGGGTGTGGCGGCGCTTCATGCGCTTCAGGATCAGGTCCGACCCAGCCTGCACGGAGAGATGCAGATGCGGCATCAGCCGGGGCTCCCCGGCCAGCAGGCGCCATAGTTCGTCATCGATGCCGTTCGGGTCCAGCGACGAGAGCCGCAGCCGCGGCAGTTCCGGCACCAGCGCCAGAACCCGGCGCACGAGCTGCCCCAGGGTGGGCGCGCCAGGCAGGTCGGGGCCGTAGCTGACGATATCGACCCCGGTCAGCACCACTTCCCGGCATCCGGCTTCGACCAGGGCGCGCACCTGCTGAACCACGGCGCCGGCGGGCACGCTGCGGCTGGGGCCGCGGCCGAATGGGATGATGCAGAAGGTGCAGCGGTGGTCGCAGCCCTGCTGCACCTGTACGAAGGCGCGGGTGTGGCCAGCGAGCCCGGTCACCAAATGCGGCGCATCCTGCTGCCCGGCCATGATGTCGGAGACAGCTTCCCCTGCCCCCGGCGCCCAGGCTTCGGCGCGCAGCTTGTCGGCGTTGCCCAGCACACGGTCCACGCCGGGCAGCGCCGCCCAATGCGCCGGGTCCACCTGCACCGCGCAGCCGGTGACGACGATGCGCGCGCCCGGCCGCTCGCGGTGGGTGCGGCGGATGGCCTGGCGGGCCTGGCGCTCCGCCTCCGCTGTCACGGCGCAGGTGTTGAAGACCACGGTGTCGTGCAGCCCGGCGGCGTGGCGGCGGATCACCTCGCTCTCGTAGGTGTTCAGCCGGCAGCCGAAGGTGACGACCTCAGCGCCCATCAGGACCGCTTGACGGGGTTGCTGCCGGACAGCCGCGTGCCTTGGGCGTTCGGGGTGAACAGCAGCCCGATGGTGTAGTTCGTGCCGCAGGCCGCCACGGTCCAGGTCTCGCGCCAGGGGCGGTTGTTGCGGCCATCCGTGACCTCGGGGCTTGGCAGGCCGTCGTAGCCGTCGAAATGCGTGTCGGTGAACGCGATCTCGCGGCAGTTCGCCACGATGGGCGAATGCGCGACGATGGCCTGGGCGTATTGCAGGGCGGATTTCTGCGTCAACGGGTCGGCATGGGTCTCGCCGGGCATCAGGGCCACATGTTCCGGCGTGCCGTCGGGGTGGTTGAGGGTCAGCACGTTCAGCGTGCGCTCCGGCTGACAGCCCGTGGCCATCACGCGCTCGGACCAGACGCCGGCGATGGGCTTGCCGTCCACGCCGATGGAGAGGCGCTGGTACATCGTGAGCTGCCCGGTGGGCTTCAGCACCACGCCGGGGCAGGCGCCGGGCAGATGCTGGAACTGCTCCTTCGCTGCGGCAATGACGGCACCCTGGGTGGCGGGCAGCGCCACGAAGTCCTTCAGGGAGAGTGGCCGCGGCGGTGCGACGGTGGTCGAGGGCGTCACCGTCGCCGGCGCGGCGGGCGCCGGGCTCGTAGGAGTTTGGGCCGCGGCGGGCAGGACGAAAAGCAGCAGCGGTACGGCAAGGCGAAGGGAAAAATGCATATGTCTCAGTTCCATCGTGCAGCCCGAATCAGGCGGAATAGGCGGCGAGGTCCACCTCGCCCTCATAGGCGGTTGCGACGGGTCCCGTCATCAACACATGACCATCGTCGCGCCAGGCGATCTCCAGTTCCCCGCCATCCACGATCACCACGGCCCGGCGTTCGGCCAGGCCCCGGCGATGTGCGTTCACCAGCGCGGCACAGGCGCCGGAGCCGCAGGCCAGGGTCAGCCCGGCCCCCCGCTCCCACACGCGCAGGCGCAGGCGGGCCGGGCTCAGCACCTGCACCAGCCCGACATTGACGCGGTCGGGGAAGAGCGGGTCGTGCTCGATGCGCGGGCCGAGCGTGGCGGCGTCGTCCACGGGGTGGTTGAAATAGGTGACATGCGGGTTGCCCATCGAGGCCGCCGCCGGGTCGCCCGGCAGGTCGAGGTGCAGCGTGTCCATGGCGCGGGCCAGCGGAATCTCCTGCCAGCCGAGGCGGGCGGGGCCCATATCGACCGTGACCCGCCCATCCGCGAGCGCTTCGGACGGCAGGTCGCCGGAGATGGTGCGGATGGTCTGGCGGCGCTGCCCGGTCTCGCGGGCCAGCAGGTCCACGACGCAGCGCGTGGCATTGCCACAGGCGCCGGCCTCGCTGCCGTCGGGGTTGTAGATGCGCATGAACGCATCCGCGCCCGATCCATCGGCCTTGGGGGCGGGGCCGATGACGATGAACTGGTCGCAGCCGATACCGGTGCGGCGGTCGGCCAGGGCGGCAACGATGGTGGGCGAGAGGCCGAGGCTGCCGGCCCGCTCATCGACCACGACGAAGTCGTTGCCCGCCCCGTGCATCTTGCGGAAGGGAGTACGCATGGCGGGGCTTATACAGCGCGCTTGCGAATGAGGTAAGCGCCCGCTATACCGCCGCCCTTGTTCGCGCGCCGGGCCTGGAATGGGCATGCCCGGCCGCGACCCTGTGACGGCGCCGCTTTCCGTACGCCAGCAGGCCAGACTGAGGAGTATCAAATGCCCAAGATGAAGACCAAGTCGTCGGTCAAGAAGCGGTTCAAGATCACCGCGACCGGCAAGGTGCTCGCCGGCCCCGGCAAGAAGCGCCATAACCTGAGCGCGCGCAGCC
>DASWOJ010000179.1:0-7298 GCA_036398775.1 Acetobacteraceae bacterium
GCCGACACGTCGGTGTAGAGCGTCACAAACCCACCCTCCGGCAAGGGGCTGCACCGCACTTCGAGCACTTTGCCGTTCGGGCGCACCCGCTCGATCACGCCCGTGCTGCCGCCTGACCGCAGCAGGGTCATGCGGCGTTCCACCTCGGCATCAACGTCAACCGGCCCGAACTCCCCAGCGGCAGCCTGGGCGCGCAGCAGGTCAGACAAGTCCAGGCCGACCCGCAGCATCCCGCTTGGCACGCCTGCAAGCTCAGGGAAGCGGTCGTTCCACTCGACCAGCCTGAGATCTCCATCAACGACCAGGATCCCGTCAGGCATGCCTTGCAGGATCGCAGCCATCTTGGCTGCCTGGACGCGGTCGCGTTCCGCAATCAGGTTGAAGTCGGCGTCCCGCCGGCGTCTAGCCTGTTGTTCCCGCAACAGCCACCCTGCCAGCAGCGCCACCAGTGCGAAATGGAGGGCTGCCACGATCTCCATCCCGACCGCCCGTGCGTCTCAAGCTGCTGTCAGGACCATGCGAGACCCATGCAACGAAAGGACCTGATCAGGGTAGGCCCGCCGTTCGGCGTACAGAGCCGCAGCAGCGAGCGTGGTCCGCACGATGGCGACTAGCGACAGCAGCCCATATGGCTTGAGCAGCACGGCTTCGCGGTTGGGCTGCATCGCAACCTGGCGCAACGCATCGGGACGTCCGGTCACGTAGAATATGGGACGGACAGCATGACGCTTGCGGAACCGCGCCGCCAAGCCGATGCCGTCCAGCAAGCCGGGCATGTTGATGTCGGTGACGAGCATGTCGAAGCCGGCGGCCCTATCCAGCAGCAGTGCTGCGGGGCCGCCGCTTTCAGCCTCGACCACCTCGTGGCCAGCCTCCTCCAGCACTTCTGCCAGCACCGTCCGAATGTCGGCCTCGTCCTCGACTAGCAGTAAGCACGCCATGTCAACCTCCGGCCCAGGTATTGCGAGGCGATTACTTGCACGCAACCAGCTACAGTCAAGGGGCGCGCGATCGCTTCTGCCGGCCTGCTTGGAAGTCGAACGCCCATACGTTGTCACCAAACAGCACAGGCGAAATATACACAGATCAATACGATCTCAAATCATAAAATGTTAAGGGTTAGCTGTATCAAAGATTTAACGTTTCACGCCAGAAACTTGCGTGCTGCTGCCAAGCCGCAGTGCAATCAAGGTTGCATCCCGCCGACCGGTGCTGAAAAGCCACAGCAACAGTTTTATGGGCAAACGGGCCGGCCAAGGCAGCGTGCCGGGATGGCAATAGGCTGATTGCGGAGGCGGTGCGGGTTCTTGGAACAGTCAGGCCGCCGCACGGGTGGGATGGGCCGGTTGCTCAGCATATTCGATGGCTTCCACGAGGCTCTGCGCGTTGGCGCTTCGCTTGGCGGCAATGTCGAACGCGGCGACGTGGTCCACGTGGGATTCGTATGACCGGCAAGCCCAAGGCGGAGCTCACGCCTGACAGGCCGCGCCACCTGCCGGTCGCCGGGTCAAGTTCGCAGCCCGGCAGCTTGACCAGGCTATGCCCCTGATCGTGGAAGCCCGCGATCATCCCGCCATGCTGCCCGGCCCGCCTGCGCCAAGCGCGTTGGCCGCGGGCGGCGTCCGGCGGCGCCATGCTGCCAGTCGCCAGCGGGCGGAGCGCGCCCGCGTCAAACTGCACTGCACACCATTTAGAACGGTGGTCCCGCTGGCGTTGCAACATCATGCGGCCCCCCTGCGCAGCGAGTCCTCGAGGACTGCCCCGTCAATCGTTTCCCGCACCGTCTTCGCCAGGTCGCCGACAGTGAACGGCTTGGTCAGGGACGTGACCTCCCGGGTAAGGATGCCACGGTGCACGACAGCGTTCGCCGTGTATCCCGTTGTATAGATCACGGGCAGTCCTGGCCGTTGCGCCAGGGCTTCCCTGACCAGTTCTGGCCCGTTTGCGCCTGGCAGCTCGACGTCGGTGAACAGCAGCGCGATGTCGCTGCGTTTGCCGAGGAGGGTCAGGGCCCGCTCGGCATTCGTCGCGCTGACGACGCAGTATCCGAGCGTCTCCAGGGCGTCCGTCGAGAACTCCAGCACGTCCAGGTCGTCCTCGACCACCAGGACGCATTCTCCGCTGCGCGCACGAGGCAAGCCCGCCGTCGCCGGCGCTGCCTCGGCTGCCGCCTCGTCGTCGCGGACCAGACGCGGCAGATACAGCCTGACCGTCGTGCCGGCGCCCAGCTCGCTGTAGATTTTGACGTGCCCGCTCGACTGCTTGATGAACCCATAAACCTGCGACAGACCCAGCCCTGAGCCGCGTCCGATGCCCTTGGTGGTGAAGAACGGCTCAAATGCCCGCGCCGCCTCGTCGGGCGTCATGCCGATGCCGCCGTCGCTCAGGGCCACCATCACATACTGGCCGGCCGTCACCTCGTCGTGCCTGGCGGCATAGGCGGCGTCCAGGACCGTGTTGGCCGTCTCCATCGTGATCTTGCCGCCCGCAGGCATCGCGTCCCGCGCGTTGATCGCCAGGTTGAGCAGGGCGTTCTCCAACTGGTTCGGGTCAACCACCGCCTCCCACAGGTCCGCGGCCAGGAAGGTCTCCAGCTCGATGCCGCTGCCGATGGAGTGCCGGAGCAGCTCCGACATCGAGGCCGCGATCTTGTTGGCGTCAACCGGCTGGGGATCGAGGTTCTGGCGCCTTGAGAACGCCAGCAGGCCCTGGGTCAGCGCCGCCCCCCGCTGCGCGCCGCCCTGCGCTATCTCCATCTTGCGTTGCGCGCGGATCATGTCCTGGCTTCCCAGCGCCTGGACCGCAAGCTCGAGGTTGCCAAGGATCACCATCAGCAGGTTGTTGAAGTCGTGCGCCACCCCTCCGGTCAGGTGGCCGACCGCCTCCATCTTCTGCGCTTGGCGCAACTGGGTCTCGGCCTGGCGCCGAGCCGACACGTCGGTGTAGAGCGTCACAAACCCACCCTCCGGCAAGGGGCTGCACCGCACTTCGAGCACTTTGCCGTTCGGGCGCACCCGCTCGATCACGCCCGTGCTGCCGCCTGACCGCAGCATGGTCATGCGGCGTTCCACCTCGGCATCAACGTCAACCGGCCCGAACTCCCCGGCGGCAGCCTGGGCGCGCAGCAGGTCAGACAAGTCCACGCCGACCCGCAGCGTTTCGTCTGGCACGCTTGCAAGCTTAGGGTAGTGATCGTTCCATTCTGCCAGCCTGAGATCTCCATCAACGACCAGCACCCCGCCAGGCATGCCTTGCAGGATCGTGTCTATCTTGGAGGCTTGCACGCGGAATTTACGCTCGATCAGGCTGAGGCTGCTGCGTATCCAGCGCGCGGCCCATATCCCCCGCATCATCCATCCTGACAGCAGGGCAAGCAGGAGACCTGCCGCAACCCCACCCAACATCCCGTCCAACTTACGCCGCGGACCGGGCCACTTGGAAATCAGGAAGCGAGGGGGCAGGACCAGCGCCGGCGTTCTCGGCTTCCAGCGTGGCAGCCGCGAGCATCGTTTGCACGGTAGAGACCAGCGACAGCAGCCCATACGGCTTGACCAGGGCACGTTCACGGCTGGGCCGCATCGCAACCTGGCGCAACGCATCGGGACGTCCGGTGACAAAAAGGATGGGACGGATCGCATGACGCTTGCGGAACCGCGCCGCCAAGCCGATGCCGTCCAGGAACCCTGGCATGTTGATGTCGGTGACGAGCATGTCGAAGCTGGAAAGTCCATCCAGCAGCAACGCGGCGGCGTCCCCGGACTTGGCCTCGACCACTGTATAGCCGGCATCCGCCAGCACCTCTGCCATTACTGTCCGGATGTCGGCCTCGTCCTCAGCCAGCAGCAAGCACGACATCCCGATCTCCGGTGTTGGTTAGTGCACGCTAATAACTTGCACGGGAAGAGCTACAAGCAAAACGCGGCACCGTGTTTTCAGGGCGCTAACAGCTTGAGAGTTAAGTGCAGACAACACCGGTCAACTGCATATTGTTCAACATAATCTCAATTTAGGGATGAAACATCCAGTGTACCAAGGATAATAATCCTTCATGGCAGTAAACCTGTCATTTCGGCGGCTAAGTTAAAGTTAGATCAGAACAAAGTTCAGCTAGGCGATGCAGAAAAGTCACACCGGTTGTTTTCTAAGTAGATGCGAGGGCGGAAAAATTCTGCTGCCGTACCGGAATGAGTTGCTGGCGAAGGCGCTGCGGGGCTGCGGAAATGATTATTCCGCCGCCCGGGTGGGCTGGGCCAGTTGTTCTGCATACTCGATGGCTTCCACGAGGCTCTGCTCGTTGGCGATGCCCTTGCCGGCGATGTCGAACGCGGTGCCGTGGTCCACGGAGGTGCGTATGACCGGCAGGCCCAGGGTGATGTTCACGCCCGACAGCTCGTTCCACCTGCCGGTCGCCGGGTCAATCTCGAAACCCAGCAGCTTGACCGGGATGTGCCCCTGGTCGTGGTAGTTGGCGACCACCGCGTCATACTGCCCGGCGCGCAGCTTCACGAACACAGTATCCCCCGGCACCGGCCCGACTACGTCCAGACCCTCTGCCGCCGCCTGGGCGATCACCGGGCCGGCCACGTCAATGTCGTGGCGGCCGAACAGCCCGCCCTCGCCGGCATGGGGGTTCAGCGCCGCCACCGCGATGCGGGCGCGGCCGGCGCCGAGCCGGGTCAGCGCGCCGTGCGTCAGCTCGATGACCCGGCGCAGCCGCTCCGGCGTTGCGCGATGCGGCACGTCCTCCAGCGCGATGTGGGTGGTGACGTGGCTGACCCGCATGTTGCCGTGCGCCAGCATCATGCAGGAGCCCTTCACGCCGGTCAGCTCCGCGAGCATCTCGGTGTGGCCGGGGTAATGGTAGCCAGCCTTGTTGAGCGCCTCCTTGTTGAGGGGCGCGGTGACGATGCCGTCGACCCGGCCCGCCTGCGCCAGGCGTACGGCGCGCTCCACCGCGAGAAAGGCGAAGCGGCCGGCATCGGCGGATAATTGGCCCGGCAGGATCGGCTCGCCCTCGGGACCCGCCTGCATGGCGGCCAGGGCGGGCCAGTGCGCGTCGGCGTCCGTCACCAGGGGGATGCCGAGGCTTGGCGCAAGCTGGCGGCGGGCGGCGTCCAGCGCCGCCGTGCTGCCGATCACCAGCAGGCGGAGCGCGCCTGAGTCAATGCGAGGCTGCAAGCGGACGGCGGCCTTGACGATAATCTCCGGCCCGATGCCGGCGGGGTCGCCCATGGTGATCGCGAGGTGGAGGGGGGTCATGGAGCCGTCCTTTCAAGCTCGGGGAGGCGCAGCAGGTCGCGCAGCAGGGTGGGATGGCCGAAGGCGCCGGACTTGGAAACGACGGTGACGCCGTCCCAACGCCCGCCGCGCAGGATGGACACCGGCACGCCGGGTACGGCGCGTCCCTGCACGAGCAGACTTTCGGCGCCGAGGGCAATGCACAGGCCGCGCAGGGTTTCGCCGCCGGCGGCGATCAGCGTGCCGGGTGGCGGCAGGGTGTGGACCAGGCGGCATAGCTCGGCGCCGATACGCCGTGCCGCCTCGGCGCGTGACAGGCCGGGTGGGAGGTCCAGGCTGGCGAGGGCTATGCCGTCGCGTCCGAGGCGCCGGGCCAGGTGCGCCGCGTGCTCGGCGCCACCGTGCGGCACGGCGGTCCAATGCTCCGCGCAGGCGGCAAGCTGCCCGGCCGTCACCGCCTGGTCGCTGCCGAACAGGCCGAGGGCCGGGCGGGGCAGCGGCGGCAGCGCGGGGCGGGGATGCCCGGCCGCCAGCGCCCGCGCCAGGCCGCCGGTGCCGCACCACAGCATAGGGGCGCCAGCGGCTGCCACGGCCACGGCCACGGCGTCGAGGTCGGCATCGGTCTCGGCGTCGAACACGGTGACGCCCGGCACCAAGGCGGCCCCGGGACAGCCCCGCTGCACCGTCATGCCGAGGGCGCGCAGGGCGTCAACCAGCGGCGGTCCGGCAGGTGTCCAGCCCGCGCCGTCCGCCACCCACTGCCGGCCGCCGCGGGTGACGCGCCCCTGGAATGGGAAGGCTGGCGCCAGCACCGCATGGCGCCACACCCCTGTTGCGAAGCACGCGGCCAGCTCCGCCAGGGTGTGACCGCGCAGCAGGCTGTCCAGCTTCTTGTAGGCGATGCCGGCTCCTGCCAGCGTGGGGGTGGCTGCGGCCACGGCGGCGCGTGCCGCGGCCTCGCCGGCTTCGCGCGTGCCGGTGTCCAGGGCCGCGTTGGGCGGCAGGGCGCCGGGCCGGACCCCTTGCCAGTAGGCGTGCACCGGGCCGGTGAGGCCCACGAACTCCGCCGCGGTGTCCAGCGCGCCGGTCAGGTCGTCGGCCAGCAGCCGCAAGGTCGTCATGCCGTGTCTCGCCTAACGCCCCAACACCGCCTTGATCTCGTCGAGGATCGCCGGGTCGTCTATCGTCGGGGGAGGCGCCGCCGCCTCCCCGTCCGCCAGCCGGCGGATCGAGGCCCGGAGTATCTTGCCCGACCGCGTCTTGGGCAGCCGCGCCACCACCCGAGCGTCCTTGAACGCAGCCACCGGCCCGATGCGGTCCCGCACCAGCGCCACCAGCTCGCGTGCCACCTCGGCCTCGTCGCGGTTCGCCCCGGCCTTCAGCACCACCAAGCCCAGCGGCACCTGGCCCTTCAGCGCATCTGCGGCGCCGACCACCGCGCACTCGGCCACATCGGGGTGCGCGGCCAGCACCTCCTCCATCGCGCCGGTGCTCAGGCGGTGCCCGGCGACGTTGATGATGTCGTCCGTGCGGCCCATCACCCATACGTCGCCGTCCGCGTCCACCTGCCCGGCGTCGCCCGTGCGATACCAGCCAGGGAAATCGTCCAGATAGGCGGCCCGGTAGCCCGCCGCGTTCCGCCACAGGGTCGGCGCGCAGCCCGGCGGCAGCGGCAGGCTGACCGCCAGGTTGCCCACGGTCCCGCGCGGCAGCGGCTCGCCCGCGTCGTCCAGCGCCTGCACGTCGTAGCCAGGGCAGGCCCGCCCGCCCGCGCCGGGCTTGAACGGGAACAGGCCCAGGCCGCGGAACCCTGCGGTGATCGGCCAGCCCGTCTCGGTCTGCCACCAATGGTCCACCACGGGAACGCCGAGCTTGCCGGCGATCCAGACGGCGGTCGGCGGGTCGCAGCGCTCGCCGGCCAGGAATAAGGCGTCCAGGCGGGACAGGTCGTACTGCGCCATCAGCGCCGCGTCCGGGTCCTGCTGCCGGATAGCTCGCAAGGCGGTGGGGGCGGTGAACAGGACCCGCACGCCGTGGTCCCGGCATACCCGCCAGAACGC
>DASWOJ010000180.1:0-41352 GCA_036398775.1 Acetobacteraceae bacterium
GGGACGGACGATCAGGAATACGGATGGACGCCGCACGGCCGCGCCAGGTCAAGCAGCGTCGCCGTCCGCATGGCGCCTTCCTTCGAAGGCATGGCTGTATGGAGGCATGTCTCCTGTGCCATGCTGGACAATATCCGTGCCTCCATGATGCGCCCACGAGGATAATGAGGCTTGCGCCGCGGGTGCGAACGACCAGCGACCGGCTTCTCTGAAGCGTCTTGGCTCGCACGGCCTGGTATACGCTCCCATCCAGGCGCACAAGCTGGGTGCATAGGCGCGGCTCCGCCGGCAAGGCTTGCATCAAGCGCCGAGCACGGCACTCAGGCGCCCTATGGCATCCTCCCATGTGAACCTCTGGACGAACGCTTGCCCTGCCTTCGCCAGCCTGAGACGCAGGGCATCATCCTCGATCAACTTGCCGACGGCATCGGCAAGCTGCTTCGGCTCGCGAGGCGGGACAACCATGGCCGTTTCCCCATCGAGGGCGTAGTCGCGGGAGCCGCCGTTGTCGGTAGTGACGAGCGCCGCTCCGCAGGCCATGGCCTCGACGCCGGGCAGTCCCCAACCCTCGAAGTGGGAGGGGAACATGAAGATGGACTGATCGTTGTAGAACTGGCGCAGCCTGCGCTGGGATGGATAATCCACCCATTCAATCCAGTCCGGCATGGCAACGCGGCGGCTGCCGAATGTCGTCACGCGGAGCTTGTCGCCGAAACGTGCCCGCAGCAGGGTGGCGGCTTCCACAGCGTCGGCGGCCCCCTTTATCGTGTCCGTGCGCGTGGGGAACCCCAGGGTAAGCCGATCCCGTGTCTCCAAGGCAATATCTGTTCCGAACTCAGTGAAATCGAGGCCGCAAGGAATTAAAGCGAGAGGCTCGCCACCGCAGCGCCGTATGGTTTCTGCAACGACGCTGGATGTCGCCACCATGCCGAACGACAGCCGGTAAGTGCGCTCGATGCGCTCGCGCGTGGCAGGATCCGCCGTCATCAGATGCTCATAGTCATAAACGACGTAAAACTTTCGGCCGCAGCGGGGCGGTACGTCCGCAAGCGCCTCCGCGGTGTGCCAGGACGTCGCAATTAGCAAGTCGGCGCTGGGAAGCAGGCCGGAGTCCAAATTGCGGAGCAATCTCAGCTTGACCCTGCTGTCGCGCGGAAACCACGGGACCAACGGTCGGTTCTTGAGCCGCAGCCGCAACGCCCAGAGCGGTGCCTTGAGGCGCGATTTGATGCCACTCACCCGTTCCTCCACCCGCCTCGGGAACACCACGGTGACATCGTGGCCCCTGCGGGAGAGCAGATCGGCGTACTTGTAGTGGACCTGAAAGCCGCCGCTGGGCCAATTCAGGTAAGTTGGAAGCGCATATACAATCTTCATTGATTGGCTGGCCTTTGAATACGGGCAGAATATTGGGCCGAGAACGCTACATCAGGCATCGAATGGGACCTCCCGTCCCCAATGGCTGGCAACCGCAATGCCGATGAAAGCCAACATCGGGGACACGCCACCGCTGGTAAAGCCACGCTGGCGGCGAGATGCCGTGATCCGGCTCGGTGACGTTGCACAACGACAAGCGACACGTTCCGTCGGGATGTCGCCGCCTCCATCAGTCACCGACCTTGGTGGAAAGGTTTACGACAAGAGTTTGGCGACAGGAACGTGCAACGGGTCTTCCTTCGATTCGGCGCATGCTATCCCGCACCAGGGCTCCTGTCTGCTCAAGCCGCGCAGGCCCTGGTACCGCCGAGCTAGGCTGGTCAGTAGGCATGATGCATGGCGGTCATACGCATCCATGCCGATCTTCCCAGGGTTGACGCGGCAAATGGTGGTGCCAAGGCCGTGCCCAGGCACCACGACCATCCATGTTCCAACACACGACCGCTTGGCGCCGAGGCATGGCCCCAATGGCCGGTCCAGCCTCGTCAACCCTCCCTCAAACCCAGGTCAGCGATAAACACCCCGCCCCGCCGCATGTGGACCTAGACCCCCGCATCGGCCATATTGGCCCCAGACGTGTCATGTCAGGCGAAGCGAGCTGGTCTGTGAACGAAATCTCGATCGCCATGGCCACCTACAACGGCGCCGCCTACCTGGAGCAGCAGTTGGAAAGCCTGGCCAATCAAGTCCTGGCACCCGGCGAGCTGGTGGTCACCGATGACGGATCAACCGACGCCACCATCGCACTGGTCGAGGATTTCGCCCGCCGCGCCCCGTTTCCCGTGCGCGTCGTCAGGAACGAGGTCCGGCTGGGCTACCGCGGCAACTTCATCAAGAATTCGACGATCTGCGGGTGCGGCCTCATTGCGTTCTGCGACCAGGACGACGTGTGGCACCCGGAAAAGCTGCAGGAGATTTCAAAGGCATTCGACAACCCGGACGTGCTCCTGTGCTACCACAATGCCCGGCTGACCGACAAAGCCGGAGCGGTTACCGGACGTGCGGACATCGCCAAAACCCAACCGTTGAACCCCCCCGCCTCGATCCATCCCTACACGTGGGGTCTTGGTTTCCTGCTGACATTCCGCAAGTCCCTGACCCAGTTTGCCGATCTATGGCCAGACTCCGTGGACACCATCGAGCCGCATAATCCAATGGCGCACGACATGTGGGTTTATTTCCTCGCGTCGGTTTTCGGGCACATCGCCTACATGGACGTGGATCTGGTTGACTACCGCCAGCACGGCCAAAACACGGTCGGCTTCCAGTGGAGCCGTGAAGGCAGATGGAAACGCCTGCAATCCAAGGTGGCAATCGGCGCCGACGAGTATCATCGCCTCGCGAAGGTGTCGCGCAGCCGGCAGCAAATCCTGGAGAAGGCCAGCGCCAGGCTAGATGGCATGTGGCTCGAACGGGCACACGCCTCGGCGGCGCTGTATGGCCGGTACGCGGCAATGTTCGAGGAACGGGCAAAAATATATTCCAATGGCAACATCGGGATACGGCTCAACGCATTGCAGCGGCTCGTCCGCGGCGGCGCCTATGGGTCGAACAACACCTGGGGGTTCTCATACGGATCACTGCTGAAGGACTCCGTGACGGCAATGAGTTACAATGCCCTGTCCAGTCCCAGAATTCAAAAACGCAGTTGACAGCGCGCCAACGACGCCCTGCTCCCAAACCCGGTCCCCTGTTTAAGCCGGGAACTCTCTGACACGCCAAGGCAGATCGGACTCAGGTCCCCAACTGCAGCAACCCCATCCCACACCCGCGGGCCTCGCTGTCCAACGCAATCCCGGACCAGCTCGACATGGGACCGCGGCGTAAACCAGCCTAGCCCGGCAGCAAATGGCGCGAGCGCATGGTCCTGATCGCCTTCTGGCTAAAAGACCGCACCAATGCCGAGACATACGCATCCGCAGGCAGACGCCGCAACTTGCGGTGGAACAGGCTGTTGACGTTCATATAGCCAACCAGCCCAACCTTGTATTTCAACAAGCTGCTGATGTAGCGTTCCTGATCGAGGACAGGATGCACCACCGGGCTGTCCGCCAGCACCGGAAGGTCGCGCTCCACATACGGCGGCCAGGTGTCGTAGGACTCGGTGCCGACATAATGCGAAAGCTCGACGCTCTTGAAGCCGCCGCGTCCCATCTCGGTGGCAACGAACCCTTCGCAGAACGGCCAGTTCCTGATGACCGAATCCCGAAGCTCCCCACCCATCTGCAGCCTGCGGGCCGCCAAAGCCTGCAGCGCCCGGCGCGAGAACAGCGACAGGCAAATCAGCTTGTACTGGACCTCCGCTGCATCATAAGTGCCGTTGCAGGTGAACAGCCAGGCCCACTCATGCACAGGCTCACCCTTGGTCAGCCCGACGAAGTCCGCCTCCTCGGCAGCCGCACGGCTCACCATGTCGTCAACGTCGGTGTTCAGCCAGACGTCGTATTCAAGCTGCAAGTAATAATCGTAGGACCCATGCTGCGACAAGAAGTAGTAAAGCGGGTAGTCCCCGTTGAACCACAGCAGGTTGCCCGTGCCCGCCCGCGGCAAGCCCATGTCGAGCACGTCCTGCTCCGTCAGCCGCACGACCCGGTCATGGTTGATGCCCTCGACGCGTCCGTTGGTCTCGTCCACCAATACGAAGACATCGCCTGTGCCGACGCGGGCCAGCAGACGGTCAAACTGGCGCTGGGCAAAATCATCCCAGAAGTGCGTCCTGAAGATCACGGCATAGTGTGGCGCCGCAGCGCCCTCTGCTCGTCCAGCCATCATCGCACCCCGCAACGTCGCGCACCGTTCTTGCCAATTAGTAACAGAAGTATTGTGCAGTGCGAAATGACAAGTGGGCGAGGCTGCGGGACGGCAGGGCGCATCGCGGCCATGGTCCGGGCCGGACTGCCGCGGGCGATGGCGCCCGGCCGCCGGACCATTTAACGCTGCCCCGGGTGGCGTGACCTGCTATGTCCCACCCCTGACCGAACGACCTGTGAGCCGAGAGCCGAACCATGACCGTGACCACCCCCACATTCGCAACCTTCTGGGCCGGGCGCACGGTTTCGCCATTCGAGGCCGCCTGCATCACCTCGTTCCTGGCGCACGGCTACGATTATACGGTTTACAGCTACGACACGATGGACAACCTGCCGGACGGCGTCCAACTGCGCGACGCCCGCGAGATCACCGACGAGCCGAATGTCCGCCGCTTCCTCATCAAGGGCCGCCCCAACCTCAGCCACTTCTCCGACCTGTTCCGCTATGAGCTGTTCAAGCGGACCGACCACATCTGGGTTGACACCGACATGCTGCTGCTGCGCCCGCTCGACCTGTCGTCCTACACCGAGTTGATCGCCAAGGAGGACGCCAACATGGTGTGCGGCGCCGTCATGCGGCTGGACCGCCACCATCCCAACCTCGGCGCCCTGATCGCCCGCACCGAGGCCCTGCGCGACCAGGAGCTGGTATGGGGCGCCACCGGCCCTCGCCTGCTGACCGCCGTGCTGGACCGGCAGACCATCATGCAGAAGGCATACGACCCCAAGTACTTCTTCCCAGTGCACTACAACGATTCATGGAAGCTCTTCCTGCCGGAGTATCGCGAGGAGTGCGTGGAGCTGTGCAAGTCCGCCTACATGACGCATCTCTGGAACGACCGGGTCGTGAAGATCGGCGTCTGGAAGCGGTTCTGCCCGCCAGCCGGGTCGTTCCTGGAAACGCAGTTCCGGGCCGACGGCACGCTGCGCTTCTTCGACGACTGCTACCCGGAGGCGGTGATGCAGAGCATGGTCGAGAATTGGCGCATCCGCTGCGAAGGCGGCGCAATCGGCCTGGGCCAGTGGATGCGCCAGGCCGTACCCAGCGCCCAATTGACGTTCCGCCGCCGCTTCAACCTGCCGACATGACCGGACGCCGCCAGGACGCGTCGCCCTACGCCGCCGTCAGCAAGGGCGTCAGCTCACGGTCGAACGCCTTCAATGCCGCGCCGATCGCCTGGTGCATGTCGAGGTAGCGATACGTGCCGAGACGCCCGCCGAACACCACGTTCCGCTCCTGTGCAGCCAGCGCCGCATACCGGTCATACGTCGCCTTGTCGTTCGGCGTGTTGACCGGATAGTACGGCTCGTCCTGCTGGGTGGCGAACCGCGAGAACTCCTTCATCACCAGCGTCCGTCCCTTCAGGTTGGTCCGCTCGGGATGCAGGTGCTTGAACTCGTGGATGCGGGTGAACGGGGTATCCAATCCGGGGTAGTTCACCACGGAGGCGCCCTGGTAGTCGTCCACGTCATGCCGCTCGATCTCGAAGTCCAGCGTGCGCCATGCCAAGGGGCCGTAGCAGTAGTCGAAGTAGCGGTCCACGGCCCCGGTATAGATGACGATCGCATCCGGCCGCAGCTGGTCCCGCACCTCGAAGAAGTCGCAGTTCGTCACCGTCTTGATCTTGTCGTTGGCGAACATGCGGTCGAAGATCGCATGGTAGCCGTCAACCGGCAGCCCCTCGTAGATGTCGTTGAAGTAGAAATCGTTGAAGTTGAACCGCACCGGAAGCCGGCTGATCACCTCCGCCGGCAGCAGCTTGGGGTCGGTTTCCCACTGCTTGGCGGTATAGCCCTGGATGAACGCCTCATACAGCTCCCGCCCGATCAGGGAGATCGCCTTCTCCTCGAAGTTCGCCGGGTTCGGATAGGGCTCGGCGGCGGCCTTGGCCTTGATGAACGCCCCGGCCTCCTGCGGCTTCAGGTCCACGCCAAAAAAGCTGTTCAGCGTCATCAGGTTGATCGGCATCGTGAACGTGCGGTCGTTGTAGCGCGTGAACACGCGGTGCCGGTAGTTGGTGAACTTCGTGAACTTGTTGATGTAGGACCATACCTCCTCGCTCGACGTATGGAACAGGTGCGAGCCGTAGCGGTGATACTCGATCCCGGTCTGCGGATCCGTCTCGGAATAGGAGTTGCCGCCCAGGTGCTCGCGCTTCTCCAGCACCACCACCGGCTCGTTCAGCACGTTGGCGATGCGCTCCGCCAGCACGGCGCCGAAGAAGCCGCTGCCGACGACGACATGGCGGTAGTCAGACAATCCGATCATCGCAGCGATCCTCCAAACGTTTCAAATAGGCGGCATCATTGTGCATGTGCACAATAGAAGATATGCGGCAGCGCCAGCTAGTCCAGGGGCTTGACCCCATGTAGCAGCCTTGCCTTGAAACTGCCGCCCCCGGTGCGGCGGATATCATAGACGGTGGTCTTGCCGGGCCCCGCAAGGTGGACGGCGCCGATGGTTCGGTATGGGGCGTAGGGCTCGCACAGCGTGCCCTCGGCGTCGTTCCACATCGGCACGCCCCGGTCGCAGATCCAGTTGCATCGCGGCGGCAGTATGGTGGTTTCCACCGCAGGCCGCTTCAGCACGCCTCCGTGTACCAGCCGGTTGATCGAGAATTGGTCGTACGGAAGGAACTTCCCGGTCCGTTCCCAGGCGGCCTGGTAGTATTGCGCCCACAAGTCCCAATGCGGGCTGTCCCGGTGCATCGCGAACAGCCCCGCGTTCAGGTGCGGGCGGGACAGCAGCCACGCCCCGTCCAGCGGCCCGTAGCTCAGCACGAAGTGCTTGGCGAACCAGGCCGCCAGCCAAGCCTGGAATACGTAGCCGCGCTCCCGCTCATGCGCGATCGCCAGGCCGGTTTCCACCGCCCCCTTCTGGTAGGCTTCGATCACCCACCAGCCCTGCAGCCAGACATCGGAGTCGATCCAGATGTAGATGTCGCGCCCGGGAAAGTATTCGCGCAGGAAGGGCCGGGCGAGGAATGCGCGCTCATAGGGCTTGAGCCGGCTGTCCGGCACGCCCAGGTGGGTCATCGGCTCCGCCAGCAGCACGCCGTGGGCGGTGAGCCAGGCACGGTCCGCATCGTTCTGCCCCACGTCCAGGCAGCCGATCTCCACCCCCTGCCGCTGGGGAAAGGCCTCCAGGGAGCGGATCAGGCCCTGCAGCGTCGGCATCACCTTGCTGTCGCCCGCGGTGATGATGATGGTCCGCAGCCCGCCCTCAGCCATGGGAGCCAGGCCCCGCGGCGCCCGCCCGCCTACGGCCCGCAGCGCGTGCCAGACGGCCGGCAACCCGGCGGGCAAGCAACGGCCACGTGCCGGGATGGGCGGCGATGATGGCCAAGGCCCGCCTGCGGCTGCCGGTGTCGGCGAGCACACGCTGGGCGTCCAGGTAATGCACCATGACCTGGTATTCCCGCTCCCGCTGGCCCAACAGCGCACTCAGCTCCGGCTGCTTCGCGCTCCTCAGCTTGTCCTGGAAGTGGCGGTTGGTCTCCAGGGCGTTGCGGTAGTCGTAGCGCCAGGCGCCGCTGCCGGTGCCGGTCCAGCGGCGGGCCGTCGGGCTGAACGGCAGCGTCCACTCGTACAACGGCTCGTGCACCAGCCAGCCGCGCGCCCCGGCGGCAAACAGCTCCATCATGAAATAGAAGTCCTCGGCCAGCTTGGCGCCGGGATGGTAGGCAAGGCCGGTGCGCCGCAGGAAATCCAGGCGCACCATCGGCTTCAGGATGCCGAAGTCGAACGTGGCGCCCGGGTCCGAGTGGGCGATGAAGTCGGCCACCCCTACCATCCTGCCAGCCCCCGCCGCCGCAAAGGCGACGCGGACCACCTGGCCGGTCGCGTCGTCGGAGTGCATCTGGTTGTCGGCGACCATCTCCACGCCGTGCGCCTCGCCCGCCTCCACCAGGGCTGCAAGGCGGCCCGGCAAATACCGGTCGTCCGCGTCCAGCACCGCGATCCAGTCGCCGCGTGCAATGGCGGCGGCGTGGTTCATCGCCCGGGCCTTGCCGGCGTTCTGCGGCAGCGCGACGACGACGACGCGCTCGTCCTCGGCGGCGATGGCCCGGGCCACGGCAAGGCTGCCATCGGTGGAGCCGTCGTCAATGACCAGCAGCTCGAACGCCGGGAGCGTCTGGTCGAGCACGGAGCGTATGGCGCGGCCGAGCGTCGCCGCGCTGTTGTAAACCGGCAGGGCCACGGTGACTTTGGGCGCCACGGCAGTCATGCGGGCGGCCCCGCGTGACCCGTTCGGCGCAGCCAGCCCGGCGCCGCATGGCGAAACCACCTCGGACCGGCAATGCGCCTCTTGGCCTGGAACACGCCCCGCGAATGCTCCCGGCCTCCATCTCCCGCAAGGAAGCCGCCCGTCGGCAGGCGCCGCTGGCTGGCGCTGGCGGATTGGCTTCGCGCCGTTGCCGCGCCGGCCTGGATCACGGCTGGCCTGTCCCCTTCATCCACCCTTCGGTCCCTCCTGCATCCTCGTCCACATGTCCTGGATCGCCTGGGTGACCTGCCCGCTGGAGATCGCGTGCAGGCACTTCAGGCCGATGGGGCAGGGTTCGCGCAGCCAGCAGGGCGAGCACGGCAGCGGCGTGTAGAACTCGACGTTCCCGGCATAGTGCGTGTTGACCGGGTGCTCGAAGCCGCCGATGACCACGACCGATGGGACGCGGACCGCCGCGGCTATGTGCATCGGACCGGATACCGGCCCCACATAGATGTCCGCCGCGGCGATGGCGGCAGTAAGCTCCTTGATGGTGGTGCCGTCCCGCAGGTCCAGATGGCTGTCGCCAAGGGCGCCCTCATCGGCGCCGTCCCTGTTGCCGACCTCGATCACCGTCCCGAACCGGCAGACGTTGCCGATCAGCTCCGTCCAGGACCGGTCCGGCCAGTCCTTGTTCGGCGTGAAACGGCTCGCGCGCCGGGTGGCGACCACCCAGGGACGCGGCAGGTCCTTCCAGGCGCTGGCGTAGCGCGCAGCGATGTCCTGATCCACCACGCAGTCCGGCTGGGTGTCCGTCACACGCACTCCCAGCTTGTCGCCGATCAGCCTGGCGATGTGGACCGGGGAAGGCACGATGTGGGTGTACTCGATGAACAGCGCCCCCTCCGGCATGGCGGAATAGGGGTGGACCGCATCAATATAGGGGAGGCCCTGCACCAGGTCGGTGAACTTCGTGTAGAAGTTTATGCGGCCCGTCGGGTTCACCCGTTTCAGTTCGCGCAGGGCAGGGGTGAGCATCAGCACATCCCCGATCCCTGCGTCGCGGGCGATGTGCACCACGGGCTGGTGCGCCGGGCTGCTGAACGGAATGGGATGCAGGGCCGTCCGCGCCAGGATGCCGGACCGCGTCAGGACCTGGCGACGCAGCGTGGCGCGCAGGTGGCCCTTGATAAGCGGGAACTTCATCGTGCCCCGCAACCGGACGGCGGGCGCAGGCCCTGTTCCATGGGCTGGGCTCGGCAGCCGGTCATTGCGTCCCGCGCCAACCGCGCACCTAGTTCGCCGCCCAATCCGCGACCCGCCGCTTGATCGCCGGCACGACCCGGAGATGCAGCGGCTTCTTGGGGTCCGGCAAGGCGAAGCGGGTCGGCAAGGCCTCGAACTCATCAGGATACGGCGCAGAATCCGGAGCCGGGAACAGGAAAGGCTCGCCCATCATGTGCAGCCACAGCCGTTCCAGGATGTAGCCGTAGGCTTTGTGGCCGTTCGCCGCCTCCAGCGCGAGTTCCAGGCTCCGGCGCGGCATCTGCTTCAGCCGCTCCTGCCGCACGGCGAAACAGGCGCCATAGGAGTATCGGCCGACGAGATGGCGCTCCGCCTCCTCGACCAGTCCGGCCCATTCGCATCGCCGCAGGAAGTGGCTCGCGATGTTGACCCCCTCCGGCAGGCCGTGGAGGTGCAGATACCAGCTCCCCATCGTCCTCGCGCCGGGATCGAAGAATTGCAGCGGCCCCCAGTTCGCCAGGGAGAACAGCTCGGGCCGCACGCGCGCGCCGCCGATGAAGGCGCCCGTTTCGCGGGACAGGACGTTCTTCGGCGGCAGCTCCTTCGAGGCGATCCATCGCCAGGCCAGCGGCTGGACATCATGCCATCGGCGCCACTCACCGAGCAGCGCGATGATGTCCGGGCTGTGCTCGAGCGGGTCGCCCTGCAGGAAAACGGTGAAGCCGTCCCCGAACGCGGTCTTGTCCAGGATGTGGCGGAGGATGGTGTCGGACTCGCGGCCGCTGTTGGCGAGCGCTACGATGCGGTCGGCACGCTTGAGGGCAGGCGCGGACGTGATCTCCGCGCCCTTGTTGTAGATGGTGACATCAAA
This sequence comes from Acetobacteraceae bacterium, assembly GCA_036398775.1. Taxonomy (GTDB): domain Bacteria; phylum Pseudomonadota; class Alphaproteobacteria; order Acetobacterales; family Acetobacteraceae; genus DASWOJ01. The sequence continues at coordinate 10,571 of DASWOJ010000180.1, forward strand.
ATCGCCGGGTATGTCGCCCACCCAGTCCAGGTTCTCGGAATAGCGGGCGATCACGATCTCGCTTCTCATGTGTCTAACCCCTGCTCCATCCCTCGCCGCCAAGCGGCCCGGCAGCGAGGATATCAGCGTTCCGATGGCGAACCAGCCAGGCCCGGGTCCTATACGCCGCCAGGTGCGGCCAGCCAAGGACCAGATGTTGCAGCGCACAAATAGGTGTCCGCACGTGCCAACCCGGAATGGCTCAGCCGTGCGTCCGGCGCCGCCCGTCCCAGCGGCATCGGGCCGGCCATTGCTGAGCCTGATGCTCCACCTCCCACGTCAACCTCAGTCCTTCCGGCACGACGCCCGACATGTTCCGTCAGGGCGCCGGCCGGACCGCTCCTGGACGGGGCGGCGAAGGCGGCCGATCCTTCACCTTTCGATCCCGCTCGCCTCGCAGCCCTCGATCCCCGGACATGCCGCAGGCTCCGCGGCTGGCAGCCAACATCGCCGTCCCCAACCAAGCGAAGCACCAGGCGGCATCAGAGGGACGCGGCTGCCGCATGGGTCTGGAGCCACCGCTCCGCTCAGTCCGCGCCGAGGGCCGGCCGAGCCGCCGTGACCACCACAGTCCGCATCCCGCCGCGCCAGGAGGCAAGCGCCGCCACCAAATACAGCAGCGCCGAGAAGCTGAAGGCATACATCAGCCCATGCTTGAACGGAGCCGACATCAACCCGGGAAAGAACGTCTTGCCCGTCAACGCCGCGGCATTGGCCGGCGCCAAGGCATGCAGCACGTCGGCCGGAATCAGCTCCCCCATCGGATTATAGCCAAGGAACGCCGCGAACAGGCTGGCAACCGGCGGCGTGCTCGCCACCTGGTGCGCCACCGCCGGCGGCACGTGCTCCGCCAGCAACCCGGCCTCCATGGACTGCGGCAGCGTCGCCGCCAGTCCCGCCAGCATCAGGCTGAAGAACAGCCCGATGGACAGCACCTGCCCGGCATTGGTCGTCGTCGCCCGTATGCCCGACGCCTGTCCCCGCTCCTGCGGCGGCACCGAGTTCATGATCTGCGTGCTGTTCGGCGCCACGAACAGCCCCGAGCCGAACCCGTTGGCAAACAGCAGCGCCGCAAACGCCCCATAGGAGAAATCCGCCGGCAGCACCATCAGCAGCACGAAGCTGACCGCCCCCAGCACCATTCCGCCGACCGCAAACGGCATCCCGCCGATCCTGTCGGAGCAATACCCGGCAATCGGCCCGGCCAGCAGGAACCCCGCCGTCAACGGCAGCATGAAGATCGCCGACCAAAGCGGCGTCTCCTCGAACGAGTAGCCATGCAGCGGCAGCCAGATACCCTGCAGCCAGATGATCAGCATGAACTGCAGCCCGCCCCGGGCCACCGCAGAAGACAGGTTGGCGATATTGCCGCAGGCGAACGGCGCAATGCGGAACAACTGGAAATCCAGCATCGGCCGCACCGCCCGCCGCTCCACCATGACGAACGCCACGAGCGACAGCAGCCCCAGCGCGAACAAGCCCAGCACGAACGGGCTGGTCCAGGCCATCACCTGGTCGCCATACGGCTGGATGCCATAGGTGATCGCCGACAGTATCAGCACCAGGCCCAGCGCAAAGGTGACGTTGCCGGCCCAATCAATCTTATGCGTCACCCGGCTCGGCGAATCGCGCAGCTTCCAATAGGCCCAGACCGTGCCCAGCAGCCCGAACGGCACGTTGATCCAGAACACCAGCCGCCAGTTTGTATCAGCCAGCAAGCCGCCGATCAGCAAGCCGATGAACTGCCCGCCGATCGCCGCCACCACGTTGATGCCCAGGGCCAGCCCACGCTGATGCGCCGGGAAGGCATCCGTCAGGATGGCGGTGGAGTTCGCCATCAGCAGCGCGCCGCCAACACCCTGGATCATCCGCACCGAGATCAGGTAGACCGCCGCAAAATCCCCCTGACCCGGCAACAAGCTCAGCGCCACCGAGGCCGCGGTGAAGATCGCAAACCCCAAATTATACATCCGCGCCCGGCCGAACTGATCCCCCAGCCGGCCAAACGCCACCACCAGCACCGCCGTCGCGATCATGTAGCCGATGATGGCCCAGAGCAGGTAATTGACGTTGCCGGGGTCCAGCGCCTTCAACCCGATGCCCCGGAACACCGCCGGCAGGCTGATCAGCAGGATCGAGCTGTTGATCGCCGCCGCCAGCATCCCGAGCGTGGTGTTGCTCAGCGCCACCCACTTGTAGCCGTCATCCCGTTCGGGCCGTGCGTATGACATGCAGCATCCTTGGTGCAGACCGGGCCATCCCAGGCTATACCTGAGGATAAGCTCTAATAACGGATATACGAGGATGTCCTCACGAATCGCAAGCGGCCAGGCTCCCGCACGCTCGCCCGTCACGTCACGCGCACCGCAGCGGCAGCGTGGCCGCGACCGCGTGACCGCGCTGCTGGCCGCCGCCGCCGTCCTGTTCGTGGAGCGCGGATACGACGCCGCCACGATGACGGAGATCGCCGCCCGCGCCGGCGCCTCGATCGGCTCGCTCTACCTGTTCTTCCCCACCAAGCCGGCCCTGGCGCAGGCAATGCTGGCCGACCTGGCCGAAACCTTGTCGGCCCGCCTGGACACCCTGCAACTGCGGGTCGGCGGCTCCACCGCCGCGGCGATCGCCGACGCCCTGTTCCTGGAGCTGTCGGCGTTCCTGCAGCAGCATCCCGTCTATGCCGTGCTGATTGACCTCGCGGGTGACGACGCCTGGCGCCAGGCAGTCCGCACCCAGCGGCGCCTCCAGGTCGCGGCCCTGTTCGAGCTTGCTGCCCCAGCCCTGCCGGCGGACCAGGCCGAGCGGCTTGCCCTGCTGGTGCCGTCGCTGATGCGTTCCGTCATGATGCTGGGCGGTGAACCGGCGCCGTTGCGGGCCGCCTGCCTGCAAGAACTCCGCGCCATGCTCCATCACCACCTGGCGTGGGCCTCGGCGTGATCCTGGCTTTTACCGAAGGCATCCCAGGACCCAAGTCACCCCCAGCATCGGTGGCGCCCCAGCATCCCCTGGGAGCGCCGCCGGCTCGGTGGGGCTAGCTAACCTCGGGCAACTCGGCGATCAGCTTGTCCAACGTGATCGGGTAGTCGCGCACCCGTACCCCGGTTGCGTTGTAAACCGCGTTGGCCACCGCGGCGCCCACGCCGCACAGCCCCAGCTCGCCGATGCCCTTGGCCTTCATCGGCGAGGACATCGGGTCCACCTCGTCGAGGAACTCCACATCCATGTGCGGGATGTCGGCATGCACCGGCACCTCATAGCCCGCCAGGTCGTGGTTGACGAAGAAGCCAAGCCGCGTGTCCACCGCCAGCTCCTCCATCAGCGCGCCGCCGACGCCCATCGTCATCGCGCCGATCACCTGGCTGCGCGCCGACTTGGGGTTCAGGATGCGTCCCGCCGCGCACACCGCCAACATCCGGCGCACCCGGACCTCGCCGGTGAAGCGGTCCACCGCCGCCTCGACGAAGTGCCCGGCAAACGTGGACTGCTGATGCGTCTTGGCCAGGTCGCCATACTCGATGGCGTCCTCGGCCACCATCTCGCCATCCCGTGCGGCATCGCCCAGCTTGGCGACCCGGTTGCCCGACCGCACCTCGCCATCCGCGAACACGGCATCCCCGGAGTTGAACCCGTTCTTCTGCGCCACCGCCTCCCGCAGCTTCATGCAAGCGGCATAGACGCCCGAGGTGGAGTTGTTCGCCCCGAACTGGCCGCCCGACCCGGCCGAAACCGGGAAGTCGGAATCACCCAGCCTGACGACGACCTTGTCCAGCCCGACGCCCATCATCTCCGCCGCAGTCTGGGCGATGATGGTGTAGCTGCCGGTACCGATGTCGGTCATGTCCGTCTCGACCGTCACGACGCCCTTGCCGTCGAGCCGCACCCGCGCCCCCGACTTCATCAGCACGTTGTTGCGGAAGCCGGCTGCCACGCCCATGCCCACCAGCCAACGCCCGTCCGTCACCGAGCCTGGCTTGGCGTTGCGCCTGGCCCATCCGAACCGCTCGGCGCCCTGCCGCAGGCACTGCACCAGTTGCCGCTGCGAGAACGGCCGATACGGCTTCTCCGGGTCCACCTGGGTGTCGTTGACGACCCGGAACTCCACCGGGTCCATCCCAAGCTTCTCCGCCATCTCGTCCATTGCCACCTCAAGCGCCATCAGGCCCGGCGCCTCGCCCGGCGCACGCATGGCATTGCCTTCCGGCAGGTCCAACTCAGCCAGCTTCATCGCCGTCAGCCGGTTGGCGCCGGCATACATCAGCTTGGTCTGCGACACCGCCGTTTCCGGCCTGCCGTCGGGCAGGTTGCCCGACGTGCTCTCATGCGCGATCGCCGTGATCTTGCCGTCCCTCGCGGCGCCGATCCGGACGCGCTGTATGGTGGCCGGGCGATGGGTCGCGTTGTTGGCCATCATCGGCCGGGTCAGCGCCACCTTCACCGGGCGCCGCGCCGCGCGGGCGCCCAGGGCCGCCATCGCCGCATCGGCACGCAGGAACAGCTTGCCGCCGAAACCGCCGCCGACATAAGGCGAATCCACCCGCACGTTCGCCTCGGGGATGTCGAGCGTCTTCGCAAGATCCCTCTTGGTCCACGCGATCATCTGGTTCGAGGTCCAGACCGTCAGATGGTCGCCCTGCCAGGACGCGATGGTGGCGAACGGCTCCATCATCGCATGGCTCTCGTCAGGCGTCGTATAGGTCGCATCAAGCCGCACCGGCGCCGCCGCAAACGCGGCATCGAAGTTGCCCACCTCGTCCCTCGGCCCGGCGCCGCTGCCCTCGCCGCTGTCGGCGCCGACCGGCTTGGCGTTCGCGGCCTCCTTGGCGAGGTCGAACTTGCCCGGCGCCCGTGCATAGTCAACCCGGATCAGCATCGCTGCGGCGCGGGCCTGCTCGAACGTCTCCGCCACCACGATGCCGATGGCCTGATGGTAGTGCTGGATGTCCGGCCCGCCGAACAGGGACGCGGTGTTCATCTTCCCAAGGCCGAGCTTCGGCACGTTCAACGTGGTGAGGACGGCGATCACGCCGGACGCCGCCTTCGCCTCGTCAACATGGATCGCGTCGATCCGGCCCTTGGCGATGGCCGAGCCTACGATGAAGCCATACGCCTGGTTCGGCACGACGTCGTGCCGCTCATAGGCGTAGGCTGCAGTGCCCGTGGTCTTGAACTTCCCATCAATCCGGTCGAGCGGCTTGCCTACGACCTTCATCTGGTCAATGGGATTGGTGGTCGCGGGAGTGTCGAACTTCATGGTTCAGGCCTTCGCTTCGGCGATGACGGCGGCGAGCGTGCGCCCGACCAGCGGCACCTTGAATGCGTTGTCGTCGGTGGGTTGGGCGCCCTGCATCAGCCGGGCGGCCACGGCCTTGGCGCCGCGCGGCATCTCGGCTTCGGCTGCCTCGACGCGCCACGGCCTGGGGGCCACGCCGCCCACGGCCACATGTCCTGTGCCGTCGGGCTGCACGACCGCCGCGATGGAAACCAAGGCGTAGGCATAGGACGCCCGGTCGCGCACCTTGCGGTAGAACTGCTTGCCGCCCACCGGGGCCGGCAGCACGACGGCGGTTATCAGCTCGCCAGGCTCCAGCACCGTCTCCACCTGCGGCGTGTCGCCGGGCAGGCGGTAGAAGTCGGCAATGGCGATCCGCCGCGTGCCGCCATCCGGCTTCACGGTCTCGACCACGGCGTCCAGCACGCGCATCGCCACGGCCATGTCGCCGGGGTAGGTCGCAATGCACGACTCGCTGCCGCCGATCACCGCAAGCTGGCGGCTGATGCCGGGGATCGCGGCGCAGCCGCTGCCGGGCTGCCGCTTGTTGCAGGGCTGGTTGGTGTCATAGAAGTACGGGCAGCGCGTGCGCTGCAGCAGGTTGCCGGCGGTGGTCGCCTTGTTGCGCAACTGCCCGGACGCGCCCGCCACGATGGCGCGGGACAGCACGCCATAGTCGCGCCGCACCCGCTCATCCGCCGCCAGCGCCGTGTTGCGCACCAGCGCACCGATCCGCAGCCCGCCCTCCGGCGTCGGCTCTATCTTGTCGAGCGCCAGGCCATTCACGTCGATCAGGTGCACCGGCGTCTCGATCTGCAGCTTCATCAGGTCGAGCAGGTTGGTCCCCCCGGCGATGAAGCGGGACCCCTCGATGCGGGACGCAGCCGCGGCGGCCGCAGCCGGCGTCGAGGCGCGCTCATAGGTAAACGGCCTCATGCCAGCTCTCCCTTGGCTTCGGTCATGGCTTCAAGGATGTTCGAGTAGGCGCCGCACCGGCAGATGTTGCCGCTCATCCGCTCCCGCATCTCGTCGTTGGTGGCCTCCATGGGCGCCAGCAGGTCCGCGGTGACATGGCTGGGCACCCCGGCCTTGATCTCCGCCAGCACCCCCATCGCCGAGCAGATCTGCCCCGGCGTGCAATAGCCGCACTGGTAGCCGTCATGCTTCACGAAGGCCGCCTGCATCGGATGCAGCTTGTCAGGAGTGCCAAGCCCCTCGATCGTCGAGATCTTGTCGCCCTGGTGCATCACGGCGAGGGTCAGGCACGAGTTGATCCGATGCCCGTCCACCATCACCGTGCAGGCACCGCATTGCCCATGGTCGCAACCCTTCTTGCTGCCGGTGAGCCGCAGGTGCTCGCGCAGCGCATCAAGCAGGGTGGTGCGGGTGTCGAGCGTAAGCTGATGCAGTTGACCGTTCACGTCGAGCGATACCGCCATCATGGTGGGCGCCGACGTGTCGGAAGCCAACATGGCAGGAGCCGGTGCCGCAGCCCGGGTAGCACCGGCCGGAACCGCGGCAGTGGTCGCCAGCGTCGCTGCGCCGGCAACCAGGACCTCGCGCCGCGACAGGTTTGGATCGTTGATGGGAGACACGGCGCAACTCCTTGCCTACTGGGTGACCGCTGGATCGAGGTGAAACCCAACTGCGTCTTGGCAAAGCTATGTCGTAGCGTCGGCCAACAGGATTACCCACGGAAAACGGCATGCAGTCATACCGGATATTCATGAATGGCGCGACGTGGCCTGGTCCGGACGCCTAACCGCTGGGCGCCGCAAAGCCTGTTAGCGGTGTGCCGGCATGCCCGGCCGGCTAAGGCCCACTCCATGCAAGATCACATGAGGGGCTTGGCCATGTAAACCCGGACAAAGGTCACGCCCTGCGGCAGTTGCACGACCTTGCGATGGGTTTCGGCAAACCCGGCCTGGCGGTAGATGCCGATGTTCCGCGTCATCAGCACATTGGCATAGAGCCGCAGCTCCGGCGCTCCAGCCTGCCGCGCCCGGTCCTCGGCAAAGCCGAGCATCCAGCGGCCCAGCCCCCGCCCCTGATGGCCCGGCAGCAGCGCAAGGCTCTCGATCATCAGGTGGTCCGCCGCAGCCTCCAGCACCATCAGCCCGGCGTCCGCGCCGCCGTCCCGCACCAGCCAAACCTGGCCCAGCGCGATGGCCGCGGCATGGTCGGCATGGACCGGCCCCGGCATCGCGCCAAGCACCGGCAGGTAGTGCGAATAGGCCGCCAACGTAGCATCCCGGACAAAGGCCAGGTCATCCGCCCCAGCCAGCCGCGCCTCCGGCACCGCTCAGTCCGCCGCCAGCCGCGCCCCGGGCGCCTGCTCCCGTACGGCGTGCCCGAATGCCGCGAAGATGCCGCGCGACACCGCATCGCTGCCGAAATCATACTCCGGATGCCACTGCACCCCCACCGTCAGCCCCCGCGCCCCGGGCAGGCGCACCGCCTCTATGGTGCCGTCCGCCGCCGTCCCCTCCACCGCAAGCCCCGGCGCCAGCACGTTGACGCCCTGGTTGTGCAGCGAGTTCACCGCAATGGACCCGGCGCCTGCCACCCGATGCAGCCAACTGCCCGGCACGACCGACACCGCGTGCGCCTTGCCCGTCCGCACCCGCGCGTTCGGATGCAGCGGCGTCGAGTGGTCCATCCGCCCCGGCAGGTCCTGCAGCCGCTGGTGCAAGCTGCCGCCCAACGCCACGTTCAACTCCTGCAAGCCGCGGCAGATCGCCAGCACCGGCACGCCCCTGGCGACGGCGGCGCGGATCAGCCGCATCGTCACCGCGTCCCGGTGCGCGTCCTCCGGCACGTCGGCCGGGTGCGGCGGACCGCCATACAGGCCGGGCTGCACGTTGGACCGGCTGCCGGTCAGGATGATGCCGTCCAAACGGTTCAGCAGGGTACCGATGTCGGCGGCATCGCCGTTGGCGGGCACCAGCACCGGCACGCCCTCCACCACCCCGTCCACCGCGCGGACATAGGTATCGGAGGCAGCATGGTTCACCATGCCATACAGGCCGAATGCCTTGGTGCAGCAGGAAATCCCGATCAGCGGCTTCATTTCGTCATACTGCGCGGCGGACGTGGCAGGAGAAAGGCAAATCAGCCGTTGCCGCCCATGTTGTTCTGAAAAAACCGGGGATCAATGAACTGGAACAGCTTCTGGTCGAAGATCCCGCCCAGCTCGATGTTATACAGCCGCACCCGCGTTTCCAGCCGCTGGGCATCAACGACGACCCACTGCTGCAACGCCAGTTGCGGCTCGGCGAAGATCAGGGTCAGCGAGCCGTCGCCCGGCGATTTCGTGCGGACCAAAGTCACCTGCAACTGATTCGGCAGGCGGGTCAGCCCGGTCACGGTAACATCCCCAGACAGGCGCAGGTTGTCCTGCAGCAGCAGTCCCAACGGCGTGGAACCCAGCGGGATGTTGCTGGTCTGGTTGAGCTGCCTGTCGTTGAACACCAGCAGCCCGTGCCCGCCCACCAGCAGGAAGGGGCTGGGCGGATCATACTGGAACCGCATCCGGCCCGGCCGCTCCAGCCAGGCCTGGCCCTCGCTGGTCGCGCCGTTGGGGGCGGTCTGCCGGAACCGCGAGTGCAATGCGTGGATGCCGTTCAGCGCAGCCTCAACCCGCTGCAGGTCGGCCCGGTCCTGTGGGCTCGGCACGAACGATCGAACCTGCGCCCGGACTGCGGAGAACGGCGCCGCGGCTGCCAGGAACAGGGCCGCGATGGACAGCAGCAGGACGCGACGGATCATTGCGCGGATGTAGTCGCCCGGCGCCGCCAGGGCAACCCGGCGCCGCCAGGGCAACAGCAAGGCGCCGCAGCCCCGCTCCGTCGGAACTGCGCCTGGAGGCCCCGGCCGCAACCGTTTCAGGCAGCCCAAACAGCAAGCAGACGCAGCCAGGCGTCACCAGCGCCAGGTGCCAGGCGCCAGGAACCATGCCGGAACCTTGGCTGTTCCAGCCGACCGGCCTCTCTGAGGCAGGCGGCCCTGCAACCGTTCCCTCTGCAAACACGTTGCTTGCCGGTCCAAGGAGGAACAGCCATGACCGACAAGACGCCAGACACCAAGGCGACCGGCACCGCCGCCGCTCCCAATCCGAAGACCGGAAGCAGCGACGCAGCCCGCGGCCTAGGCGGTCACAGCAAGGATGCCGACCACAAGCCCGGCGCCCCGTCGGAATATGTCGAGGACGGGAATCCGGTTAAGAAGACCTAGGGCTTTACCGGATGTAAGTGCTTCAAGTCGTCATTTCGCCCCGCTCTCGCAGGCGGGAGCGCTTATCTCCGCATGGCCTCTCAGCCAGTCCTTGCAAACCCAGGGTTGGCGCAAGCCGCAGCTTCGACCTCTCTGTGGGCTGACCAGTTCTGCTGCGACATAAAAATCTTTCCGCCGAGGACACAAAGCTTGCGTCCCCGGCGGAAACTCCTGCCGGCAAACATCTGTAAAACATCGTAGGGCGGAAAAGCGCCCGCGCTTTCCACCAAACCGCAACGCCCACTTTCGGCGAAGAAATCAAGCACCCGCCCGCCCCGCAAGGCGGCAGCCGCCAAAGCTCTCGCCCGGCAGGTGCGCCCTAGTTCAGGAACATCTTCCCCGGGTTCATGATCCCGCGCGGGTCCAACGCCGTCTTGATCTGGCGCATCACCGCCAGCGTCTCCGCCCCATGCTCGGCATCCAGGAACTCGCGCTTGCCGATGCCGACGCCGTGCTCCCCGCTGCACGACCCGCCCAGCGACAGCGCGCGGGCGACAATCTTCTTGTCCAGCTCCCACGCCCGGTCCAAGCCGCCAGCTTCCGGCGGCACCAGGATCACGGTGTGGAAGTTGCCGTCGCCGACATGGCCGACGATGGGGGCGACAAGGCCGGACGCCGCGATGTCCTCCTTCGCGCCCACGATCAGGTCAGTAAGCCGGCTGATCGGCACGATGGCGTCCGTCGCGATCCCCTTCCAGCCGGGACGCAGGGCCAGCGCCGCCCAGTAGCCGTCATGCCGCGCCTTCCACAGCCGGTTGCGCTCGGCGGCATCCGTCGCCCACTGGAAGCCGTGCGCGCCATAACCTGCGGTGATCTCCTCGGCGGCGGACGCCTGCTCGGCAACGCCGGCCGGCGTGCCGTGGAACTCCAGCAGCAGGGTCGGGCGGGGCAGGTAGCCCGCAAGCTTCGAGTAGGCGATGGAGGCGCCCATCTGCACGTCGTCCAGCAGCTCGATCCGGGCAACCGGGATGCCGGCCTGCAGGATGGCGACGACGCTCTCCACCGCGCCGGCCAGGTCGTCGAACTGGCACACCGCGGCGCTCATCGCCTCGGGGATGCCATGCAGGCGGAGCGTGATCTCGGTGATGACGCCCAGCGTGCCCTCGCTGCCGATCATCAGGTGGGTCAGGTCATAGCCGGTGGCAGACTTGCGCACCCGCCCGCCCGTACGGATCAGCCGGCCATCGGGCAGGGCGACCTGCAGCCCCATGACGTTCTCCCGGATGGTGCCGTAGCGCACGGCCGCGGTGCCGCTGGCGCGGGTGGCGCACATGCCGCCGATGCTGCACTCGCTGCCAGGGTCCACCGGGAAGAACAGGCCCTGGTCGCGCAGATGCTCATTAAGCTGCTGCCGGGTGACGCCGGGCTGCACGCGGCAATCCATGTCGGCGGCATTCACCTCCAGCACCTGGTTCATCCGCGACAGGTCCAGGCTGATGCCGCCGCGCACGGGGGTGACATGCCCCTCCAAGCTGGTGCCGGCGCCAAACGGCACGACGGGAACGCCGTGCTGGTGACACAGCCTCAGGACAGCCGCGGCCTCCTCCGCCCGCTCGATGAAGGCAACGGCATCGGGCAGCACGTGCGGATGCGTGTCCTCCCCGTGCGAATGCTGCTCGCGCAGCGCGGCGTTGGTGGTGATGCGGTCGCCAAGGGTCGTGCGGACCTGGGCAATGACGGCGTCAACGGGGCGTGCCATGTGCGTGGTGTCCTGGATGAAGCCGCAACCCTACCGCATCGCGCCCGTCCGCGTCATCCCGCGCCGCATGCACGGCAGCATCCATCAGGCAACCACCGGCACTGCCGCCGTCTCAACCGGAACGCGCACGAACCCGCCAGCCGCGGGATCGAACTCCCAATCCGGCAGCAGCCGGGCGCAATGCCCGGCGGTCGTCACGCCGAACACGCGCACCAGCCCATCCCCCGCCGCGCCAAGCTGGGACCATGGAACGCGCAGACCGAAGCCGGATGCCAGCCGGACGGGATCGCAGCCGTGCAGCGCCACGTCCGGACGGCGCACGCAGGCGCTGGACCAAACCGACCCGTCTCCGGCAGTCACCAGCACCCCGGCCAGGATCGTGCCCGTCCCCGGGTCCACGCCCCAGCCCGTGACGTGCAGCGTGCCGCCCGGCCCATCGTGCTCCAGCACGACGGCGTCCACGCTGCCGTCGCCAGGGTTGGCAAGCAGGGGCAACGGGCCGATCCCGTCCACCCGCAACGTGCCGCCGATGATGCGCGTGCGGCCAAGCACCCGGACCTCCGCAGTCGGCAGGCACGCCGGCAGCTCCCCGGTCCCGGCGATGCCGGGCAGGCCCGCGGCAGCCTGGCGCCAGCAGGCCAGGGTCCAGAACCGGTCCTCGGGGATATGACGGCCGGTCAGCAGGTGGCGCAGCACCCCATCCGGGATATGCGGCGCCGGGCCACGCAGGCCAGGCGGCGGCGCGCTCGGCGGCGCGAGGGAGGGCTGGCCCAGGATGCGGACGGGCTTGCCCATCAGCGCCGCCTCGATCCCGACTGTGCTGTCCATGCACACGACCTCTGTCGCAATGGCCACGCACGCCAGGTGGGCGCCTGGAGCCTGCGAGTCGAACACCATCACGTCGGACCGGTCCGCCAGGAGGCTCCACAGGGTGTCAGGGACGATTCGGCCGTGCTGCGCAGGGTCCCAGGCCGGATACGGCCGCAGGACGAACACCGTGCCGGGGCCTGCCTGGGCCTCCAGCACCGCATCGGTCACCGCGCCGCAGGACCAGCCGTTGCCGGACGTCTGCGCGCCGGCATCATCCGTGAACGGCACGGCCAGCAGCACGACCCGGCGCTGCCCGCTGGTGAACCGCAGCAGGGCGTCCAGGTCTGCAGGCGCCACGGTGGGCAGCATCAGCGCCGCCTCATACGCCGTCACGCCGCCGGCCCCGATTTCCAGCGACACCCCGGGCAAGCCTGCATCCGCCGCCGCACCGACAGGCGCGTGGCCGCGGACCGGACGCACGCCGTGCGGGTCAAGGCAGAAGTGCGCCGCGAACGGCTGACGCAGCCCGCGTTCCGCCCACAGCATCGGGATGCCAAGGCGTGCCGCCACCAGCCGCAGGGTTTCGTTCGTGCCCCAGTATGCCAGCACGTCAAACGGATAGGCGGTGCGTGCCGACAGCAGCACGGCCTCATACAGCCGGGCATGCCCGGCGCTGCCGGCCTGGATGGCCGACCACTCCCGCTGGCCCCGCGTGCTCCAGCCCGCCGCCAGCGCCACGAAAGCCGCCTGAACCGCGGTGGCAGGCTGGATCAAATAGGGCCGTGCGGCCGGCGTGCTGGCCGCCAGGTGCGCCGCAGCCGGCGCGCCGCAGATGATCCGCATGTCGCCCACAGCCTGGCCGCCGTCCTCCCGCAGCAGCATCCCGCACAGGTGTCCGCCGATCCCAGCGAGGGACTGCGGATTGCTGCAAGTGAGAAGCGGCTCCAGCAGGACGGCGATCCAGGGCATCACCCAGCGCCGAACAATGGCTCATAGACCCGGGCGGCGCCGAGCTGCCGCACCATGGCGTCCCGCGCCTGGCTTGCGCCGGCCAGGTCGAAGCCGTCCCACCGCTCCTCCAGCGCCGCCGCCCAGTCCCCGGCGTCGTCCACCAGCGACACCGGCGCCGCTGCCAGGCCATCCCGATGCCGCGCCGCCTCCGGACTCGCCGTGGCGACGCACCCCGTGCAGGACAGCAGCGCCTCCAGCAGCCCCGTCTGCGGCCGTGCGCGGTTGAGCGGCGACGACTTGAACGGGGCGATCACCACCCGGCACTTGGACAGCGCGTCGAACATGCCGCTGAACGGCAGCACATCCATCCGCTCCACCTCGACACCGCGTAGGGCGGCCGGGATGGCCTGGGGTGGGCCGACGATCCGCAGCGGGATGCGCCTGCTGCGGCACAGCTTCGCCACCCCTGCGGCAGCGATGGCGAGGTCGCTGCCATGGGCGGCGTCACCAGGGAAATAACCGATGCATGGCCGGTCCGCTTGATGCTGGTAGCTGCGGCTGGCGATCATGGACCAAAGGGAGGGGGCCACCGTGTTGGGCAGCACCTGCACCGCGGCGCCAGGACGCAGCTCCAGGATGCGGTCGCGCATGGCCGCGGTGGCCGCCGTGAACTCGCTGAACAGCGGCAGCGCGTCCTTGTTCCTCTTGAACGCCTCGAACAGGGCAGGGAGGTCCCACGACGAGGCGGACATGGCGGACGCCTCGGCATAGGCGGCATCGAAGATCAGGTCGTCGTAGTCCGCCACCAGCCGGGTCCCGGCGGCCTGGCCCGCGCGCACGAAGCGCACCAGCTCCGGCGTGGCGGCGGGCCGGTGGACCACGACCAGGTCGAACAGCGCCGGGTCGGTGGTCCGCAGCGCCGCCTGGGTCGTGATGAAGGCGCGATGGCCCAGCGCCCGCGCCGCCTCCACCGCATGGAAGCAGCGGTAACGCGTGGACGGGTCGAGGTAGGGCCGGGCAGCCTGCTCGGTGAAGCTGACATACAGCACGTTCATCGTCCGCACGGCTCGGGTGCGGCCGGCGCCGCCGGAAGCCATCGGAGCGTGCTCTACCGTTGCACATTCATACATCTGACGTCGGCTCCTGCGCTGCGTTTTGCAGCCCGACTCTCGCTCCAAATGATTACGATCCCGTTTACGGAGCGCTGCCGGCTCGACGCCCCCCGTTTGACGCTCTTGGCGGGCCGGGCCTAGCCTGGACCCAACATCCGAGGGAGCGATCAGTGGCAAACAGGCTCAAGCAGCTATGGGACGACGGCAAGCCCGCCATCAACGGATGGCTCGCCATCCCCAGCGGCTTCTCCGCCGAGGTGATGGCCCAGGGCGGCTGGGACAGCGTCACCGTGGACCTGCAGCACGGTGTGCAGGACTACCAGACGATGGTCGCCTGCTTCCAGGCCATGCAGTCCCACCCCGTGCTGCCGATGGTGCGCGTGCCGTGGAACGAGCCGGGGATCGTCGGCAAGGTGTTGGACGCCGGTGCCTACGGCGTCATCTGCCCGATGATCAACACCAAGGCCGAGGCCGAGGCCTTCGTCTCCTATTGCCGCTACCCCCCCGCCGGCAAGCGCAGCAACGGACCCATCCGCGCCGGCATCTACGGCGTCGGCACCGCCTACCAGTCCACCGCCAACCAGGAAATCCTCTGCCTGCCGATGATCGAGACCCAGGAGGCAGTGGACAACCTCGACGCCATCCTGGACGTGCCCGGCATAGACGCCGTGTACATCGGCCCCAGCGACCTCGGCTTCTCCATGGGCCTGATCCCAGTGCTGGACCGCGAGGAGCCGGTCATCATGGACATCTACCAGAAAATCCTCGACGCCACCAAAAAGCGCGGCCTGCGCGCCTGCGTCCACTGCCTCACCCCGGCCTACGCCAAGCGGATGATCGCAATGGGCTTCAACCTGGTGACGCTCGGCAACGACAGCGGCCTGATGCTCGGCGCCGCCCGCGCCGCCGTGAAGGCCGCGCGCGAATAGGAGCCTGCCTATGACGCCCACCATCGCCCTGCACCCCGACGACGAGGTGGTGATCGCCCGGACCACCTTGCTGCCCGGCGCCCCGCTCGCGCCGGGCGTCACGGCCGCCGAACGCATTCCCGCCGGGCACAAGGCGGCGGTGCGGGCCATCGCGGCCGGGGAGGCGGTGCGGCGCTACGGCCAGGTGATCGGCTTCGCCACCCAGCCGATCGCGCCGGGCACCCACGTCCACGTCCACAACATCGGCATGGGCGACTTCGACAAGGACTACGCCTACGGCCGCGACGCCCGGCCGACCGCGATGGCGAACGAGGCCCTGACCTTCCAGGGCCTGCGCCGCCCGGACGGCCGCTTCGCCACCCGCAACTACATCGGCATCCTCACCAGCGTGAACTGCAGCGCCCACGTCGCCGACCTGGTGGCCGGCGCCTTCAAGCGCAACCCGTTCACCGCAACCGACCCGCTGGCCGGCTACCCCAACGTGGACGGCGTGGTGGCGCTCACCCACAAGACCGGCTGCGGCATGACCGAGGGCGAGCCCCTGCGCCTGCTGCGCCGCACGCTCGCCGGCTACGCCCGGCACGTCAACTTCAGCCACATCGTGGTGATCGGCCTCGGCTGCGAAGTGAACCAGATCGGCGGCCTGCTGGAAGAGCAGCGCCTGGCCGGCCGCATCCGCAGCATGGACATCCAGACCATGGGCGGCACCCGCAAGACGGTAGAGGCCGGCATAGCCTTCGTGCGCGAGGTGCTGGCCGAAGCCAACGCCGTCCGCCGCGAGCCAGCCCCGCTGTCCGAGCTGACCGTCGCCCTGCAATGCGGCGGCTCCGACGGCTACTCCGGCGTGTCCGCCAACCCGGCGCTCGGCGCGGCCAGCGACCTGCTGGTCCGCCACGGCGGCGCCGTCATCCTCTCCGAAACCCCGGAAACCTACGGCGCCGAGCACCTCCTGACCCGCCGCGCCGTAAACCCCGAGGTCGGCGCCAAGCTCGTCGGCCTCATGCGCTGGTGGGAGGAATATACCGCCCGCGAGGGCGCCGAGATGAACGCCAACCCCAGCCCCGGCAACAAGGCCGGCGGCCTCACCACCATCCTGGAAAAATCCCTGGGCGCGATGGCCAAGGCCGGCACCACCAACCTGGTTGACGTGGTCCGCTACGCCGAGCCGGTGACGGCCCGCGGCTTCGTCTTCATGGACACCCCAGGCTACGACCCGGTGGCGGCGACCGGCCAGGTCGCCGGCGGCGCCAACCTGGTCTGCTTCACCACCGGGCGCGGCAGCGTATTCGGCTGCAAGCCGTCGCCGAGCCTGAAGCTCGCCACCAACACCCCCATGTTCCAGCGCATGGAAGACGACATGGACATCAACTGCGGCACCGTGCTGGACGGCGACGAAACCGTGCAGGAATGCGGCGCCCGCATCTTCGCCGCGATGGTGCGTGTGGCGTCGGGCGAGCGGACCAAGAGCGAGGGCTTCGACGCCGGCGGCGCCGAGTTCGCGCCCTGGGTGATCGGGGCAACGATGTAGCCGCCGCGCCAACGGCCGCAACACGGCGGCAACGCGCCTTTAGTTTCCGCCCGTCCGCGGCGTTATGATGCCGTGGACAAAGGAGGCAGGCAGTGGACGCCGGGACAGAAACCAACGCGAGGGCGAGTACCGGGACAACAAGCGGCAAGCCGCACCTGTTCACGGTCTGGGACTACCATCGCATGACCGAAGCGGGAGTCCTCGATGAGGACTCCCGCGTCGAATTGATCCGTGGGCAGATCACCGACATGTCGCCCATCGGCGCCCCGCATTTCCGCACGGTGAACCGGCTCACCCGGCTGCTCGTCCCCCTCGTCGGGGCGCAAGGCATCGTATCGGTGCAAAACCCCGTCCGGCTCGACGGCGGATCGGAACCGCAGCCGGACGTAACGATCCTGCACCCCCGCATGGACGAGGACGACGCAGGCACCCCCGGCCCGGCCGACGTGCTGCCGCTGATCGAGGTGGCCGACAGCAGCCTGGGCTTCGACCGGGCCACCAAGCTGCCGCTGTATGCCGAGGCAGGTATCAGGGACTACTGGATCGTCAACCTGCAGGACCGCGCCATCGAGGCCCACCGCGATCCGGAGGGCGGGCGGTGTGTCCGGACTCGACGTATTGGCTTTGGCGAACCCCTGGACATCCTTCTGCTGCCCGGCCTGACCCTGCCTACCGTTGACTTGATGCGCTGATGCCCCGGCCCTGGTGCAAGCCGGTCAGGCGGCGGCGCCTCTGGTGGAAGGCGCAGGGTTGGCGATGCGGCGCGCACCCGGCGCCAAGGCGACGTGCCAGCAGGGAAGGGCAGGCGGTGGACGGCGGGACGACAGGCAGCAGTCCGCACTTGTCACGGTGGCGGACTACCACCGGCTGACGGACGTCGGACTGTCCCACGCGACCCTCCGGGCCAACGCACGGTGGGCAAGACGGACTGTAGCCTCGCGCCAAGCTGTGCGGGGCGCACCCAAGCCTGGACCGGCAGATGCGGCGCCGCGCCGAAGCGTGCCGGGCACCAAACGTTCAACAGCCGCCCATCGCCGGCGGGCGGCTCCGCTATACCGCTCTGGCACCTGCGCCTTCGGGCGAAGCATGATCGGGGTTGGCGCAATGGCCGTGGCTGTGGTCGGCCAGGGTTTCCAGGATGCGGCAATCGCCGGCGGTGCCGCCGCGGCAGGCATCCGTCATGCGGGCCAGCTCGGCCCGCAGCGTTTCCAGCCGGAGCAGCTTGTCCTCCACTGCGGCAAGCTGGCCGCTCGCTAGGGCATGAACCTCCTCGCAGGGCCGCTCCGGGTGGTCGGACAACGCCAGCAGCGTCCGCACCACGTCGAGGGTGAAGCCGAACTCGCGGGCATGACGGATGAAGTCGAGGCGCTCCAGGTGTGCCTGACCATAGGTGCGGTGCCCGCCCCCGGTGCGGGTGGGCGGGGGCAGCAGCCCAACCTCCTCATACCAGCGGATCGTCTGCACCTTGCAGTTTGTGAGGCGGCCAAGCTCGCCGATGCTGAAAGGCCGTGCGTCCATCTGCGGAACATGGCGCAAGGGGGCTTGAACCTCAAGCGGCTGTAGGTCCCATACCCGGTGGACCCTGTTGGAGGCCGCCGTGACCGAACACCCGTCCACACCGAAAAACACCGCCCCGGCCGGGGAGGCGCTGGCCTGGCGCGTCGAGGGCATGGATTGCGCATCCTGCGTCGCCAAGGTTCGGACCGCAGTGGAGCGCCTGCCCGGCATCGGTGCCGTCGAGGTGAACCTGATGGCCGAACGGCTGACCTTGCGGCGCATGACGGACGGCGCTGGCGCGGAGGTGGTCGAGGACCAGATCAAGGCCCTGGGTTGCAAGCCCACCCGGCTTCCGGCCCTGGCGCCCGCTGCGGCGGGCGGCGGCCGCCATGAGCGCCACGGCCGCACCGGCCGCCATAACGATGCACACGGCCATCCGGCCCACGGCGCCGGAGGCGGTTCGCACGCCGGCCACATGCACGCGCACAGCGAGGCCGAGGAGGCCGAGGAGCGTGCTGGCGTGCCGTGGTGGCGGACCGGCAAGGCCCGCCTGGTCGTCCTGCTGGGTGGCCTGGTCGCCGTGGCCTGGACCCTGTCGCATGTGTTCCCGCACGAGGCATACTGGATCTATCTCGCCGCGACGCTGGCCGCGGTGTTCCCGTTCGGCCGCCGCGCGCTGGCGCTTGCCCGCGCCGGCACTCCGTTCTCCATCGAGACCCTGATGGTGACGGCCGCGCTCGGCGCCGTGGTGATCGGCGCGGCGGAGGAGGCGGCCTTCGTCGTGGTGCTGTTCGCCATTGGCGAGTTGCTGGAGAACGTCGCCGCCGGACAGGCCCGCGCCGGCATCAAGGCGCTGGCCGGTCTGATCCCGCGGATGGCGCGCGTCGAGCACAACGGCACGGTGTTGGAGCGGCCTGCCGACAAGCTTGCGGTGGGCGACGTGGTGCAGGTCCGCCCCGGCGACCGCATCCCCTGCGACGGCGTGGTGCTGGAAGGCCAGTCCGCCGTGGACGAAAGCCCCGTCACCGGCGAAAGCGTACCGGTGGCACGCGGCCCCGGCGAGGCGGTGGTCGCAGCCTCGGTCAACACCGCCGCCCTGCTGCGGGTGCGCGTGACCGCGGCTGCAAGCGACAACACGATCAGCCGCATCGTCCGCATGGTGGAGGAGGCCACGGCCTCCCGCGCGCCGACGCAGCGCTTCATCGAGCAGTTCAGCCGCTACTGGACGCCCGGCGCCATGGTCGTGGCGCTGCTCGTGATCCTGGCGCCCCCGTTGGCCGCGGGCGGCGACTGGTGGACCTGGATCTACCGCGGCCTGTCCGTGCTGCTGATCGCCTGCCCCTGCGCGCTGGTGATCTCGGTCCCGGCCTCCATGGCGTCGGGCCTGTCGGCTGGCGCGCGTCGCGGATTGCTCATCAAGGGCGGTGCCGCGCTGGAGGCCATCGGCGGCGCGCGCACGGTTGCCTTCGACAAGACAGGCACCCTGACGGCGGGACGCCCGGTGGTGACCGACGTGCTGGCCGCCCCCGGCGTGGACGAGGCGGAGCTGCTGCGCGCCGCGGCGGCCGTCGAGGCTGGCAGCGCGCACCCGCTGGCGAGGGCGGTGCTGGCCGCGGCGGCGGCGCGCGGCATCGAGCCGCCGCCGGCGCAGGACGCGGCGGCCGTGCCGGGCAAGGCGGCGACGGCCACCGTGGACGGGCGCCGGGTCGCGGTGGGCAGCCCGGGCTACGCCCGCGAGGCCGGCGCCGGTCTCGGCCCGCTCGGGCCACAGGTGACGGCGCTGGAGGAGGCCGGCAAGACAGCCGTGGCCGTGCTGCGGGACGGTGTGGTGCTGGGCGTGCTGGCGCTGCGTGACGAGCCGCGCGATGACGCGCGCGCGGCGGTGGCGGGGCTGCGCGCGATGGGTATCACGTCAGTCATGCTGACCGGAGACAACGAGCGCACGGGCCGGGCCGTCGCGGCGGGGCTGGGCATGGACGTGCGCGCCGGGCTGCTGCCGGAGCAGAAGCTGCGGGAGATTGAGGCGTTGATGGCCAGCGGCCCAGTGGCAATGGTCGGCGACGGCATCAACGACGCCCCGGCCCTCGCGGCGGCCAGCGTCGGCGTCGCCATGGGCGGCGGCACCGCGGTCGCGCTGGAGACGGCGGACGCGGCCCTGTTGCGCGAGCGGGTGTACGGCGTCGTCGAGCTGGTCGCGCTCTCGCGGGCGACGATGCGCAACGTGAAGGCGAACGTCGCGGTCGCGGTCAGCCTCAAGCTGGTGTTCCTGGCCACGACGCTGCTGGGCAGCACCGGGCTGTGGCCGGCCATCCTCGCCGACACCGGCGCCACCGTGCTGGTGACGCTGAACGCCCTGCGGCTGCTGCGCTGGCAGCCGCCAGGCATCCCGAGCGGACCCGGCGCCGGCACGCCGGCGGCCAGGGCCGCAGCGCGTCCGGCCGCAATGCAGGCGGCGGTGACATCGGCATAGGGATGCCGCCCCGGCCGCCAGGGTCCACCCGCAGCAGCATCGCCTGGTGGCGGGGTCGTGGGCGTGTCCGCCTCACCGGCCCGCGCCCATCCGCCAACGGCCTGCGTCAGCCACCCCCGCCAGTCCTAGTCAATGCGCGCCGCCGCCCCTAGTGCACCACCTGATCCAGCTCCCGCTTCGCATACCGCTCCGTCATCCGGTCCAGCGTCATCGGCTTGATCCCCGGCGCGTGCCCTGCACACCCGAACTGCTCGAACCGCGACCGGCATAGCTCCGCCGCCGCCTTGGCCGCCGCCGCAAAGAACTTGCGCGGGTCGAACTCCTCCGGCCTCTCCACCATCAGCCGCCGCATGGCGCCCGTCATCACCAGGCGTATGTCGGTATCTATGTTGACCTTGCGCACGCCATGCCGGATGCCCTCCTGTATCTCCTCCACCGGCACGCCATAAGTCTCCTTGATCTCCCCGCCGAACTCGCGGATCACCGCCAGCCACTCCTGCGGCACCGAGCTTGACCCATGCATGACCAGGTGCGTGGTCGGAATCCGGGCATGTATCTCCTTGATCCGCCCGATGGCCAGGATGTCCCCCGTAGGCTTGCGGCTGAACTTGTAGGCGCCGTGGCTGGTCCCGATGGCAATCGCCAGCGCGTCCACCCCCGTTTCGCGCACGAAGTCCGCCGCCTGCTCCGGGTCCGTCAGCAGTTGGTCATGCGACAGCGTGCCCTCGGCGCCCGACCCGTCCTCCTCCCCGGCCTCCCCGGTTTCCAGCGACCCCAGGCAGCCCAGCTCGCCCTCGACCGACACGCCCACTGCATGCGCCATCTCCACCACCCGCCGGGTCGTGTCCACGTTGTATCCGTAATCGGCCGGGGTCTTCATGTCCTCCCGCAACGACCCGTCCATCATCACGCTCGTGAAGCCCGAGCGTATGCTGCGCTGGCAAACCGCCGGGCTGCTGCCGTGGTCCTGGTGCATGGCGACGGGGATGTGCGGCCATGCCTCCACCGCCGCCTCGACCAGGTGCCGCAGGAACGCCTCCCCCGCATACTTCCGCGCCCCGGCCGACCCTTGCAGGATCACCGGGCTGTCCGCGGCGTCCGCCGCCTCCATCACGGCGCGCACCTGCTCCATGTTGTTCACGTTGAAGGCAGGGATGCCATACCCATGCTCCGCCGCATGGTCCAAAAGCTGCCGCATCGAAACAAGTGCCATAGTCAGAAGTTCTCCGGTTTGCATGCTTCGTGTCTCCCTCCCCCTCCGGGAGAGGGCCGGGGTGAGGGAAAGGGAAAGCGCCGCACTTGCCAGCAAAAGAATCGCCCCAGACAGCACCAGTCACCGTCCGCGCGGCTTCCCCAACCCTCTCCCGGAAGGAGAGGGAGCAACCCCCCTCAAACCCCCCGCTTCTTGCGGCTCATCAGCTGCAGGATCATCGGCGTGAAGATCAACTGCATCGCCAGCGGCATCTTCCCGCCAGGGCACACGATGGTATTGGCCCGCGACATGAAGCTCCCATGCAGCATGGACAGCAGGTAGGGCATGTCTATGCCCTTGGGATTGCGGAACCGGATCACCAGCATGCTCTCGTCGGCGTTCGGCACGTCGCGGGCGATGAACGGGTTGCTGGTGTCCACCGTCGGCACCCGCTGGAAGTTCACGTGCGTTTCCGAGAACTGCGGGCAGATGTAGTTCACGTAGTCCGGCATCCGCCGCAGGATCGTGTCCACCACCGCCTCATGCGTATACCCCCGCGCCTTCTTGTCGCGGTGCAGCTTCTGTATCCACTCCAGGTTGATGATCGGCACCACGCCCACCAGCAGGTCCACGTGCCGGGCCACGTTGACCTCCGGCGTCACCACCGCGCCGTGCAGCCCCTCGTAGAACATCAGGTCGGTACCCTCGGGCAGCTCCTCCCAAGGCGTGAAGGTCCCGGGGTCCTGGCAATACGGCGCCGCCTCCTCGGAATTGTGCAGATACTTCCGGACCAGCCCGGCGCCGCGCTCCCCATAGCTGCGGAACAGCGTTTCCAGTTCCTCGAACAGGTTGGCCTCCGGGCCGAAGTGGCTCAGGACATCACCTCGGGCGCTGGCGTCCCGCAGCAGCTCGCGCATCGCCAGCCGGTCGTGGCGATGGAACGCGTCGCCCTCGACAATCGCGGCGTTCACCCCCTCGCGGCGGAATATCTGCTCGAACGTCGTCGTGACGGTCGTCGTCCCCGCGCCGGACGACCCGGTGATGGCGATGACGGGATGCTTTTGCGACATGGCTCAGGCCGTCCGGAACAGCGAGCGCGCGTTGAACAGCGGCGCGGCAAACTGATCGTCCTCGCCGCGGTCGTATTCGCCGTGGTAGCGCTCCAGCCGCTCGACCTCGCGGCGTGATCCCAGGATGACCGGGACGCGCTGGTGTATGCTGCCGGGCTGGATGTCCAGCAGGCGGCCGCGCCCCGTGCTGGCGCCGCCGCCAGCCTGCTCCACGATCATCGCCATCGGGTTCGCCTCATACATCAGCCGCAGCCGCCCGGGCTTGCCGGGGTCCTTGGCGTCGCGCGGATACATGAACAGGCCGCCGCGGATCAGGATGCGGTGGACCTCGGCGACCATGGACGCAATCCAGCGCATGTTGAAGTCCGCCCCGCGCGGCCCCTCGGCGCCCTCCAGGCACTCGTCCACGTAACGGCGGACCGGCGGCTCCCAGAACCGCTCGTTGGACACGTTCACCGCGAACTCCCGGCTGTCGGGCGGTATGGCCATGCCGGGATGGGTCAGCACGAAGGCGCCGATCTCCCGGTCCAGCGTGAACCCGTGCACGCCGTCGCCCACCGTCAGCACCATCATCGCGGTCGGGCCATAGATCGCATAGCCCGCCGCAACCTGCGCGGTGCCCGGCTGCAGGAAGTCGGCGGGAGACGGCTCGGCCACGTCATCCGGGCAGCGCAGCACGCTGAAGATGGTGCCGACAGGCATGTTGATGTCAATGTTGGACGACCCGTCCAGCGGATCGAACACCAGCAGCAGCCGCCCGCGCGGATAATGGCCCGGGATGGGATGCGGCTGCTCCAGTTCCTCCGACACCATGCCGGCGAGCTGCCCGCCCCATTCGCAGGTGCCCACCATGATGTTGTTGGCCGCGACGTCCAGCGGCTGCTGCTGCTCTCCCTGGACGTTGACCGCCACCGCCGGCGCATCAGGCGGCGAGATGCGCCCGCGTGACGCGGCGACGGCGATCAGCTTGCAGGCGGTCTGGATGTCGTTGAGCAGCGACGTCAGGTCAGGATTGAGGGCGCCGGAGCGGCGCTGGTCCTCGATGATGAACTTCGACAACGTGGTCCGGCGATACGGCATCGCATGGTCCTCCATAGGTGCAGCCTTGTCGGCTGTCTCTTGTCGCAGCAACTTAGCCATCCCAAACTACTTGCTTTCCCCCCTCCCTCCGGGAGGAGGGCCGGGGTGAGGGGGTCTTCACGAGCGGACCACGCCGAACCGAGACCTTGGGCCAAAAGCACCTGCGGCTTCCCGCTCCGAAGCCAAAGCCCCCCGCGCTCTCTCGCCGGGAAAGGGAAAAGCCTCTCCCTTCGTTTCCAGCCGGGGCGCCGCCTACTCCTGGAACACCCGGCTCGCCCGTATGTCCTCCGCCGTGATCGTCTCCAGCGCCGTCCGGTCCAGCAACTGCTCCCGCCCGGCAAACAGCCGGTTCGCCATACGCAGCCGCGCCCGGTCCAGCCCGTTGCGTATGCTCCGCGCATTGGAGAACCGCGGCTGCGCCATCCGCCGAGTGACATACTCCTCCAACGCCGTCAGGCCGGCCGCATCGAACCGATACTGCATGGACGCCGCCATCAGCTCAGCGATCCGCAGCAGCTCCCCCGCCGAGTAGTCCGGAAAATCAATGTGATGCGCGATCCGCGAAGACATCCCGGGATTGCTGCGGAAGAACGTGTCCATCCGGTCCTTATACCCCGCCAGGATCACCACCAGGTCGTCCCGGTTGTCCTCCATCACCTGCAGCAGTATCTCGATCGCCTCCTGCCCGTAATCGCGCTCGTTCTCCGGCCGATACAGGTAATACGCCTCGTCAATGAACAGCACCCCGCCCATCGCCTTCTTCAGTATCTCCTTCGTCTTGGGCGCGGTATGGCCGATATACTGCCCCACCAAGTCATCACGCGACACCGTGACGACATGGTTGCGCCGGATATACTTCAACCGGTGCAGCACATCCGCCATCCGCCGCGCCACCGTGGTCTTGCCGGTGCCGGGATTGCCGGTGAAGCTCATATGCAGCGGCGGCGGCTCCGCCTGTATCCCCAAGCCCCGCCGGGCGCTCTCGACCAGCAGCAGCGCCGCCACCTCGCGGATGCGCGTCTTCACCGGCAGCAACCCCACCAGGTCACGGTCAAGCTGCCCGATCACCTCGCCAATGTTGCTCTCGGCATACAGCGCATTCAGGTCGACCCGGCGATCATCCACCCCCGCCTGGTCCACCCCCCCCATCTCCAGCGCCGCGCTCACGCCGCACGCTCCCGCCGCGCCGGCGCAAGCTGCTCCCGCATCGCCCCGATCACCCCGCGATACCCGCCATCCGCATCCCGCGCCCCAAAGATCGCCGACCCCGCGACAAAGGTATCCGCCCCGGCATCCGCCACCGCCCGTATGTTGCCGACCTTCACCCCGCCATCCACCTCCAGCAGGATCGGCTGCCCGCCCCGCCCCACGTGGTCGTCAATGCGCCGGCGCAAGGCGGCGATCTTATCCAACGCCCCCGGAATGAACGACTGCCCGCCAAACCCCGGGTTGACCGACATCACGCACACCAGGTCCAGCCGGTCCATCACCCAATCCAGGTGCTCCAGCGGTGTCGCCGGATTAAGCGCCAGCCCCGCCCGGCACCCATGCTCGCGTATCAGCGACAGCGTGCGGTGCGGATGCTGCGACGCCTCGGGATGGAAGCTGATGATGTCCGCACCCGCCTTGGCGAACATCACCGCCAGCTCGTCCACCGGCGTCACCATCAGGTGGACATCTATCGGCAAGCCCACATGCGGCCGTATCGCCTCGCAAACCAACGGCCCGATGGTCAGGTTCGGCACATACCGGTTGTCCATCACATCGAAGTGGATCATGTCCGCCCCGCCAGCCTGCAACCGCCCGACCTCCTCCCCCAGCCGGGCAAAGTCAGCCGAAAGGATGCTCGGCGCGATCAACGGCCCCGTCATGGCGCATAGCGTTCGCCGGAGGGCCGCCCCGTCGCGTAGCTGCGTATCGTATACCGCAGCGTCCGCCCCGGCCCTTCCTGCCGCACCAGCTCGAACCCCGGCTCATGCGAGGGCCGCTGCACCATGAACGACATGCGAACCGTCTCGAACCCCTTGCGGCTGTCGAACGCCAGCACGCGCACATACTCCTGCGGGCACTCCTTGCGGCAGGCGTTCACCTCCAGCATCACCCCGGCAGCGTCATGCAGGTCGAACATCGGCGTCCCCCACATGGACCAGTAATGATTCCGAGGATGCGGGTCGTCGGTGTGCTCGACCGCCAGGGACCAGCCCTGGCCCAGCGCATATTGGACCTGCGCCGAAATCTCCTGGTCCGTCAGGTCCGGCAGGAAGGAGAACTGGCCTTGGGTGACTTTCATCTGCGTGCCCTCCTTAAGAAGCCGTAGGCGTCGGCAGCACATCCACCGAATCCGTGGATGCATAGTTGAAGCTGACATCCTTCCAGGTATCCAACGCCGCCCGCAGTGGCTGGCACCAGCGCGCGGCGGCCGTCAGTATCTCCGGCCCCTCGTTCCAGATGTCCTTGCCCTCGTTGCGCGCCTTCACCATGCACTCCAGCGCAACCCGGTTGGCGATGGCCCCGGCCTGGATGCCCATGGGATGCCCGATGGTCCCGCCGCCGAACTGCAGCACCACATCGTCCCCGAGGTAGTGCAGCAACTGGTGCATCTGCCCCGCATGGATGCCGCCCGAAGCCACCGGCATCAGCTTCTTCAAGCTGGCCCACGGCTGGTCGAAGAAGATCCCGTGCTGCGGGTTCGCCGGCACATACGTCTCGCGGCAGGTGTCATAGATTCCCCGCACCACGTTCGGATCGCCCTCCAGCTTGCCGACCACGGTGCCCGCATGGATATGGTCCACCCCCGCCATCCGCATCCACTTGGCGATCACCCGGAACGACACCCCATGGTTCTTCTGCCGCGTGTAGGTCGAGTGCCCCGCCCGGTGCAGGTGCAGGATCATGTCGTTCTTGCGCGCCCACTTCGCCATGCTCTGGATCGCGGTGTAGCCGATCACCAGGTCGATCATCACGATGATGCTGCCGAGGTCGCGCGCGAACTCCGCCCGCTCGTACATGTCCTCCATCGTCCCGGCCGTGACGTTCAGGTAGGTCCCCTTGATCTCCCCGGTCTCGGCCTGCGCCTTGTTCACCCCCTCCATGCAATACAGGAACCGGTCCCGCCAGTGCATGAACGGCTGCGAGTTGATGTTCTCGTCGTCCTTGGTGAAGTCCAGCCCGCCCTTCAGCGCCTCATACACCACCCGCCCATAATTCCGCCCCGACAGCCCAAGCTTCGGCTTCATCGTCGCGCCCAGCAGCGGCCGCCCATAGCAGTTCATCCGCTCCCGCTCGACGACGATCCCCGTCGCCGGCCCCTGGAACGTCTTGAGGTAATGCGCCGGCATCCGCATGTCCTCCAGCCGCAACGCCTTCAGCGGCTTGAAGCCGAACACGTTGCCGATGATCGAGGCCGTCAGGTTGCTGATCGAGCCTTCCTCGAACAGGTCGAGGTCATAGGCGATATAAGCGAACCACTGGTCCGCAGACCCCGGCACCCGCTCCACCCGGTAAGCCTTGGCCCGGTAATACTCGCTGTCCGTCAACCGGTCGGTCCACACCACGGTCCAAGTCGCCGTGCTGCTCTCCCCCGCGATGGCCGCCGCAGCCTCCTCCGGGTCCACCCCGTCCTGCGGCGTCAGCCGGAACACCGCCAGCACGTCGGTGTCCTTGGGAACATACTCCGGCTCCCAGTATCCCATCTGGCGATACTTCAGCACGCCGGAAGTATAACGCTCCTTGAGGTCGGTGATCTTGACGTCGAGCGCCTTGTTCATGGTCCCGTGTCCTCCGTATTGCCCAGGTTCAGCCCTGATGACGCGGAGCATGGATTGCTGGACGGCATGAGGAAAAGCGAATTAAACTGACGCAACACATGAGGGATGCCTTCACTCCCGATGTTCAACGTCACCGTCCGCCAGCTCCAGGTCTTCGCCGAAGCCGCCGAGCGCCTGTCCCTGGCCCGCGCGGCGGAGCGGCTGAACCTCACCCCCTCCGCAGTGTCGTTCCAGATCAAGCAGATCGAGGGCCAGACCGGCTTCGCCCTGTTCGAGCGCGTGGGCCGCCGGGTCGCGCTGACCGACGCCGGAGCGCTGCTGGCGGAGTATGCGCAGGTCGTCCTGCGCTCGCTGCACGAGGCCGACCAGGCGATGGCCGCCCTGAAGGGCACCAGCGGCGGCCGCGTGCGCCTCGGCCTGGTGTCCACGTCGAAGTATATCGTGCCGCACATGATCGCGCGCTTCCGCACGGCCTACCCCGGCGTGGCGGTGAACCTGCAGGAGGGCAACCGCGCCCGCGTGCTGCACCTGCTGACCCGCGGCAGCGTGGACCTGGCGGTGATGGGCCAGCCCCCGCCGGACGCCGACGTGCTGGCCGCCCGCTTCGCGCCGCACCCGTCCATCATCATCGCCCCGGCCGGGCACCCCCTGGCCAAGGCGGCGTCCATCCCGCTGGCATCCCTGGCCGGCGAACCCTTCGTGATGCGGGAGGACGGGTCGGGCACCAAGGCGATGACCGAGGCGCACTTCCGCACCGCCGGCTTCCAGCCCCGCACGGCGATGGTGTCGTCCAGCAACGAGATGATCAAGCAGGCGGTGATGGCCGGCATGGGCCTCGCCCTGCTGTCCCAGCACACCTGCAGCCTGGAGCTGGCGCTGGGCCTGCTGACGATGATGCCCGTAGAGGGCTTCCCGCTGATGCGCTCCTGGTACATCGTCCAGCGCCGGACGCTGCCGCTGCTGCCGGTGCAGGCCCGGCTGCGCGGCTTCCTGGTCGAGGAAGGGGAGGCCGTCATCCGCGACACCATGCAGAACCATCGCCGCATCGCCGCACGCGCGGAGGGCGCCCCCCCGGAAGATGCCCGCCCGGAGGATGTCAGTCCAAAGGACGCCCACCCAGAGGATGCCCTCCCAGAGGGTGCCCGCCCGGAGAACGCTGGTGCCGCTTGAGGCGCTGATCTGGGACGTGGACGGCACCCTCGCCGAAACGGAGGAGGGCCACCGCGCCGCCTTCAACGCCGCCTTCGCCGGCGCCGGCCTCGCATGGCACTGGGACGCCGCCCTGTATGCCCGGCTGCTGGAGGTCACCGGCGGCAAGGAGCGCATCCGCCGCCACCTCGACACCACGCCAGGCGCCGGGCCGCTGGACGACGAGGCGGTGCGCCGCCTGCACGCCGCCAAGACCGCGCACT
This sequence comes from Acetobacteraceae bacterium, assembly GCA_036398775.1. Lineage (GTDB taxonomy): Bacteria > Pseudomonadota > Alphaproteobacteria > Acetobacterales > Acetobacteraceae > DASWOJ01. Next base: position 39,665 of record DASWOJ010000180.1, read on the forward strand.
ACGTGTCCGCCGTGACGGCCGGCGCCGTCGCCCTGCGCCCCGGCGTCCGCCGCCTGCTGCACGAGGCACGCGCCGCCGGCCTGCGCCTGGCCATCGCCACCACGACCAGCCCGGCCAACGTGCAGGCCCTGCTGCTGGCGACGCTGGGGCCGGACGGCCCGGGCCTGTTCGAGGTCGTCGGCGCCGGCGACATGGTGCCGCGCAAGAAGCCGGCCCCGGATGTTTACCTCCATGTGCTGGACCGCCTGCGCCTGCCCGGGAAGCGGTGCCTGGCATTCGAGGACACGGTCAACGGCCTGGACGCCGCCCGCGGCGCCGGCATCCCGGTCGTCGTGACAACAAGCCTGTATGGCGGCACCGGCGGGTTCGGGGACGCGGCGATGGTGGTGGACGGCCTAGGCGAACCGGACGCGCCCTGCCGGCTGCTGTCCGGCCCGCCGCTGCCCGGTCCGGTGGTGGACGTGCCGGCGCTGCGGCGGCTGATGCGTGCCGAGGGTTCGCTCGGGTAGGTCCTGCGGCGGTCGGGGCTAACTCCTTTGCCCACGCTGACATGCAGGATCATCGAAGGAGGTATCCAAGGCGGATCAGGTTGTCTCGCATCCTGTCCACATGCGGCCACAAGGTGGCGGACCGCGCAGAGGACACCACGTCGCGCAACTCCATATCGCCGGATGCGATCCAAACGGTAAGGTCCCGTTTGGCAGCACGTCTGGCAAACATTCCATGAGCCACGGCCTGGCCAGGCGTTCCGTCCCCTTCCCATGCCGTCAACACACAAGCAAAGCCGGCCAATCCAGCGCGTCCCGCACCGCTGCCCCCCCGCGTCCGGCCCCAACTGGACCAGCCAGCCCGGCCAATCCCACCACCGCGAACCGCGCCCACGTAATCCTTGACCCCACCCCGGCAACAATGTTCTTGTTCCGTTCATGTCTGCACCAGCAACCCAGGATACCCCGCCCGGCCAACAAGCCCCAGACGCATACGCCCCAGACGCATACGCCCCGGCCGCTCACGCCGCCGAAGTGCAAGATCACCGCCACGCCCTGAACAGCCTGATAAACATCGGCGCCGACTTCGCCCGCTTCCTGCACGGCCAAGCCGCGGCGCAAGCACAATCCGCACAGGCCGCACCCGAAGCCCCCGCGCCGCAGCCCGCCGTCCCCGCCCCGCAACCCGGTGCCGCCGCGCCGCAGGCAGCGGACGCGCACCCCGCGCCGGCCCAGGTCGCCAGTGCCCCCGTCGCGGACACCCTCATCCGCCTCACCGCCGCCTTCGACCAGCTTTCCCGCAACGTCCGCCGCACCGTCATGCTCGTGCAGGGCCTCGACAAGCCCGCCCGCCCCGCCAAGGACCCGGCCCCCAGCCAGGCCCCCGACCCGGCCCGGCACCGCACCGAAGCCCGCAAGCGCATCCTGCGCGAGGTCGAGGACGTCCTCCAGCGCATCGGCGGCGGCTACGGCGAATGGCCCGAAAGCGACGAAGTTCTCCAAGCCGAGCTGCACGAGCGCCTGGACACCCCCAGCCTCGACGAAGACATCGGGAACCGCCCGGTCGCCGACATCATCAAGGATATCTGCCGCGACCTCGGCCTGGCCGCCATCCCTGGCACCCGCCCCTGGAAGCGCCGCACCCCTGCCGATATCGCCGAGCTCTGCGCCCGCGCCGCCGCCCCAAGCGGCGCTACCCTC
>DASWOJ010000181.1:0-14500 GCA_036398775.1 Acetobacteraceae bacterium
TCGGCTACGTGCGCGGCATCCATGCCCGGCTGGACGCAATCGAGGGCGAGCAGGCCGGCAGCGGCCCGATGGTGGCCCACCTACGCCACCTGGTGTCGCAGTTCGAGATGCGGGCGTTCATGGATGCGCTCGGCCCCGACGGGCCGCAGGGATGAACGCCCTGGTGGCCGGCGCCCGGGAGGTCGTGCTGGTGGTGGACGACAGCCCGGCCACGCTCGGCATGCTGAACGAGGCGCTGGAGGCCGCAGGCTACACCGTGCTGGTCGCGCAGGCCGGGGACGCGGCGCTGGCGCTGATGGAGCGGATCACCCCGGACATCGTGCTGATGGACGCCGTGATGCCGGGGCTGGACGGGTTCGAAACCTGCCGCCGCATGAAGGGCAGCGCCGGGCTGGCCGCCGTGCCGGTGGTGTTTATGACCGGGCTGACGGAGACCGAGCACGTCCTGCGCGGGCTGGAGGCGGGCGGCGTGGACTACGTGCCCAAGCCGGTCTCGCCGGACGAGGTGGTGGCCCGCGTCGGCGTCCACCTGGCCACGGCGCGCCTGACCCGCAGCGCCCACATTGCGCTGGACACCGCCGGGCGCTTCCTGCTCGCGGCGTCGCGCGACGGACGGGTGCTGTGGTGCACCCCACAGGCGGCGCGGCTGATGGAGGGCGGCCAGGGCGTGCCGCACCCGGCGCTGCCCGCCGCCGCGCTGGCCTGGCTGCTGGCCTGCGCCGACACGCCGGGGCGCCGGGCGGACGCGACCTTCGCCTTCGGCACGGCAGAGGGCGGCGCGCTTCTACGGGTGTCGTATGTCGGCCAGGTCGGGCCGGACGAGCTGCTGCTGCGCCTGGCGCCAGGGCGCAGCGACGAGGAGGCGTTGCGCGACGCGCTCGGCCTGACGTTCCGGGAGGCGGAGGTGCTGCTGTGGCTCAGCCAGGGTAAGTCGAACCGCGATATCGCCGAGATACTGGGCCTCAGCCCGCGCACGGTGAACAAGCACCTGGAGCAGATGTTCCTGAAGCTGCAGGTGGACAACCGGGCTTCCGCGACGGCGCTTGCGGTGCGGGCGCTGCAAGGGGATTGATCCTGCTGTGCTGGCGGCGGCTGGCGGGGGCCCCGGGCTTTCCACGCGGTGCCGTCCGGTTTGGAAAAAGTGCGCTGGCGCTGTTCCAGGTGTTGGTCACCCTCTCATCACCGGCAGCCCCGGCACCTTCGCAGCCAGTCACGGCCTTCGCTGACCGGAAGAACGCTCCTGCTGAGGCCATGTTCCGGCACCCGCTGCACAGCACGTCCGCTAGGCGGAGATACGCCCCGCCACCAACCCCGCCGCAATCATCAAGGCTGCATCGAGATGCCGGCCATGCGCACCAGCCCGTCCGGCCGCGGCGTGAACCCCTGCACCTTGCCGGTCACGCCCCAGAACCAGGTGAAGTGGTATAGCCCCATGTAGGGCATGTCCTTCATCCAGATCTCGGTCGCCTCGCGGTAGGCCTTGATGCGGGCTGCCTGGTCCGAGGTGGCGGCAGCACGGTCCAGTGCCGCCTCCATCGGCTTGCTGCACCAGCCGGTCCAGTTCAGCGAGGTGCCGCAGCGCATCCATAGGCTCAGGTTGCCGTCGGGATCGGGCCGGCCGCTCCAGATCACCTGGTAGGCCTGGTAATCGCCACGCATCGCCGCCGTGGTCTGGGACACGGATTCGCCCTTGCGCACCGTCACCTCGAACCCCGCTTCGGCCGCCATTGACTGGATGACCTCGCCGACCTGAACGTCGGTCGGGTTGTTCACTAGGCTGAGCGCCACCTTGGGATGCGGCACCCCGGCCTGGGCGAGCAGCGCCTTCGCCCCGGCCAGGTCGCGCGGCGGCACGGGAAAGGCGGGGTTCCAGTAGCGGCTGCCCGGCGGCTCGGTCTGGGTGCTGGGGATCATGCGGCCTTCGAACACGACCTGGTTGATGACAGCGAGGTCAATGGACTTGGCAAAGGCCTGGCGGACGCGCACGTCCTTGCCGAACGGGGTCTCGGACGCCGGGCCGTTGCCGAGGTTGAACGAGATCATCTCGAACCCGATCGAGGGCGAGGACACGACCCGCAGCCTCTTGTCCGCCTGCACGATGGACACGTCGGTCGCGGCCAGCCGGTTGGCGATGTCGAGCTGCCCCGATTGCAGGTTCACCAGCCGGACCGTCGAGTCCGTCATGATCTTGAACTCGACGCGGTCGAGATGGATGTTCGCCGCGTTCCAGTACCCGGGAAAGCGCTGCAGGGTGACGTGGTCCTGCGCCACCCGCTCCACCAGGGTGAACGGCCCGGCGCAAACCGGGTTGGCCGAGATCACATCCGATGGCTGGTCCAGGATACGCGGCGACAGCATCAGGCCGGGACGGTTCGCCAGCAGCGCCAGCAACGGCGCGAACGGCTCGGACAAGCGGATGCGCACCGTCAGCGGGTCCACGACGTCCACGCCAGCCAGCGATTTCAACTCGACCCTGCGGGCGCTGTAGGGCGCCGTGCGGTAGCGCTCGATGTTGGCGCGCACCGCCTCGGCATCGAAGGGCGCGCCGTCCTGGAAGACGACGCCGGCACGCAGGTGCAGCGTCAGCGCCAACTGGTCCGCCGACAACTCCCAGCTCGTGGCCAGTTGCGGCACGATGTTCAACTGCGGGTCCACGTCCAGCAGCTGGTCGCACATGGCGGTGTTGACCACCCGCTCGATGTAGGAGCCGCTGCGGGCGGGATCGAAGGTTTCGAGGTCGAAGTCGAGGCCGAACCGCAGCGTGCCTGCAGCCTGCGCCTGACTGATGGAGAGCTGTGCGGCGAGCAGCAGGGCGGCGATAAGCCATGGACGCATGGGTGGTTCCTCGGAGCGGGCCGTGGGTATCGTGCAGTTATCGTGCCACCGCCAGCCGTCCCGGGTCAGGCACTCGTTGCTGGGGTGATGCCCGTGCCCCGCGCCATGCGCCCCGGCAGGTCTGCCATCAGGAACGGCTTGCCCTCCAAAGGCCGGACAGGCCGCAACGTCCGATCAAGGCAAGGGGGCCTGCGCTATCCGGGAATGCAGTAGGTGCGCGCGGCCGTATCATGGAACAGGGCGCGCTGCTCGGCGGCTGTGTACTCGGCGGCCACCTCGCGAAACCGCTGCACGAGGTCCGCGAAGGTCGTGGTGCGACGCGCGACGGGGTAGTCGCTGCCGAACATGCATCGCGCCGGGCCAAAGGCGTCAATGCAGGTCCGCAGCGTGTCCCGGTCGGCCTCGAAGCTCCGATCCGGCGAGTAGGCGGCATAGTTCGACACCTTGATCAGGATGTTGGGCTGCCGGCCCATCGCAGCCAGGCCGTGGCGCCAGCGGGCCAGGCCCTCGGCATCGCGGTCGTTGGGCGTGCAGCAATGGTTCACCACGAACACCTGGCCCGGCGTCTCGCGGGCCAGCGCCGCCACCTCGGCCGCCTGGTGCGGGTTCATCAGCAGCTCCAGCAGCCAGCCGTATCGTGCCAGGCGCGCCAGGCCGGCGCGCCAAGCCGGCTCGTTGACGATGCCCGGCGCCGTCCAGCGCTTGGCAGGGTTCGGGTGCCAGCGGATGGTTTCGCGGATGCCGGCGACGATGGGATAGGCGGCATGGGCGTCGAGCAGCCCGGGCAGGTCCGGGTCCGCGAGCGGCGCCGCGGCGACGATGCGTGCGGCGATGCCGGGCGGCCGGGGCAGGGCGGCTAGCCACGCCGTTTCCTCCACTGGGCTGCGGGTGCGGTCCCACACTGCCTCGACATGCACCGAGGCCACAACGCCCTGTCCGCCGATGTCGGCCGCATAGTCGTCCGGCAGGTAGTCGCGCCGCATGTAGGCGATGTCGCCCAGCGCGGCGATCCCGGCTTCGCCCGTCAGCCAGGGATGCCGCCGCGCGGCCAGGTCCCAGAGATGGTGGTGCGCGTCAACAATGGGACCGTCATAGCTGGGAGCGTGCGGGGGCATGAGGCGGATCGTGGCACCTTCGGCACGCCCGGCCAACTGCATACGCTTATCCGGATCGCGCCCCACCCTGGGGAGACGGCGATGCCCGGCCGTCATAGCCCTGGCCGCCGCGGCCCCGCGCGCAACCGGGATCACGATGGCACGCCGCTTGCTGCGCTCCCCAGGGAACATCCCGCGGAGGCTGAGGCATGGATATCGGTGTGTTCATCCCGATCAACAACAACGGCTGGATCATCTCCGCCACCTCGCCGCAATACATGCCAAGCTTCGAGCTGAACCGCCAGGTCGTGCAGCGCGCCGAGTCCTACGGCCTCGACTTCGCCCTCTCGATGATCAAGCTGCACGGCTTCGGTGGCCCGACCGAGTTCTGGGACCACGGGCTCGAAAGCTTCACCCTCATGTCGGCCCTCGCCGCGGTGACGACGCGCATCCGGCTGTTCGCCTCGGTCGCGGTGCTGACGATCCCGCCCGCCATCGTCGCCCGCATGGCAAGCACGATTGACGACATCTCCGGCGGACGGTTCGGCGTCAACATCGTCTCCGGCTGGCACAAGATCGAATACAGCCAAATGGGCCTCTGGCCCGGCGACGCCTACTTCGGCACCAGATACGACTACAGCACGGAATACGTGCAGGTGCTGCGCCAGCTCTGGGAAAACGGCCGCTCGGACTTCAAGGGCGCCCACTTCACCATGGACGACTGCCGGCTCAGCCCGCGCCCGAAATCGCCGATCAAGCTGGTCGCGGCCGGGCAGAGCGACCGCGGCATGGCGTTCGCCTCGCAACATTGCGACTACAACTTCGTGCTCGGCGAAGGTGTCAACGAACCCACCAAGGCTGCCGGCGTGGCCGGGCGCCTGCTCCAGCACGCAAGCCAGACCGGGCGCGATGTCGGCAGCTACGTCCTATACATGGTGATCGCAGCCGCGACCGACGAAGCCGCCCTGGCGAAGTGGGACCTCTACAATGCAGGCGCCGACCAGGAGGCGCTCGCGCACCTGCTCGGCAAGGCCGCCGAGGACACCGCGACCGCAAGCACCTCGATGGCCGCGACGATCCAGCGCTCGCCCTCGCCGATCAACTTCAGCATGGGCACGCTGGTCGGCTCCTACGCCCACGTGGCGGCGATGCTGGACCAAGTTGCAACCATCCCCGGGGTGAAAGGGATCATGCTGACGTTCGACGACTTCATCACCGGCATGGATGCATTCGGCCAATCCATACAGCCGCTCATGCAGTGCCGCCGGGATCGTGCCGTGCTGGAACGCCGCGCCACAAGCTGATTGTCCAGATCTCATTGCCTGACGAGGTTCCTGGACTTCTGCCGGACAAGATGCGCCGTGATGGAACAGCCTGCCAATACGGCAGCGCCTCCCGTGGCTCAGCCAGGAGGAAACATCCGTGGGCTGACCCCCTCTACATCCCGGCGCGCCCAGTCGCGGTCCGGCACGTCCCGGATCATGCGGGCCTGCGCCTCCTGCAGCGCGTCGGCAGCGGCCGGGTAGTCCATGGTCAGCACACGCCCGCTGTCCACCACCTTGACGCCTTCCACATAGACCGCCCGCACCGCCCGGTCCGCGGCGGCATACAGCAGGGAGCGCACGGGATCGTAGCCCGGCCGCATCGCCGGGTGCGCCAGGTCCACCAGCACCAGGTCGGCCCGGCAGCCCGGCGCCAGGCGGCCGATGTCGCCGCGCCCCAGGATCGCCGCGCCTCCGGCCGTCGCGGCGGTGAACAGCTCGCCGCCGGTAAGCGTGCGCGGGTTGCCGGCCTGGGTGCGGGCCAGATACATCGCCAGCCGCATCTCCTCCAGCATGTTGTGCGGGAACGTGTCGGTGCCGATTCCCACCTTCACCCCGGCCCGGCGGTAGCGCCCCATGTCGCGCAGCGCGATGCCGCGCCGGGCGAATACGGTGGGACAGTGCGCCACTGCCGTCCCGGCCGCCGCCAGCAATGCCAGGTCCTGGTCGGTGTGCCAGGGCGTGAACGGATGGTCGTCCAGGAAGATCGAGTGCCCGATGATCGAGCGGTCGGTCAGCACGCCCAGGTGGTGCAGCCAGCCGATGGGCGTAAAGCCGTGGCGGCGGGTGATCTCGTGGAACTCGCTGACGGACTGCGCGGCGTGGGTCTGCCATGTCAGGCCGCGCCGGGCTGCCTCCGCATGGCTGTCGCGCAGCAGCTCGGGCGTGCAGGTGTCGATCTGGGCCGGGACCACCATGCCGGTCAGCCGCCCCGACGGGTGCTGCGCCGCACGGTCGAGCAGGCGCAGCGCGTCCACCATCGCGCGCTCCCCGGCAGGCACGTCCCATTCGTAGTCCACGACATGGCCGTTGGCGGTGAACCAGCGGGCGCTACGGAACATCGGTCCCATCACCACCCGCAGCCCGCTATCCCCGGCCACGTCCAGCCAGGCGTCGTAGGGCACCGACAGGTCCACCACGGTGGTGACCCCCGAGAGCAGCAGCTCGCTGTATGCCACCCGGGCACAGTCCGCCACCGCCTCCGCCGGCGGGCGGAAGATCGGCAGGTATTCGTACAACGATGAGTTGTAGAGGCCCGGCGTGCCCACCTCGTCCGTCAGCCCCTTGAGCATCGGCTCCGACGACGGGTGGCTGTGCACGTCCACCAGACCGGGCATCACCATCAGCCCGCGCCCGTCCACCTCCGTGTCCACCGGGCCGGCGTAGCCCGGGCCGGCATGCGTCAGCGCGCCGTCCGTCCAGGCCACGTCCGCATCGCCCAGGTAAACGTGCCCGGCGCCGCCCCAGGCAATGACGACATCGGCGTTGCGGATCAGCGTCGTCGGCATTGGTCGCTCCTATGGCGTCAGGGTGATGTCCAACCCCTTGTAAATACCCATGCCGTAAATGCCATGCGCCCGGACCCCGTGCGCCCGCCGGCCCGAGACCACCCAAAGCTGCTCGCGCACCAGCGGTATCCACACGCTGGCTTCAGTCAGTTGCTGCTGCACGCTGGCCAGGGCGTCGCGCTTCACGTCCTCGTCCGTGGCGGTGCGGGCCAGCTTGAGCCAGGCGTCGGTCTGCTCGTTCTTCCAGTTCATCCGGTTCGGCGTTGGCGCGCTGGTCGAGGGGAAGTAAAGGTTCAGCGCCTCGCTGGCGGACACATAGGGGTAGGACATGATGAAGGCGCCGAACTCCTGCGTCGCCAGCTTGCCCCAAGCGACGGTGGCGTCCCACATCTGCACCCGCATCTCCACGCCGATGCGCTTCAGGTCGGCCTGGATCGCCTCCACCGCGCGGTTGTTCAGGGTGTCGCTGATGCCATACAGGGTGAACGAGGCGCGCTCCCCGTTCTTCGCGCGCACGCCGTCCGGCCCGGGCGCCCACCCGGCGCCGTCGAGCAGCTTGCGCGCGCCCGCCGGGTCGAAGGCGGGGAACTCCTCCCGGCTTTTCGGGTCGAAGTCGAGCACCGCCGGGTTCAGGTAGCTGTCGGACGGGGTTGCGGCGCCGAACCAGACGGCCTTGGCGATGGCCTCCCGGTTCACCGCCATCACCATGGCCCGGCGCAATACTGGATCGTTCACCGCCGGCTTGTCCACCTTGAAGCCCAGGAAGTAGTCCCAGAAGTAGTTGGGCTGGTTGGACAGGGTGATGCCCGGCGTATTGCGCAGGCTCGGCAGCGCAATGGGCGGCACATACTGCGTCGCGTCCCCCTGGCCCGACTGGATCGCGGCCAGGATGGTGTTGGCGTCGGGGATGACGCGCCAGATCACCCGGTCCACCTGCGGCGCCGGGTTCTTGAACACCGGCGGCCCCCACTGGTAGCCCTCGTGCCGGCGCATCACCATCTCCTGCCGCGGCGTCCAGGACACCCAGCAGAACGGCCCCGTGCCGTTGAAGCCCTGCACCCCGAAGTTGGCGCCCAGCCCCTCGACCGACGCCTTGTCCACGATCGTCAGGAAGAACAGGCTGAGCTGCAACGGCAGCTCGTTGAACGGGTCGGTCAGCTCGTACTCGACGGTCGTGGGATCAACCGCACGCACGTCCTTCACCGGGCCGGCCCGCCAGCGGACCGGGCTGCGCGTGGCGGGGTCAACGAAGCGCTTGATGGTATAGGCCACGTCGTCCGCAGTCATCCGGCGTCCGTCGCAGAACGTCACGTCGTCACGCAGCTTGAAGGTATAGAGCTTGCCGTCCGGGCTGACCGTCCAGCTCGTCGCCAGGCCCGGCCGCACCGTCTTCATGTCCCAGTCGAGCGACGTCAGCGTATCGCCCAGGAAGGTCAGCGCCTCCCCGGCAGAGCGTGCAGTCGAGCGGGCAGGGTCGTAGTTGTCGCTGTCTATGGTCCGCAGCAGCACCAGCGTGCCGGGCGGCGCGGTCTGCGCCCGGGCCGGGGCGGCCAGGAAGGCGGCCAGCGAGACGGGCAAGGCGACGGCTGCAAGTGCGGCAGCCAGCATGAAGCGCTTCATGGGAGTCTCCCAGTGCTGCGCGGGTCCAGCGCGTCCCGCAGCGAGTCTCCTAGCACGTTGCATGCCAGCACCACGACCACGATCGCGACGCAAGGCACCACCGCGATGTGCGGTGCGAAGAACAGGAAGTTACGCCCCTGGGACGCCATCGCCCCCAGCTCCGCCGTCGGCGGCTGCGCCCCCAGGCCCAGGAAGGACAGCGCCGCCCCCAGCAGGATCACTTGGCCGAACCGCAGCGTGGCGAAGACCAGCAGCGCCGTGGCGCAGTTGGGCAGGAGGTGGCGCAGGATCAGCCGCCCGTTGCCGGCGCCGGTGGCCCGGGCGGCCTCGATATAGTCCCGCCCCATCTCCACCGCCGCGGCGGCACGGGCGATGCGGGCCATCAAGGGCACGGTGGCGACGGACAACGCCAGCACCACCGCCGGCACGCCCGGCCCAAGAATGCCGGCCAGCGCCAGGCCGAACAGGATGGCAGGGAACGACAGCAGCACGTCCATCGCGCGCATCACCAGCCCGTCCAGGCGGCGATGGAACGCCGCGAGCAGCCCGAGCGCAATCCCGGCAATGCCCCCAGCCGCCACCGACGCCGCGCCGATCAGCAGGGTCAGCCGCAGACCGAACAGCACGCGGGTCACCAGGTCGCGCCCCTGGTCGTCCGCCCCCAGCGGGAGCCCGGCGCCCGGCGGCTGCATCGCGAGCGACAGGTCGTTGTCCGCCGGGTCGGTCGGGGCAATCAGGGGCGCCAGCAGCGCCAGCACGACCGCGGCGGACAGCACCAGCAAGGCCGCCATGCCCACCGGGTCGCGCAGCAGCCGCCTCATGCGCGCATGCGCGGGTCCAGCCGGAGGCTGAGCAGGTCCACGCCGAGGTTCACCACGATGAACCCGCCCGCCAGCACCAGGATCGTCCCCTGCGCCATCGGGAAGTCCGACGACATGATGGCCCCCACCGCGAGCCGGCCGACGCCCGGCCAGGAAAAGATGGTCTCCGTCACCACCGCGCCGCCCAGCAGGAAGCCGACCTGCAGCCCGATCAGGGTTATGACGGGGATCAGCGCGTTGCGTAGGGCATGGCGCAGCACCACCGACCGTTCCCGCAGGCCCTTGGCGCGGGCGGTGCGGACGTGGTCGGCGCGCAGCCCCTCCAGCACGGAGGACCGCGTCATCCGCGCCACCGGGCCGACGAAGGACAGGCCGAGCGTGAGCGCCGGCAGCGCCAGCGATTGCAGTCCGGCCAGGGTCCAGATCGGCCCGCCCCGTCCCGTGAACGGCAGCAGCCCCCAACGGAACCCCACGAACCAGATCAGCACCAGGCCGACGAAGAACACCGGCACCGACACGCCCGCGACGGCCAGCGCCGTCACCAGGCGGTCCGGCCAGCCCCGGTGCCGCACCGCCGCCACCGTGCCCAGCGCCAGCCCGGCCGGCACCGCCCATACCAGGGTCGCCAGCATCAGCTCCGCCGTGGGACCGACGGTGTTGGCCAGCTCGGACGACACCGGCACGTTGTTGATGACCGACACGCCCAGATCCCCCCGCAGCAGCCGCCCGAGGTAGCGGGCGAACTGCACCGGCAGCGGCTGGTCCAGGCCGAGGTCGGCGCGTATGGCCGCCACCACGTCCGCCGTCGCGGTGGGGCCGGCGCGTATGGCGGCGGGGTCGGCGGGCACGACCTGGATCAGCAGGAAGCCGATCAGCAGCACCCCCAGCAGCACCGGCACCGCCAGCAGCAGCCGCCCGGCCGCCAGCCGCGCCATCAGGCCAGGGTGCCCGCGACCGGCACGCCGCCGCGCAGCACGAAGCTGGCCGTCGTGGACAGGATCGCCTCGGGATCAGCCGCGAAGATGTCCTGCGACAGCACCGCCACGTCCGCCAGCATCCCCGGCAGCAGCCGCCCGCGCTCCCCTTCCGCGAACTGGGTGTAGGCGCCACACCAGGTCAGGCAGTGCACCGCCTCCTCGACGCTGATCGCCTCGTCCGGGCCGAGCAGGGTGCCCCGGTTGGTCCTGCGCGTCATCATCGCATGGATGTTCTGGAACGGGTCGGTCGTGGACACCGGCGCATCCGAGCTTGCGGCGGGGTTCTGGCCGTCGCGCAGCCAGCTCCGCATCGGATAAGCCGCGGCGGCGCGGGCCTCGCCCAGGTTGGCGACGTAGGTGTCGCCGAACTCGCGCATAAAGATGGGCTGCGGCACAGGCTCGATCCCGCGCGCCGCCATGCGCGCGCGCTGGCCCGCGGTCACGAAGCCGCAGTGCTCGATCCGGTGGCGCCGGCCGGCGGCGGGATGGGCCTGGGTGTCCGCGGCCTCCATGCCGGCCAGCACCTGCTCGATGCCGGCGTCGCCGATGGCGTGGATGGCAAGCTGCCAGCCCTGTGCGTGGTAACGGGCCAGCAGGGCGTGCATGGTGGCGTCCGGGAAGCAGAACACGCCGGTGCCCCCAGGCAAATAAGGATCGAACATGGCGGCGGTCAGCCCGCCCGCGGAGCCGTCCGCGAACACCTTCACCGCCCCAAAGCGCAGCATCCCGTCGCCGTCGCCGGGTCGGATGCCGGCCTGCCATGCCTGCTCGGCGATGCCCTCGGGGTTGCCGGACAGGCAGATCCAGGTCCGCACCGGCAGGCGGCCCGCCGCGTGCGCGGCGCGGTAGGCCTCGACCTCCCGCATCCCGGCGACCATGCCGACGTTCGCGTCCATGACGGCGGTGAACCCCAGGCCGTTCATGTGCGTGCCGGCGCGCTCGATGGCGTCCACCAGGGCGGCGTCGTCCGGCTCCGGGATGTGGCCGCGCACCAGGGGCATCGCACGCTCCTGCAGCAGCCCCGTCAGGGCGCCCGCTGCCCGGCCGATCACGCCGCCCTCCGGGTCCGGCGTGTTGTGGCCCACCCCGGCCAGCGCGAGCGCCGCATGGTTCGCCACGCCCATGTGGCCGCAGGTGCGGATGACGAACACCGGATGGTCCGGAACCGCGGCGGTCAGCTCATCCGCGGTCGGGTGGCGGCCGACGTCCAGCTCGGCGTGGTCGTAGCCGCTGCCCTCCACCCAGGCGCCGCGCGGCGTGCGGGCAGCCTTGTCGCGCAACGCCGACAGCAGGCCGTCCAGGGTACGTATCCGCTCCGGCCGCAGGTTCACCTTCAGCATCGTCACGCCGAGCGGCAGCAGGTGCTGGTGCGCATCGTTGAATGCCGGCACGGCCACGCGGCCGTCCAGCCGCACCCGCCGTGTGCCCGGGCCGGCCAGGGCGCGGACGGCTTCCCGCGTCCCGCAGGCGACGATGCGGTCGCCGGCGATGGCCAGCGCCTCCGCAAAGCCCTCGCGCAATCCGCGGAAGATGCGGCCCTCGATCAGCGTGTCGGCGTAGCCTGTCATGGTTGCTGTCCTGGGTGCATGGCCCAGCCCATTCAAGCGCCGTGCCACCAGGCCGCGCCATGCGGGCTATGCCGAACACCGGAACGAAGCCCTGAACGCCGTCGCAGGATCGAGAATCGGATGACCCTGAAGCCAGCCGCTTCCATCCCCGCGTGCCGCCCTGTTCCGCCCGTCATTGCGGACCACCCCGGCGGCGTGGCAAGCCAGGTATGACCGGGGCGGCACGCGCTGTTCCGCAATGCCGTATCGCTGCATCCGCAACGATGCGGGCCGTCGGACGGATGACCGCTGGCGTGGCCCGCCGGCCCAACCTGCTGGAACACCGACCATGAAGCCCCTGGCCATGACGCACCCGCCCGAACCGCCCTCTCGTCCCGCCCCAACATCCAGCGCCCGCGCAGCATGACCCAGGCCACTCCCAGCATCCGGATCGGCATAGACATCGGCGGCACCTTCACCGACCTGCAGATCTTCGACGGCCGCACCGGTGCGCTGCACAGCTTCAAGACGCCCACCACGCCCGACGACCCCTCCGCCGGGCTGATCGGCGGCATGGCCGAGGCCGGGCGCCGCTTCGGCTTCGCCCTCGCCGATGTCGGCCTGCTGCTGCACGGCACCACCATCGCCACCAACGCCGTGCTGGAGCGCCATCTGCCCCGCGGCGTGCTGCTGACGACCGAGGGGTTCCGCGACGTGCTGGAGATCGGCCGTCACGTCCGGCGGGACATCTACGGCCTGCGCCCGCACCGCGAGCCCGCCCTGATCCCCCGGGACCGACGCATCGGCGTGCCCGGCCGCATCCGCGCCGACGGAAGCGTCGAACGCCCCCTGGACCCCGCCGGCCTGGACGCCGCGCTTGGCGCCCTCGACGCCGAGTGCGTCGCCATTGCGCTGCTGAATGCCAGCATCAACCCGGAGCACGAGCAGCGCCTGCGCGACCACGTCGCCGCCGCCTTTCCGGGCCTGCCGGCCTGCATCTCCTCCGAGGTCAGCCCGGAAATCCGTGAATACGAGCGCACCTCCACCACCGTGCTGAACGCCCTGCTAATGCCGGTGGTGCGCGCCTACCTGGACCGGCTGGCCGCGCGCATGGCGGCCGCCGGGATGACGGCCCGGCTGCTGCTGGTGCAGTCCAACGGCGGCGTATGCACGGCGGAGATCGCCGCGGCCCAGCCGGTGCGGCTGCTGCTGTCCGGTCCCAGCGGCGGCGCGCTGGCGGCGCAACGCTTGGCCGTCCGCCTGGGCCGCCCGGACCTGGTGGGTATCGACATGGGCGGCACCAGCTTCGACGTGTCGGTGGTGCGCGGCAACCAGGTCACGCTCATGACCCAGGGCGACATAGACGGCCTGCCGGTCCGGCTGCCGATGCTGGAAATCCGCACCATCGGCGCCGGCGGCGGCTCCATCGCCGCGGTTGACGCCGGCGGGCGTCTCACGGTCGGCCCGCGCAGCGCCGGTGCGGTGCCCGGCCCGGTCTGCTACCGCCGCGGCGGGTCCGAGCCTACCGTGACCGACGCCAACGCCGTGCTCGGGCGGTTGGACGCCGGGTCGTTCCTCGGCAGCGCCATGACGCTGGACGTGGAGGGCGCCCGGGCCGCCGTGGCCACGAGGGTCGCCGGGCCGCTCGGCCTGGGGGTCGAGCAGGCGGCGCAGGGCTTGCTGGCCGTCACCGACGTGAGCCTGGCCGGCGCGATCCGGCTGAGCCTGTTCGAGAAGGGCCTCGACCCCAGGGACTTCAGCCTGCTGTCCTTCGGTGGCGCGGGCGGCCTGCACGCCATCCCGGTCGCGGAGGAGCTTGGCATCGCCGAGGTGATCTTCCCGCCGGACGCCAGCACCTTCTCCGCCTTCGGCATCCTCAACTCCGACCTCGTGCACGACCTGGCGCGCAGCCGGGTCATGCCCGCCACCCCGGCCAGCCTGCCGGACCTCGCCGCCGCCTGCGCCAGCCTCCTCCGCCAGGGCGAGGACTTGCTGCGCCAGGACGGACTACCGCCGGAAAGCTGGGTGCTGAGCTACTCGGCCGACCTGCGCTACCGCGGCCAGGCGTTCGAGCTTGTCGTGCCCTGGCTTGCGGCGCATGGGGAGGACGCGGCGCCGTCGGCGGACACGCTGGCGACGCTGGCGGCGGACTTCCATGCCCTGCACCAGCAGCGCTTCTCCTACTCCAATCCTGGCGACCCCGTTGACATCGTTACCCTTCGCGTGGCCGCCATCGGACGCCTGCCCCGGTGCGACGCCAGTCCGGCGCCCCCCCCGCCCGGCGCCCCCAAGCCGATGGCCCACCGCCGCATCTACGGCGCGTCGGGCTGGGCGGAGGTAGAGGTGTTCGACCGCTCCACCCTTGGCGCCGCGATCAACGGACCCGCGCTGATCCAAGAGGCCTACACGACGGTCTATATCGCCCCGGGATGGCGTTGTGCGCCGGGGCCGCAAGGCGACCTGATCGCCGCAAGGAGCCCGGCATGACCGACAACGCCCGCACCCTCGGCCCGATCGAGCTTGAAATCCTCCGCAACGCACTCACCGCGGTGGCGGCCGAGATGGACGTCACTGTCTGGCGCACCAGCCGCTCGACCATCGTACGGGAGCTGCTGGACTACTCCACCGCCGTGTTCGACGCGGCCGGCTACAACGTCGCGCAATCCGCCCGCATCCCGCAGCACCTGAACTCCATGGGTGCCGGGCTGCTGACGGTGCTCGGGTCCTTCCTGCCCATCGAGGCGTGGGAGGACGGCGACGTCGTCATCACCAACGA
>DASWOJ010000182.1:0-1977 GCA_036398775.1 Acetobacteraceae bacterium
CAGCGTCGACTTGCCGGCGCCGTTCTCGCCGATGATGCCATGGATGCTGCCGGGCTGCACCTGCAGGTCCACGCCACGGTTGGCGTGGACGGCGCCGAACCGCTTGCCGATCCCGCGCAGCTCGATGGCCGGCGGGAACGACGCGGTCAAATGCCTAGTTCGGGCAGGCGTTGTCGCTGGTGTAGTCGTGCACGGTCACGCGCCCGGCGATGATGTCGGCCTTTGCCGCGTCCACCTTGCTTCGCATGTCCGCCGTCACCGCCTGGGCGTTGTTGCTGTCGAACGCCAGCCCGACGCCGCCCTCCGGCAGGCCGAGCACGAGCGTTCCGGGCTTCCAAGTGCCGGCGCGGGCGGCCTCCAGCGTCGTCTTCGTCGCCACGTCCAGCTCCTTGACCATGCTGGTCAGCACCCGGCCCGGATGCAGCGCGTTCTGGTTGCTGTCCACGCCGATGCCGTATTTCCCGGCATCCGCCGCCGCCTGCAGCACGCCGACCCCGGTGGCGCCCGCGGCATGGAATACCACGTCCGCTCCGCGCTCGATCTGCGAGCGCGCCAGCTCCGCCCCGCGCACCGGGTCCGCCCAGGCCGCCGGGGTGGAGCCGGTCATGTTCTGCAGCACCTCCACCTTCGGGTTGGCGGCACGGGCGCCCTGCACGTAGCCGCAGGCGAACTTGCGGATCAGCGGCACGTCCATGCCGCCGACGAAGCCGATCTTTCCGGTGCCGCTGCGCAGCGCCGCGAGCATCCCGGCGAGGTAGCTGCCCTGCTCCTCCCGGAACACGATGGATTGCACGTTCGGCGCATCCACCACGGCGTCCATGATAACGAAGTGCAGCTTCGGGAACTCGGCGGCGACGGCCTTGACCGCCGTGGCATGGCCGAAGCCGACGGCGATGATCGGGTCCTGGCCGCGGCGAGCGTAGTTGCGCAGGGCCTGCTCGCGCTGGGTGGCGTTCACCACCTCGAACTCGCTGACGGCGATGCCGGTCGCCTTGGTGAACGCCTCGGCCCCGTCATGGACGCTCTCGTTGAACGACTTGTCGAACTTGCCGCCCATGTCGAACACGACGGCGGGGGTGATCTCGGCCGCACGCGCGGCGCCCAGGGACGCGGTGCCCAATGATAGGGCGGCGGTCAGCAGGGCAACAGGCAGTCGGAGCATCACTTTTCCTTCCCATGGCGTCCCGGCCCCATGGCAACCCGGTGCGGCGGCGCGGGACGCTCGCGCGTCCGGGGGACCATATGGCAGGCCATCGGCATCATCAATCGGGATCGGGCTGGTGTAGGCTACACCTGCGCCAGACGCGCCAGGGGGGGGCCGTGATGCAGTTTGTGACCACTTCGGCGTGCAGTGGATGCTGAACCGCCACCTGGACGGGCGGCATACGACTTGCTTAGTCGCTGCTTGATGATTGACCCCGGCACTGTCGAGCTGATCGGCATCACCAAGCGCTACGGCCCCGCCGTGGCGGTGGACGGCGTTTCGCTGCGCATGACGGCGGGCGCCTACTGCTGCCTGCTTGGCCCGTCCGGCTGCGGCAAGACGACGACGCTGCGGATCATCGCCGGGCACGAGACCGCGACCGGCGGCACGGTCCGGGTCGGCGCCGAGGATGTGACGGGCGCGCCGCCGGGCCGCCGGGGCACGGCGATGATGTTCCAAAGCTACGCCCTGTTCCCGCATCTGACCTGCCTGGACAACGTCGCCTTCAGCCTGAAGCTGCGCGGCGAGGCGAAGGCAGCCCGGCGGAACCGCGCCGCCGAGATGCTGGCGCGGGTGCAGATGGAACGCTACGCCGGACGCCTGCCGGCCCAGCTCAGCGGCGGGCAGCAGCAGCGGGTGGCGCTGGCCCGGGCGCTGATGACCAACCCGCGGGTGCTGTTGCTGGATGAGCCGCTGTCGGCGCTCGACCCGGAGCTCCGCATCCGCATGCGGGAGGAGCTGAAGCGGCTGCAACGCGACCTCGGCATGACCTT
>DASWOJ010000183.1:0-8168 GCA_036398775.1 Acetobacteraceae bacterium
CTGGATGGACGCCAAGGTCGGCGACTGGGTGGTGACGCCGCGCGCCGGCAAGCCGGTCGAGGTGCAGGCCCTATGGATCAACGCGCTCGCCGCCGCCAAGGAGTGGGATGGCGGGACACGCTGGGCGGAGGCGGAGGCCGCGGCGCGGCAGGCGGTCCTGGCGCGCTTCCCGGACCCGGCGACCGGCGGGCTGTTTGACGTCGTGGACGTGGACGGGGTGGCGGGGACGGCGGACGGCCGGGTCAGGCCCAACCAGATACTCGCCGTGGGCGGCCTGCCGCATCCCGTCGTGCCGCCGGACATCGCCGCGGGCGTCGTGGCGCTGGTGGAGCGGCGGCTGCTCACGCCGCTCGGGCTGCGTACGCTCGATCCTGGCGATCCCGGGTATCGCGGACGCTACGAGGGCGGGCTTTGGGAGCGGGACGGCGCTTATCACCAGGGCACGGCCTGGCCCTGGCTGCTCGGGCCGTTCGTCGAGGCATGGCTGCGGGTGCGCGGCGATGCGCCGGAGGCGCGCGCCGAGGCCAGGGCGCGGTTCCTGCCGCCGCTGCGCGCGCACCTTGGAGATGCCGGCCTCGGCAGCGTGTCGGAGATCGTGGACGGCGATGCGCCGCACCTGCCGCGGGGCTGCCCGTTCCAAGCCTGGTCCATCGGTGAGATGATCCGGATCGAGGCCATGCTGGCGGAGTGAGTTGATTATGCTTTCCATGCTGCGGACCCATGTTGCAAACGGGCGCCGATGCGCGGGCGGGGCCGGGCCGCCCGCCGGTCAATGGAACGGCCGGGTCAGGCCGACGCGGATCGTCTCGTCAGCCAGCAGCGTCTGGGCACCGGCGCCGTCATAGGTCGGCAGCGCCCGGAGCTGCCCGGGCGACAGGTCCATGACCGCGAGGTATGGCCCGAGCAGGGCGGTCGTTTCCACCGGCACGGCAACGGGCCGGGCGCCAAGGCCGAGCACGCCGCCGAGGCGGACGACGATCAGCACGGCCCCATCCGGGCGGCGCGCAATGGCCGCGACCCGGCCCAGGACATCCTGGGCCTCGACCGGGCGCAGCACCTCCTTGCCGAGCAGGTCGCCCACCCGCACCGGCTGCGGGAACCGTGCGGCTGCGCGCTCAGCAGGCAGGGACGCCGGGCCAGTGGGCTGTTGCGCCAACGCAGGGGCGCAGGCGAGCGGCATGAGGGCGGCGAGGATGCAGCGGAACGGCATGGGGCGGGTCCTCGGTATGCAGGGTGCAGGAGATACCCTGCCTCCCCATTTATGGATGTCATGCAGTCCATAACCAGGTTTCAGTGATGGCCGAGGATGCCAAGTGCTAAGCAGGCATCACCAGCAGAGCACCCGAGGCACCATGAGCGCAACGACCGGCAGACTGCCTACCCCCCTTCCCGCTTCCGACGCAGCCCGGCCGGGCCGCCGGCTGCATCCCGTGCCGGTGCGGATCATGCACTGGGCCAACGCCGCCGCGATGCTGGTGATGATCGGCTCCGGCTGGGGGCATCTACAACGACGCGGTCATCTTCGGCGGCCTGCACTTCGCCCATGGGATCAAGCTGGGAAGCTGGGCGGCGCAAAGCCTGCTGTGGCACTTCGCCGGCATGTGGCTGCTGGCGCTGAACGGCACGGCCTACCTGATCTACGGCGTCGTGACCGGCCGCCTGCGTGAGCGGCTGCTGCCGATACGCCTGGCGGACCTGGTGCGGACGGTACGCGACACCCTGCGCTTCAAGATCAGCCACGACGACCTCACGACCTACAACGCCGTGCAGAAGGTGCTGTATGTCGTCGTGATCCTCGCCGGGGTATCGCAGGTCGTCACGGGGCTGGCGATCTGGAAGCCTGTGCAGCTCTCCGGCCTCACGGCGCTGCTCGGCGGGTTTCAGGCGACGCGGCTGATCCACTTCGCGGGGATGACGGTGATCGTCGGCTTCCTGGTGGTCCATGTCGCCCTGTCGCTGCTCGTGCCGCAAACGCTGTGGGCCATGCTGGCCGGCGGCCCGCGGCTTGCTCCCCGCCCACGGCCCGGAGCGCGCCCATGAGGTCCCCTTTCCGCCCAGCCATGGCGCCGGACCCGGCCATCCTCGACAACCATCGTCCCGCCATCCGCAGCTTGCAGCGGCGCGGCCTGCTGCGCGGCGGCCTGTCGCTCGGTGCGCTGACGATGCTGACGGGGTGCGACGTATCGGACGACGGCTCGATCGAGGCCGCGTTGCGCGCAGTCTCAAGCTTCAACGACCGGGTGCAGGCGCTGCTGTTCGACCCGGACAAGCTCGCGCCGGAATACCCGGCGTCCCAGGTGCTTAAGCCGCCTCGGTTCAACGCCTATTATGACATCGAGCATGTGCGCCCGGTGGATGGGGACCGGTGGCGGCTGGAGTTGGCTGGGCTGATCGGGGACAAGCGGCCGTGGGCGCGGGCTGACTTCGCGGCGATGCCGCAACGCGAGACGATCATCCGCCATGTTTGCGTCGAGGGCTGGGACTATATCGGCCAGTGGTCAGGGGTGCCGATGCGCGCCTTCCTGGAGCGGGTGGGCGCCGACCTGCGGGCCAAGTATGTCGCCTTCAAGTGCTACGACGACTATCCGAGCAGCATAGATATGGCGACCGCGCTGCACCCGCAGACCTTGCTGGCGACCACGTATGCCGGGGAGACGCTGGCCGACCCGTTCGGCTATCCGCTGCGCCTGCGGACGTCCACGAAGCTCGGCTTCAAGAATCCGAAGTGGATCACCGCGATTGAGGTCACGAACACGTATCCCGGGGGGTATTGGGAAGATCTGGGATTCAATTGGTTCAGCGGGATCTGAGGGACGGTGAGGCCTGGGGCTGGCGGTTGAGCCGCTCTGCTGGTCAACCCAAGGCAGAGCCGCTGCGTGCGAGCATCGCCCTGCCGGGGCGCATCCGAGTGCGATGCCAAGGCTTGGTGTTGAACGGCCACAGGTGCAAGGATGAACAGGAATACGTCGGTCAGCCTTGGCGAACACTTCACGGCGTTCATCGGGGCGCGGCTGGGCCAAGGCCGCTACACCAGCGCCAGCGACGTGATGCGGGCGGCCCTGCGCCTGATTGAGGAACAAGAGGCCAAGCTCACCACCCTGCGTGCGGCGCTGGTGCAAGGCGAGGAAAGCGGGGTCAGCAAGCGCAACGTGCGCGGGATATGGGCGGATGTGAGCGTTGGCTTACCCGGCGCAGAGGGTGGGTGGCTGCACTCTCTCGAACGAGGCTGACGCCGATGTTGGGTGGGAAAGCCACACCGTCTTTCATCTGCAAGTGGACGCCGACATTCTGATCGTGCGTCAAGCGGCGCCTCCAAGTTTCCCGACGAGTTGGAGAGTGTCCGCTTCACGCCGACAAACTGGTTTCCGGAAAACCGAGCCTGACTCGTTCACACCGACTACGACCTGACATTCACTTTGATCGGCGGCTCACAAGGCTTTGTGGACGACTTGATGACCAGTCCAGTTCTTGAATGCCTTACCGTGCTCCCTGAAACCAGCGTTGATTAACGGCTGGCCTGGAAGCCCTGCCGGAACAAAGTTGACCGTCATCGTCCTTGGCATCGCATCCTCTTCAACCGCACAAGGGAGGAGCCACGCCCTACACAAATCCCATAAACCCCGCCGTGTCCGCAATTCCCGCCATCCCCCGCAGCCGTGCCAAGTCCGGCACCGGCCGCGCCGTCCGCGCATCTCCCGCCAGCGCCGCTTCCAGCGCCGCGGCAACCGCCAGCACGTAGGCGTCGCCGCCCCGAGGCCCGACGATCTGCAGCCCGAACGGCATCCCCGCCCGGTCCAGCCCCACCGGCAGGGATACCGCGGGGTGACCGGCCAGCGTCACCGCATAGGCCAGCGCCAGCCAATGGAAGTAGCTGCGCGTCCCGACCCCATCAATCTCCGCCGGGAACAGCTCTGACCAGGGCCGCGGGCTGATGGTGATGCTTGGCGTGATCAGCACGTCATACCCGGTGAAGAACGCCTGCCACCGGCGATACAGCGCGGTTTGCAGCGTGAACGCCTCGGCGATGTCCATCGCCGAGTAGCCCATGCCCTCCGCCACGTTCGCCCGCACGTTCGGCCCCACGTCGTCGGGACGGTCCCGCACCCGGTCCGCATGGGAAGCGAGGAACGATACCGCCCGCAGCACCTCGAATGCCCGGTCCGCGCCCGAGCAGTCCGGCGCGGCATCGTCCGCCCGCGCGAAGCTGGCGCGGAATAGCGCCGCCTTGTCGGCGAACACCTCGGCCACGTGCCGCTCGACCGGCGCAAAGCCCAGGTCATGGGAGAACGCCGCCCGCACCGCCGACAGATCCGCCGGCATGGGCCGGGCGAAGTCCAAGGGGTTACGCACGTCGCGCCCGTGCACCGTCGTCGCCAGAGGGTCGCTCGGGTCGTCGGACACCATCGCCGACAGCAGCAGGCAGGCGTCCGGCACGTTGCGCGCCATCGGTCCCAACACGGGCAGAGGCGACCACCCGTGCAAACGCTTCTCCGAGGGCACCAGCCCTGGCGTCGGGCGGAAGCCAACGACCCCGTTGAACGCCGCAGGGTTGCGCAGGCTGCCGCCGGTGTCCGATCCCGACGCCAGCGGCACCATCCCGCATGCCAGCGCCACAGCCGACCCGCCAGACGACCCGGCGGCGGACCGCGTGGGATCAAACGGGTTCCCTGTCGCCCCATACACCGCGTTGCGCGTGTTCGCTCCGGCCCCGAACTCCGGCGTGTTGGTCTTGCCCAGCACGATGCCGCCTGCGGCACGCACACGCGCCACCATGCCGGTATCCGCCGTCGGCACGTTGTCCCGGTAGATCGGGCTGCCGTAGGTGGTGCGCAGCCCGGCCGTGTCATCCAGGTCCTTGATGCCCACCGGCAAGCCATGCAGCGGCGGCAGCGCGTCGCCCCGCATTACTGCGGCCTCCGCGGCATGGGCCGCCGCCGTCGCCCGCCTGAAATCACGGGCGACCATGGCATTCACGGCGTGGTCCACGGCCTCGATCCGGGCGATGCAGCTTTGCATGAGTTCCACCGGAGACAGCGCCTTGGCGCCGATCAGGCGCCGGGCCTCGGTGGCTGGCAAGTCGCAAGACTCGGTCATCGTCAGTACCCCAGCGCCATGCCGTCCTTGCGCGGGTCGGAGCCGCCGATCAGGACGCCGCGCTTATGGTCAATCCAGATCGCCTGGCCGCCGCCGTGCGGACGCTCCACCGGGGCGATGTCGTGGCCCATGCGGGCCAGGGCGTCCAGGGTGGCGGCGGGTATGCCGCGCTCGGCCTCGACCTTGCCGGCATAGGGGAAGATGCGCGGCAGGTCCAAGGCCTCCTGCACATCCATGCCCCAGTCGAACATGTTGGTCAGCACCAGGGTCTGGCCCATCGGCTGGAAGTGCCCGCCCATGACGCCGAACGGCATCACTGCGCGGCCATCCTTCGTCACCATGCCGGGGATGATGGTGTGCATCGGCCGCTTGCCGGGCGCGATGCAGTTCGGGTGGCCGCGCTGCAGCCGGAATCCCATCCCGCGGTTCTGGAACATCACTCCGGACCCTGTCGCCAGGATGCCGGACCCGAACCCCTGGAACAGCGAGTTGATGAACGAGCACGCATTCCCCGCCGCATCCACGGTGCACAGGTAAACGGTGTCCCGGTGCGCCGGCAGCAGCGCCTCCCCAGGCGCCGGCAGGTGCGACATGGCCCGGTCCGGCTGGATCATCCCGCGCAGGTCTGCCAGGTAATTCAGGTCGAGCAGCCGCGCCACGGGCACCTCGGCCTGCGCCGGGTCGGCCAGGAAGGCGTCGCGGTCTCGGTAAACCAGACGGGCCGCCTCAAGGTGCCGGTGCAGCCGCTCGGCGCCGAGCGGGCCGCCCTGGGCCGGGGGCATACCATCCAGGATGTCGAGCAGCATCAGCACCAGCAGGCCGGAGCCATTGGGCGGGCACTGCCAAACCTCCATGCCGCGCCAGGCCGTGCGGATCGGCTCGACGAACTCGGCGGCGGTGCGCCCGGCGGCGAAGTCGGCCTCCGTCTGCACCCCGCCATGGGCCTGCAGGGTGGCGGCCATGTCGGCGGCGACGGGGCCTTCATAGAAGCCACGCGCGCCAAGCCGCGCGATGATGCGCAGCGTTTCCGCCAACTCGGGCTGGCGGAACAGGTCGCCGGGGCGTGGCGCGTTGCCGCCGGGCAGGAAGGCGTGGGCGCCGTTGCGGCGCAGCTTGTCCACCTGCCCCGCCCAGTCCGACGCCACCCGGTCGTGCACGGGCCAGCCGTCCTCGGCATAGGCGATGGCCGGCTGCAGCAGCTCGTCCAGGCCGCGGGTGCCATGGGCGGCGAGCAGGGTTTCCCAGGCTGACACGGCGCCAGGGATGGTGACGGTGTGGACGGAGGTGTTCTCCAACGCCGACAGCCCAAGCGCGTCGAAGTGGTCCATCGTGGCGCCCGCGGCTGCCCGGCCGGAGCCGTTCAGCGCGATCACGCCGCCGCCGGCCGGCGCCCACAGGCAGAAGCAGTCGCCGCCGATGCCGGTGGACTGCGGCTCGATCACGCCCAGCACCGCGACGGCGGCGACGGCGGCGTCCATCGCGTTGCCGCCCCGGCGCATCACGTCCAGCGCAGCCAGCGTCGCTGCCGGCATGGACGTCGCCGCCATGCCGTGCGTGGAGTAAACCGGGCTGCGGCCGGGCAGGTGGAAGTCGCGCGTCGCCATGTCAGGGTTCCTTATGCAGCGGCCGGGCCGCCGTCCGCAGGGCCGGGCACGGCGGCAAACGTCGCCGGGGTGGACAGGGCGGCGCCAGCCATTGCGCGCAGTCCGTTCAAGCGCAAATCGCCGTTGACCGCCAGCCGAGGTGCACCGTCCTGCATCGCGTTGATTGCTGGCATGGCCCCTGCCCCTTGGCAACGGGGGCCGGCCTGCCATGATGCCGGCCATGAGCATGCCCCCCACGACCTATGAGACCTTCGAGCAGGTGGACATCCGCGTCGGCACCATCACCGATGCCCAACCGTTTCCGCAGGCGCGCAAGCCCGCCTTCAAGCTGTGGATAGACTTCGGGCCGGAGATCGGCACCAAGCGGTCGTCCGCCCAGATCACCACCCACTACGACCGGGACGCCCTGATCGGCCGCCAGGTCTGTGCCGTCGTCAATTTCCCGCCCCGGCAGATCGGCCCGTTCATCAGCGAGGTGCTGACCCTGGGGATGCCGGACCCGGATGGCGCCGTCGTCCTGGTCCGCCCGGACCAGGCCGTGCCGAACGGAGGGCGCTTGTTTTGACCGCCCGCACCTATGCGACCGTCACCTGGGACCAGCTTCACAGGGACGCCCGCACCTTGGCGGAGGCGCTGATGCCGCTCGGCCCGTTCCGGGGCATCGTCGCCGTGAGCCGCGGCGGCCTGATCCCCGCCGCCATCATCGCCCGGGAGCTGGAATGCCGCCTGGTCGAGTGCGTCTCGGTCGCCAGCTACGAGGAAGAAGCCCGGGGCGCCGCCGCCATCCTGAAGCGTCCGGACGCCGCCGGGGACGGGACCGGGTTCCTGATTGTGGACGACCTGGTGGACAGCGGCGTCACCGCCGGCCTGGTGCGCGGGCTGCTGCCGCACGCCCACTTCGCCTGCCTGTATGCCAAGCC
Source organism: Acetobacteraceae bacterium (assembly GCA_036398775.1). Classification (GTDB taxonomy): domain Bacteria; phylum Pseudomonadota; class Alphaproteobacteria; order Acetobacterales; family Acetobacteraceae; genus DASWOJ01. The sequence goes on from DASWOJ010000183.1 coordinate 7,619, forward strand.
CGCCGGCAAGCGCCTGGCCGACACTTGGGTGGTGGAGGTGCCGCAAGACACCTGGGTGCTGTTTCCCTGGGACACGGCGCCCCTGTTCGTGCCGCCGCTCGCCAAGCGGGGATAGGGTCTTGCGGCACACGGTCCGGTGGGCTACATCGCCGCCTCTGGATGCACCCGTAGCTCAATTGGATAGAGCACCAGACTACGAATCTGGGGGTTGGAAGTTCGAGTCTTTCCGGGTGCGCCAATCATCTGCCGTCTCGGCAGCGGCCGTCTCTACCCACGCCGGCCTTTTCGTGATCGGTCATCCTGCCGCCACCATCTCTGGCGCGGGGGCTCGTCCTGATCTTATCGGCATGACCGGCACTGGTTCGCCATGGTGCGACGCGGCGTCTCTGAGGCGCACGCGCTCTAGAATAGCCGGAATCTCACCGGCAGGCCGCGGCGGGCTGAACAGAAAACCCTGCGCTTCGGTGCATCCTTCCGCGCAAATCTTATCGAGTTGCTCTTCGGTCTCGACCCCCTCCGCGGTGGTCGTCATTCCCAGGCCGGCGCATAG
>DASWOJ010000184.1:0-40803 GCA_036398775.1 Acetobacteraceae bacterium
TTTTACATCGTAGATGCCAGCCCTGGCAGTTATCTCTTGTATCGTCGCTGAGGAGGATACTATCCACTGAGTGTCGCTAAGCTTGAGACACTCGTCGTTGAACGCTTCCACAATGGCATCGGCTATAGCTGGGTTGGGCGCCGGAAGAAGGATAGCGAAGATGGTCATGATGCACTCTTACCACAGTTGAGGCATACGCTCACGCAGCAATGTAGTCTGTCCGCTGCTGCACAGTCAGCCTATCATTCCCACCACATGCCCCGCCCAAACCTCCAGCGCCGCCTTCCGCTCGGCCAGGAACTGCTGCCGCTGATACACCGCCGCCACGCCGCTGATGGTGCCCTGGACGTGGTTCAGCAGCCGGTCGGCCACATGCGGCGCCACCCCGTTGCCGGCCATCCAGGTGACGGCGGTGCGGCGGAAGTCGTGCATCCGCCAAGGTTGCAGGGCAGGGGGTGCCTTCTGGCCGGCGGCTGCAGCAGCCTTTGTCCTGGCCTTGGCGATATGGGCTTCCAGGGCATCCTTGGCGTTGCTGTAGCCTGACACTGGCGTCTTGCCGGTGGTGGTGAACACCAGGTCCGGCGAGGGCCGCACCTCTCCGTCCAATGTGGCCCACGCGAACCGCGGCACGTCCGCCAGGATCGCCCGCACCGTAGGCGCTAGGTGAACCACATGGGCGCGGCCATTCTTTGCCCGCTCTTTCGGGATGGTCCAGGTCGTCCGGTCCCCGGACAGCTCTGACCACCTCATGCCGCCTACCTCGTCGCGTCGCTGGGCCGTCAGCAGCAGCACGCGCACGAGTGGCCCGAACGGGTGGCCCAGCTCGCCGGCAGCCGTCCAGATCAGGGCAACCTCAGCATCGGTCAGCACTCTGTCGCGGGATACGGTGCCGGTCGAGATGGGCAGCGCCAGGAAAGGGTTGCTGGACACCTTGCCGCGCTTCATGGCCCATGTGTAGCAGGCGCGGGCGTAAGCCAGCGTCCGCCCCGCCATCGTGGGCTTGCCAGCCTTCCCTAGCGCGTCCAAGCCGGCCAGGGCGTCCGCCCGCGTCAGGGCTTCCGCACGCCGCGTCAGGTGCCCAGGGAAGGCTGCCTTGACCGCGCGCACGGCTTCTTTGCGGTATGACGGCCGGCGCTCGATCAGCGCCATGTCGGACCACTGCTCTAGCAGGGCATCCAGCGTCAGCTTGTCGGCTGCAGCTTCGCCTTTGACACGGACCCGCTCAGCCGTCCGCACGGCCGCCACGTCCTGCCCCTTTGCCACGTCGCCCAGGATGCCCTTGGCGGCGGTGCGGGCAGCCTTGAGGGTGACAGCGCCCCAGCGACCGATGGGCACCCGGCGGCGCTGGCCGGCGACGGTGTATTGTGCCAGGAAGAACTTGCGGCCGCCTGCCGTGATCCGCACGGCCAGGCCGGGCAGGGTGTCATCGAACACCAGCCGGTCCTTCTGCCCAGGCTCGCACGCCAGAGCCTCTATGGCTTCCTCGGTCAGCTTCACCAATCCACCTTCGCAACGTCTGCGGACCCCATGCGGACCCGGCGGCGTGTCTGTTCATGGCATTGGATGGCGGCTTATGGCAAGATCAGCTTGCCTGGTAGTCTCCTAACACATTGATCTAGTCTGCTTATGGCAACGCATTGCATTTTCTGGCGTGAAGCTGCACCCTAATGGCATTCAGGAGGTCAGGGGTTCGATTCCCCTCGGCTCCACCACCTGCAGCATGCATACCGGATGGGACCAGCCTTGCCGCGCATCACACTCCTCCTGCTCGCCGCCTGCGCCCTCGTCGAAACAGGGACTGCGCGTGCTGCCGACCCTGCGCCGGTGCGGATCACCGTCATCGCCGACCTGGACGACGACATCTATGACGCACGAGCCGGGCGCGGCGGAGTGGATGCGACGCGGATGGCGGTTGCGGACTTCGGCGGCGCCGTCCTGGGCCGGCCGGTGGTGGTTGACGCGCTGAACGACCACAACAAGCCCGCCCTGGCGCCGGACTTGGCCAAACAGGCCTACGACGCCGGGGCCGACCTGCTGATGGACGTGCAGAACTCGCCCATCGCGCTGGCGGTGTCCAAAGTCGCGGCGGAGCGGCACCGGCTGATGGTCACGACAGGGGCCGCGGTCCCGGCGCTGACCCGGGCCGCCTGCACCAAATATGCCTACCACTACTCATTCGACTCCGTGAGCATCGAGACGGCGACTGCCGCCCACATCGCCGCACAGCCCGGCGGCAAGCGTTGGGTGGCCATCGTCGCCGACGCCGGCTTCGGCCGTGGCGCGCTGGCGACGATGGCGCCGGTCATCACCGCGCAGGGCGGTGAGGTCGTGAAGTCCTTCATCGTCCCGCCCAGCACACGGGATCTGTCCGCCATGCTGACAGAGGCGAAGGCGTTGGACCCCGACGTGATCGCCGTGTTCAACGCCGGGGCGGACGCGGATGCGGAAGTAGCCGCCGTAACGGAGTTCGTCGCCAAGGCCGGGATGCGGGCACAGGTGGCGACCGCGCTGCTGTATCTGTCGGACGTGGACCGCGTCGGGCAGGGCTATGCCGGCGTGGTCGCAGCGGTGCCCTGGTACTGGAACCTGGACCCGGCGGCGCGGGCATGGTCCGACCGCTTCGCCGCCGGGCACGGCGGGATGCGGCCGACCGCGGCGCAGGCGGCAGACTACTCGGCAACGCTGCAATGGCTGCAGGCCGTGCAGACGGCGGGCACGACCGATGCGGACGCCGTGGTCCGCGTCCTGGACGGACACCGGTTCGAGGACCCGTTCGCCCGCCATGCCGAGTGGCGGGCGGCCGACCACATGGTCGTGCACGACCTGTATATCGCGCAGGTGCTGCCGGCGGCGGGGCTGGCAGAGCCGCATGCCTGGTATCGTGTGCTGGCGACGGTCCCGGCGGCTACGGCGTTCCCGCCGAACGGGGTGTGCCACCTGGCGCCGTGAGGTCGGCGCCATCCTGACCCCTTTCGCCCTGTCAGGCGTTGTAGGCCAGCCGCAGCCCCGGCGTGTCCCAGCGGCAGGACACCAGCCGCCCGGTGGACGACAGCGTGATGAACGCCGTCCGCATGTCAGGCCCGCCGAAGCAGATGTTGGTCACCCACCGCTCCGGCATCGGCACGTGGCGGATGGACGCGCCGTCCGGCGAGATGACGCTGATGCCGCCGTGCACGAGCGTTGCCACGCATACGTTGCCGGCCGCATCCACCGCCAGGCTGTCGAAGCGCTGGAAGTTGGCGCTGCCCGTCACCAGCCGGCCGCCATGCGGCGACGGCCAGGGCTGGCGCCGGATCTGCCCCGGCCCGTCCAGGTCGAAGGCCCATAACCGCGCTGGCTCGGTTTCGGCGACATACAGCGTGGCGCCGTCCGGCGACAGGCCGACGCCGTTGGCGGTCAGCATGGGGAAGCACACCTCGCGTATGCCGCTCCCGTCGGCCTGCGCGTAGCATACGCCGCCGCGGTCGAGGTCACGGGGTCGGCCCTTGCCGAGATCGGTGAAGTAGAAGCCGCCGTGAGTGTCGAACACCAGGTCGTTGGGTCCGCGCAACGGCGCCTGGCCGCCGTGGGTGTAGATCGTCTCGAACGCGCCGGTAGCGAGATCCACCCGCTCGATCCGGCCGCCGCTGTAATTGTCGGCCTGCATGACCGGGCGCAGGCCCGTCTCGTCGTCCACCCAGTTGAAGCCGCCGTTGTTGCACACGTAGCAGCGTCCGTCTGGCCCGATGGCGGCGCCGTTGGGACCGGCGCCCAGGTGGACGATCACGCTCACCGTCCCGTCCGCCGCCACCCGGGTCAGGGTGCCGCGCTCGATCTCCACCAGCACGACCGAGCCGTCGGCCATCGCCACGGGGCCTTCGGGGAAGCGGAGGCCGGAGGCCAGTTCGTTGAGGGTCATGCGCCGGGCCTGGTGCACGCAGGCATCAGCTCGTGTGCAGCAGTCCCGGTTGGCGTCCGCCTGGGCGCGGCCGACCGGCCAGCTTGCGGGCGTTTTGGGACCAGTGACATGAAGACCATGGGTCCTCCTCCCGTTGTTCTGTCCGGCAAGCTGACATCCAAACGGCCGGACCAGCAAGACCCGGCCTGCCGGTCAGGCCTGCCGCGTGACCGCTGGCCAGCCCAGCGATCCCTCCGGCCCCGGCCGGTTCCGCAGCCACCAGGACCAGTCCTCCGGGATCAGCGAGAACGGGTCGTTGTGCGCCAGCTCGCGCGCCGCCCATACCGGCCAGTGCGGGTTGGCCAGCGCCGGGCGGCCGAGGAACACCAGGTCAATCAGCTCGTCCCGGATCACCCGGTCGGCCACCGCGGGCAGGCCCAGGTTCCAGCTTACGCCCACGGGGATGCCGACCTCGCGCCGGACGCGGGCGCCGCGTTCCACCATGAACGCCACGTCGCCGAACGGCGCGTCCTTCATGTCGTCGGTGTTCATGCCCAGGCTGAGGTCGGCCAGGTCCAGCCCGTGCTCCTTCAGGGCGCCGACCGCCCACACGGCGTCGTCGAACCGCACGCCGTGCTCGTGGAAGTCGTCCGATCCCAGGCGCATCGTCAGCGGCAGCCGTTCCGGCCACACCGCGCGCACCGCGTCCAGCGCCTCCCGGTGGAAGCGGACGCGGTTCTCCAGGCTGCCGCCATACTCGTCCGTCCGCTGGTTCGCTAGAGGCGAGAAGAAGCTTGCGCCCAGATAGCCGTGAGCGAAGTGCATCTCCAGCCACTCGAACCCGGCGTCCAGCGCCCGTTGCGCCGCCTGGGCGTAGCTGCGGTGCAGGTCCCTGATCTCGGCCACCGTGAGGGCCTGGACGGGGTAGGTGTAGCGCCCGCCATAGGTGATCGCCGAGGGGCCGCGCACCTGCCAGCCGTCGGGGTGGTCGGGCGGCAGTTGCAGCTTGCCCTCCCACGGCTTCAACTCGCTGCCCTTGCGGCCGGTGTGGCCGAGCTGGATGCCAGGCACGGCGCCCATGTCCCTGATGATGGCCGTCACGCGCCGCAGGCCCTCCACCTGGGCGTCGTCCCAGATGCCGGCGCAGTGGGTGCCGGTGCGTCCGTCAGGGGTGATCGCCAACTGCTCGGGGAACACCAGGCCGAAGCCGCCGGCGGCGCGCGAGCCCATCAGCATGACGTGGAAGTCGTTCATCAGGCCATCGGTGGAGCGATACATGGTCATCGGCGACATCGCGATCCGGTTACGGAGCGTGACGCCCTTGAGGGTGTAGGGGCTGAAAAGGTCTGGCATTGAGCGGCTCGCCTTGGCTGGAGGCGCCATCGTGGGGATGGCAGGCGCCTGAGGACAGGCAACGTCCGTGCCAGGCTGGCGCCGCGTCCACTCTCGAACACGCGGCTTGCGGCAAAGCCGTGCGTCCCGCTTTGAAGAATGGGCCGACATGCGGGCGAGGCGGCCCGTATGCGGCCAAGCCGTCCGGCGGAAGGCCGGGGCGCCCGCGTTCTCCATGTCCCGCGTTCCCCATGTGATGACAGGAACGGCCTGGGCGTGGGGCCGTTAGGGCGAGGCATTCTCAAACGCCGGGCTGACGCCTGCCTCGGTGCAACGGCGCCTCCTGACCCGAGGCATCGGCGCTGGCGTCAGTCTTGCAGGGCAGCCTGGCCGACCGTTCCCAACCTTCGAAGGACTTGCAAGATGACCGACCCGGCCGGCGAGGGAACTGCGGCGCCGATCAGCCGCGGATTGACCCTGGCGATGGGGGCCGCAGCCGGGATCGCGGTCGCCAACATGTATTATTGCCAGCCGATGCTGGGGATCATGGAGCGGGACCTTGCCGGCCCTGGCGGCGGCCCGGACATGACGGGGCTGGTGCCGACGGCGACCCAGCTCGGCTATGCCGCCGGGCTGTTCCTGCTGGTGCCGCTGGGCGACCTGCTGGACCGGCGCCGCATCATCATCGTGCAGTTCGTGCTGCTCGCCGCCGCTCTGGCGTTGGTGGCGATGGCGCCCTCTGCGGGGCTGGTGATGCTCGCGTCGCTGGCACTGGGTGTCTGCGCGACGGTGGCGCAGCAGGTGGTGCCGTTCGCCGCCGCCCTGGCGCACTCTTCCAGCCGTGGCAAGACGATCGGGACGGTCACGGCCGGGGTGCTGTGCGGCATCCTGCTCAGCCGAACGCTCGCCGGCTTCGTGGCGGTTCACCTGGGCTGGCGGGAGATGTTCTGGTTGGCGGTGCCGCTGGCGCTCGGGGCCGGGGTGGTGATGGCGGTCATGCTGCCGCGCAACCACCCGCACCTGACGATGGGCTACGGCGCGGCGCTTGTGTCGGTCATCAGCCTGTGGCGGCGGGAAGCGGGGCTGCGCCGGGCGACCGTGGTGCAGGCGCTGCTGTTCGGGTCGTTCAGCGTGTTCTGGACCGTGCTGGCGCTGCACCTGCAGGAGCCGCGGTTCCATCTCGGCGCTGACGTGGCGGGGTTGTTCGGCGTGGTGGGCGCGGTGGGGGTGCTGGCGGCGCCGGTGGCGGGCCGCATCGCCGACCGGCGCGGCCCGGCGCTGGTGGTGGGCATCGGGGCGCTGCTGACGCTGCTGTCCTGGCTGCTGTTCGGGCTATGGGGCGCGCTGCCGGGGCTGGTGCTGGGCGTCATTGTGCTGGATTTCGGGGTGCAAAGCGCCCTGGTGTCCAACCAGCATGTGGTGTTCGCCTTGCAGCCGGCGGCACGCAACCGGCTCAACACGGTTTTCGTGACCGGCATGTTCATCGGCGGGGCGTCGGGATCGGCCGGGGCGACGCTGGCATGGGGTCTGGCGGGATGGCCCGGGGTGTGTGGGTTCGGTGGCGCCCTGGCCGCTGCGGCGCTGGCGGTGGAGGTCGTGGGCCGGCTGCGCGGAGCGGCGAAGAAGGAGCACGTTCACGAGGCAGCCTTGTGAGGACCAGTGGCGGGCAAGCCTGGGCTACCCTCCTCCCGATTCCGGTTTCGCCAGCCAGGCCGGGCTGGATGCGCCGTCCAGGGAGGCTGCCGCTGCTGGCCGCGCCGGACCTGGCCGCGGCCTTGCAGCGGCGGCAACGGCCCGGACGGCTGCCACCGGCGCCAGGTGGCGGGACAGGCCACGCTCCATCCGGTTCCATAGCCGGCTGATCGCCTCGGTGATCGCCAGGTAGATCAGCGCGGCATACAGGTAGACCGTGAAGTCGAAGGTGCGGGCGAAGACGAACCGGGTCTGCCCCATCAGGTCCAGCAGTGTCACGATGGCGGCGAGCGCGCTGGCCTTGACGATGCTGATCAGCTCGTTGCCCAGCGGGCGCAGCGCCACCAGCAGCGCCTGCGGGCCGACCACGTGGCGCAGCATCCGGTAGGGCGACAGGCCCAGGGCGCGTGCGGCCTCGATTTGGCCGCGCGGCACGCTCAGGATCGCGCCGCGCAGGATCTCGGCCTGGTAGGCCGCGGTGTTGAGCGTGAAGGCGAACAGGCAGCAATAGAAGCTGTCGCGGAAGAACCACCATAGGTTCACCGAGGTGAGGAACGGACGCACTTCGCCCGCGCCGTAATAGACGATGTAAAGCTGGCACAGCAGCGGCGTGCCGCGGAAGAAGGTGACGTAGGCCAGCGCCGGCCAGGCGATGAAGCGCCGCTGCGACATGCGCGCCCGCGCCAGGGGATAGGCCAGCAGGAAGCCCATGCTGCAGGCCAGCACCACGACCTCGGCGGTGATCTGCAAGCCGGACAGCAGCCGCATTCCCCAAGTTTGCAGCAGGTCGAGGTCGAGCACCGCGCCCAGGATGTTCGTCAGCATCAGGCGAGGCCCTGCACGCGGCGGCCGTCGCCGGCATAGCCCTGGTTGGCCCGGCGCTCCAGCGCGGCCTGGCCGATGCTGGAGAGGATGCTGAACAGCAGATAAACCCCTGCCGCCGCCGTGTAGAACAGCAGCGGGCGGGATGTCGCCCGGCTGGCCTCCGACGCGGCGCGCAGCAAGTCCATCACCGCGAGCGTCGAGATCAGGGACGTGTCCTTGACCAGGATGGTCCAGATGTTGCCGAGGCCCGGCAGGGCGACCCGGCCGAGTTGCGGCAGCACCACCAGGCCGAATACCTGCCGCCGGTTCAGGCCCAACGAGCGCGCGGCCTCCGCCTGGCCCGGCGGCACCGCCTGCAGCGACGACACCCAAACCTCGCTGCTGTAGGCGGCGACGACGACCGAGAGCGCGATGACGCCGGCGACGAAGGCGTTCATCTCGATCCTCCAGCCGTCGCCCAGGTGCGCCGAAGCCCAGTTCAGCAGGGCTTGCAGGCCGAAATAGACGATGAACAGGGAGAGCAGGTCGGGGATGCCGCGGAAGAACGTCGTGTAGGCGGCGCACAGGCCGCGGATCACCCGGCTGCGCGACAGCTTGAGCAAGGCCAGCGCCAGCCCGCCGCCGAAGCCGAACGGGACCGTGGCCAGGCTGAGCAGGATGGTGACCAGCACCCCGCGCAGCAGCAGCGGCGCCCAGCCCTGGGCGCCGAACAGCAGCTCGAAGGCAGGCACCGGGCGGTCCTTCCTGCGCCTGGGCCGTTACTTGCCGCGTATGTTGATCTTGAAGTATTTGTCGGCGATGGTTTTGTAGGTGCCGTCCGCGTCGGCTTCGGCGATGGCCTTGTTGAACATGGCGGCAAGGTCCTTGTCGTCGGGACGGAAGGCGGCGCCGACGCCGGGGCCGAAGATGTCCGGGGTGCGGGGGATCTCCTTGACGACGCGGCAGCAGCCGGGGTTCTTTTCCATGAACTTCTGCGCCACCAGGATGTCGCTGGTCACGTAGTCTATGCGGCCGCTGGCGAGGTCTAGGAACGGCTCGTCGCCGCCGGGATAGAGCTTCACCTCGATCCCCGGGTAGTACTTCTCCAGGTAGTTGGCATAGATGGTGGAGGACTGGGCGCCGACCGACTTGCCCTTGAGGGCGGCGGGCGAGATGTCGTCGCCCTTGATCTCGGAGCCTGCGACCCAGACGGGCGCGGTCGCGTAGTACATGTCGGAGAACAGCACCTTTTGCGCACGGGCCGGGGTCATGTTCATGCTTGAGAAGATGACGTCGAACTTGCCTGACAGCAGCGCGGGGATCACGCCGTCCCAGTCCTGGTTCTGGAAGGTGCAGGTGACCTTCATCTTGGCGCACAGGGCGTTTGCGTAGTCCACTTCGAAGCCGACGATCTTGCCGCTTGGGTCCACGCTTTCCCAGGGCGGATAGGTGGCGTCCATGCCGAAGCGTATGGTGGTCCACTCCTTGGCGGCGGCGGGTGCGGGGGCAAGGCCGGCGGCGAGCAGGGCGGCTGCCCCGAGCAGCGACACGAACTTCATGCGGGTCATCGGCATCTCCTGTTCCTTGGTGGGCACGGATCTGGCGGGGCGATTGTTCCGCGGGAATATGGGATAGCGCAAGCAATCAATGTGCCAGGGCGAGGTGGGTCTTGATTGGGCAGGAAGTTGCTGGCCATCTGAACATCTCAACGGCAGCTATGACCAGGGTGACGTTGCCGGAGGCAGCCGTGCCATCCGGGAGCATGCTGCTGTCCTTCAGCCCGACGCAGGTGGACCGGCGTCCGGCGGCCAGGGCGACGAACTCCCAGGTCGTGGTATTGGAGCCGTGCAGCAGCCAGGGCCGCCGCAGCCCGGCACGGGTCCAGCACCGCCATCATGGAATGGACCCCTAAAGCGAGACAGGTAAATTCGGACAGCTCCCCGGCGAGGAGAGCATACCGATGTCCCCGAACGAGTCCGGGCGCCACAGCCGGGTGCTCATGCTGAAGGCCGTTGAACGGTAGGAGGCTGGCGAGCGCCCAAGCGCCCTGGCCATCGAGTTGAGTCTCAAGCAAACGATCGTCCATCACTGGCGTGACCGGTTCCGCGCGGGTGGTGCGGAGGCGCTGACGAGCAAGCGTGGGCGCCCGCGCACGCCGGAGGTCCTTGCGGCGGAGAGCGTGCGCGCGTCGCGGGCGAATGGCGCAGCCCAGGCGCTGGCTCACATCGCCGACCTGGGGCGCAGGTGTTAATCAGCGCAGGTATCGGACCCAGGGACATTTGTGAGTATGCAATGTGTTACGGCGCTGACCAGCGTCGAGACCCACCGCTGACTTTCAGCGATGCTTCATTGGATCCTCATTGTCGGCCTGTGCAACACTTTCTCATTGGCTCACTTTGGCCTGAGACCCTCGCAACAGATCAGATCGGACATCCATGCTGCTCACGCTTGCTATCCTGCTTGCGACCGCCGTGATCCTGGTGCCGCTCTCCCGTCGCCTCGGCTTCGGCAGCGTGTTGGGCTACCTTCTCGGCGGTGCGCTGATCGGCCCGTCCGGCCTGGGCCTGATCACCGACGTGCATGCGATTGCCAGCGTATCCGAACTCGGTGTCGTCATGCTGCTGTTCCTGATCGGGCTGGAGGTGCGGCCGCGGCGCCTGTGGGTCATGCGCCGCGCCGTGTTTGGCCTGGGGTCGTCCCAGGTGGTCCTGACCACGTTGGTGCTGGCGGTCGCGGCACGCTTATTTGGAATGGCTTGGCCGGCTGCCGCCGTGATTGGGGCTGGCCTTGCCCTGTCGTCCACTGCCATCGTGCTGCCTATGCTGGGAGAACGTGACCTGCTCGGCAGTCCGGCGGGGCGGAGCACCTTTGCGGTGCTGCTGTTCCAGGACCTTGCATTTATCCCGCTCGTCGCTGCTGTCCCGTTGCTGGCGGGAGGCGCAGGCACGCCGGATCACGTGCCCTGGTGGGAACTCGGCAAGGCCGCAGGCGCCATCGGCGTCATCCTGGTTGGGGGACGGTTCCTGATCCGCCCGGCCTTCCGCGCGATCGGCGGCGCACGTACGCCCGAGGTGTTCACGGCACTCGCCTTGTTCGTCGTTGCAGGCACCGCCGCGCTTGCCGACGCTGCCGGACTGTCAATGTCCCTCGGTGCATTCCTGGGTGGGGTGTTGCTGTCCGACTCCGAATACCGGCACGAGGTCCAGGCCGACGTTCAGCCGTTCGAGGGCCTGCTGCTCGGCTTCTTCTTCCTATCGGTCGGCATGTCTGCAAATCTGGGCCTTGCGGCGCAGCAGCCGGGCTTTTTCGCGATGGTTGTGCCAGGCATCATGGCTGCCAAGGCAGCCGTCGCCTTCGTATTGGCCCGGCTCGGCGGTCAGCCGGCCCAGGCGGCGTTGCGCTTTGCACTCGCCCTGCCGCAGGGCAGCGAATTCAGCTTCGTCCTGTTCGCCGCGGCGATCGGGTCCGGTGCCCTGACGCAGGCAGCGTCGGATACAGCAACTCTGGCCATTGCACTCTCTATGGCAGTGACACCGTTGCTGTTTGCCCTGTCGGAACGCTTCATCGTGCCGCGCTTCGTGACAACGGTTCCGCCAACGTATGACGAGATCGAAGACGACGGCGCGCCCGTCATCATCTGCGGGTTCGGCCGGGTCGGACAGATCGTGGGACGCGTTCTCCGGATGCGCGGGATCGGGTTCACGGCGCTTGAGCAGGACAGCGAACAGGTCGAGGTCATCCGCCGCTTCGGCGCCCGCGTTTACTACGGCGACCCGTCACGTCCCGACCTGCTGCGCGCCGCAGGAGCCGAACACGCACGCTTGCTGGTGATAGCGCTGGAGGACATGGAAGAGACATTGCAGGTCATTGACATCGCACGGCGGACATTCCCCGATCTCCGGATCGTCTCGCGGGCGCGCAACCGGAGGCACGCGCATTTGCTGATGGACCGCGGCATCACGCGGCAGGTCCGTGAGACCTTCCATTCCAGCCTACGCCTGAGCGAGATGGTGCTTGAGGACCTCGGCGTGAAGCCGGACGAGGCACGGCGGGCTGTTGAGTTCTTCCGTGCGTATGACGAACGCATGCTGGCGGAAACTCACGCGTTTTATGATGATGAACGGCAGCTGATCCAGAATGCCAAGCAAGCGGCTGATGAGCTCTCCGGCCTGTTCGAGGCTGACCTGCAGGAGCGGCGGGTTCGCTCGTCCATCTGACCGATCCCAGTCCGGTGCGATCGCCCGCGGGCGGGCCTGCGCTTCTCCGTCATTGCCTCGCCCCGATCACCTCGCACCAGGGGGACGAAGCGTGGCCCGCGTGAACGCCGGTTGCCCCCGATGATTGCCGCGCCGAGCGGTCGAGGCGTCATGCCGGCGTGCCGCAAATCTCTATGCCGAGCTTGCAGCTCAATTTGCGATATTGGCGCTCATCGCGAGTTGAGGGCTGCATGGCCCCATCGCCGATGACCCCGGTAATGCCAACCGCTGTTGACGTTGGCTCCTTGGGCTTCCCGAGCGGCCTTGGGTGTGGGTCCATACGCTCCGTGCTTGGTACGGGGTGAGCGGCATGGCATCGGTTGCGGTCACGCGTGACGATCTGAGCAGCGTGGAGTTGCGGGTGAAGGCGGCGGGGACGGCCGATGCCAAGCAGGCCCGGCGGCTGCTGGCCATGGCGATGATCCTGGACGGGCATCCGCGGCAGCTCGCGGCTCAGGCTGGCGGAATGGACCGGCAGACCTTGCGCGCCAGGTCCGGCGCGCCGGCATGTCCTGCGCGACTGGGTTCACCGCTGCAACGCCAAGGGGGTTGAGGATTTGCGCGGCGTCCGCAGCAAGGGCCGGCCGCCCGCCTTGTCGGCCGGGCAGATGCAGGAGCTGGACGACCTGGTGCTGGCGGGGCCGGACCTTGCGCGCGATGGCGTCGTGCGCTGGCGCTGCACGGACCTTCGGTTGCAGATCAAGACGAAATTTGAGGTGGATGTGCACGAGCGCACGATAGGCGTCTTCAGGTGCCGGTAGGCTCCAGCGATTCTGGGAAGAAGATTTCGTCAATGCGCTCGGGCCGGCGCTTCAGGACGCCGGTGTCCGCCATGAAGTGCGCCACTGCCATCACGCCGCGCGGCTGCAACGTGAACGCGTTGCCCGGCGCCTGCATGGAAGCGAGCACGTTGGCGACCGTGTCCTTGTCGCCGCTGTTGTCCAGGTAAAGCTGCGCGGCGTCGGCCGGGTTCTCGTTGATCCAGTCTGTCGCTTCCTGGAACGCCGCCATCACCGCGAGCCAGGCCTGAGGATTTTCCGCCCGGAACTTGACGTTGGCGAACACCGTGTTGGGAGTGCCCGTGGGAAGGCCCTGGATGGAGTAGCTGTTGGTGACTTCCCGCACGCCTGCCAGCGACAGCTCGCGCTCCTGGAAGGGGCTGGTGCTGAAGTGGCAGGTGATCTCGGTTTTGCTGAGCATCGCCGCCATGCCGTCCGGATGCGGCCGGCCGATGGTCAGGGGGTCAAGACGGTTGTATTCCTTCATGCCCCACTGCTTGGCCGCGGCCATTTGCAAGTAGATCGCTTGGGTGCCGATTTTGACGGTCGGCAGGGCGATCCGGTCCTCAGGCGTCAGGTCGGCGAGCGTTTTCACCGCTGGGTTGACCGTGAGCAGGCGCTGGGTGGTTGCATTCATGGCGAAGGCGGACTTCACCGCGCCGCGCGTGCGGTCCCACAGCAGCAGCGCGCCGGGGACACCGCCGCTGGCGAGGTGAAGTCCGCCGGACAGCAGCGCTTCGGTGATTGCGCCGACCCCTCCGAAGCGGGGATAGGTGGCGCGAAGATTTGGCAGGCCAAGCAGCGCGGCCTGTTTCTCGACCAGCTTTTGACGCTCCATTACGTCCTGCTGGAGGAACAGCGTGCCGAATTGCTTGGCGATGGACACCTCAGATGTTTCCGCGTGGGCGCGGCGGAGATAGGGCATCGCGAGCGCGGCACCCAGGGAGGTGCGGATTAGGCCACGGCGGTTCAAATGCATGACGATGGATATCCTTGCGTTGCCCCGCCGCAGTTCTGCGGCGGCATGGCATTGCGGGCGGGTCGCAATTGGCTCCCGCCCAGCGCGGGAGCGTTTGTGAAAGCGTCTTCAAGCCGGACCAGGATTCCAACCCGGCGCAGACGATGGGGCAGGGGCCGCGTCAGTTGCCGCGGGCGGGCTGTTGATTGAGCGTTGAAAGGCAAATGCATGGAGTGGCCATCCCTATCGTCGGCAACTGGGTTCGCATCCGAAGGGTGCAAAGTTCTTGCGCAGATGCCGGTATAAAACTCCGTTCCGGGTCCTCAAGTAAGTTTTTGTTATGTTGTTAGTAACAAAATCAATACCCTGGAAGCTCTCGTTTGGAAACGTGCGGGCGATGGCCGTTTACGCCGCCAGATCGGGCGTCTTTGTTGGGAGATTTGTTAGTTTACTGCTCCAGACAGCTCCCTGGACCGGTTTGGCGGTTTGGATCGGGGCTAGACATTGCGATTTGCGAAAGGTATCTCAAGGAAGCGTGATCTAGACCTGGCTGGGACGGGCTTTGAGACGGCTGTTGCTCCGGCAGGCTGGCTCGGATGCATCTCCCCCGTTCGGTGACGGATTGCCAGGGCACTGCTGAGGACGACCGAAATGGGCGAGCTGAGTATCAACCACTACATGATCGTGGCGGACTTGTTCTCATTGATGCTCGCCGCGATGGGTGTCGCCGCAGTCTTCTTTTTCCTGCAGCGCGTCGAATTGCTGCAACGCTACAAGATGGCTATCACTCTGCTGGGCATGACGTGCATGGTATCGTCATATAGCTATTACCGTTTATACACGAGTTGGACCGATGCCTTTCACGTCGTGAACGGCGCCTTGGTGTCGAGCGGCGCGGCATTCAACGAGAATGGCCGGTTTGTGGACTGGTTGCTGACGGTTCCGCTTTTGCTGGTGGCTTTCCTATCCACGATGGACCTTGGGTCCAGGCAGGTGCGGCTCCGCAGCACCGTCCTTGGGGTGCTGTCTGCTGAGATGATCCTGTTGGGCTATCCCGGACAGCTCGCCACGACGGTTGAGGCTCGGGCGCTTTGGTGGATCGTGGCGATGCTGCCTGCCCTGATCCTGATCTACCAATTGTTTGTTGGCCTCACCCCGGCCATCAAAGCTGAGTCACTGGTTGTCCGGAAGCTTTTCCGGGCCGCCCGGCTGCTGATCGTGTCAAGCTGGACCATCTACCCGGCGGCTGCGCTGCTTTCGATCTTCGGCTTCGCCGACCCGACCACCTTCACCGCGGTCCAGGTGGGGTATGCGGCTGCCGATGCAGTGGCCAAGGTCGCCTTCGGCGTTGTGCTGCTCAGGGCGGCTGCGCAGAAGTCGGAGCCGGTCGAGGAGATGGTCCCGCTGGCCGGCACGTTGCGTGTCGCCATGAGCTGACCTGGGGGCCCGTCCTGCAGGCCAAGGTATTCACTTCAATTCGCGCTGCTTGTCATAACCCTCTTTTGCCCAGGCTCGTGCGGCCGGCTGATTGGTATCCCTGATGGCTGATTTACGTGGGCGCTGCGGCAACCTGGAATACTGCTCTGCGGCAGTGTCCCAGCGCATCATCGTCCTGCCCGAGGGGGCGAACTTCGTTTGCCCGAAATGCGGCGAGGCGCTGCAGCCCATCCGCAACTTGAGGACGCGGGGGCTGAGCAAAGTCGGTTTGGCGCTGCAGTTCGGCATCGTCCTCGCGGGCGCTGGTGGGGTGGCTTACAAGCTGCTTGGCGGTGAAACGCCGGACCTTTCGGCTTACCTGCCGGCGTCCATGCACGGGAACGTGCCGGCGCCTCCAAAGGCGTCGCCGCTGCAGCCGCCTGCGACGGAGCTTGCGGGCACGGCGCCAGCGCCGTCCGCTGGGCCGCCGCAGCCAGCGCCATCGGCGCAGGCTGGGCTGACGCCCATGCCTCCTCCTGCACCGCCACCAGCCGCGACGCCGCAACAAGCGCAACGGGCGCTGGTCTCGCCGCCGCCGACGCTTGCGCTTGCAGAATCGGCGGCGCCCCAGGCGACTGCGCCGGCGCCGGTGGCAGCTCCGACGACGACACTGTTCCGTATGGCTGGGTCCAACGTGATCGGCAGCACGCTTGCGCGCCGCTTGTCGGCTGGTTACCTCGCGCTTATTGGTGACGCATCCATCACCAGCAGCTTTGGCGGGGCCGATGGCACGCTGGAGATCGCCGGTCTGCAGGCTGGCCAGCGCGAGGCTGTAACCGTGATGCTCGGCTCGTCCGTAAGCGGGATGAATGCGCTCCTGCGGGGTACGGCCGACTTCGCAATGTCAGCGTCCCGGATCACCCCGGCCGACGCCGAACGGCTAGCCTCGCTCGGCGACATGAATAGCCCGGCGAGCGAGCATGTCATCGGCGTCCAGGGCATCACCACCGTTGTCAGCCCGGCGAACCGCGTCGCGTCCCTGACCGTTCCGCAACTCCGCGCCGTGTTGTCGGGCCAGGTGAAGGACTGGTCTGAGCTGGGAGAGACCGCGGCCCCGATCCACGTGTATGTCGTCGAAAGCCGGGGCGCTGCGGTTGACGTGCCGCACGACGTGCTGATGCCGCACGAGAGCGTCCCGGCCAGCGTGAAGGCGCTTGCGAACGAGCAGGCGGTCATCACGGCCGTAGCCTCGGACCGCGCCGGCATTGGCTTCGTCGCGTTTGGCAACCCGGAGCCGGCGCGGGTGCTTCCCCTTTCCGAGAGCGGCGGAACCGCCACTGCCCCAACCCCGCTGACGATCTCAACTGAAACCTACCCGCTCACGCGGCGGCTGTATCTTTACACCGCGGCAAAGCCGTCCAACGCCTTTGTCAGCCGGTTCTTGGACTATGTTTACTCTCCGGCCGGCCAGGCCGCGGTTGACGCCGCGGGCTATGTCCCGCTCACCGTCCGGTCCGAGGTTGCGACGGCGGACGAGGGGGCATCCGACCGGTTCAAGCAACTTATCGCCGGAGCGACGCGGCTTTCTGTGGACTTCCGCTTTCTGCCGGGGTCGAAGGATCTGGACAACCGCGGGTTGCGGGACGTCGAGCGCCTGACGACCTATCTCAAGAGCCAGAAGATCAATCCGTCACGGGTCATCCTTGCAGGCTTCGCCGACAACAGCGGCACGGCGACGGCGAACCAGCTTGTGTCGCAGCGGCGGCTCGAAACGGTCAATGCGGCGCTGAAGCGCACCGGAGTTCCACCGGGCAAGGTTGCAACATTCGGCGCGGAGCTGCCGATTGGCGACAACTCAACTCCCGAAGGGCGGGAGCGCAACCGCCGGGTCGAGGTTTATCTAGCACCGCAGTAGCGTGGCAGTATCCGGTTGCTTCAACTCCCCTTGCCGTTGAAGGGGGGGATCGGCGCAATCGGAACTGAATGCGTTTGCAGTTCTTGGTTGGCGTGATGCGCGCTGCTTGCTGGGGCGGCATGGAACCGCAGGGATTGATGCACAGGGCGGCTGATGCAGTGATCGGCATCAGCCGCCCTGATCGCCATCATCGTTTCTGTGAGCTGCTACCTTGTCGCGGCGGCTCGTCACCGTCTGAGGCCGAGACGGCAGGTAGGACCCGCGGGCCGGGACCGAAGCACGCCAGCGTAAATTTGCGAGACCTTAGATGCGACGGAATGGGTGCGCCCGCCGCCTTGTGATGCCCTCAGCGAAGGCAGCGCTACGGGTTCGGGCGCCACGCATGACGTTCCCATCCAAGCTGGATCATACCTGGTCGGGCCGAGGGGCTTCGCCGTGTCCGCCGGCGCCGTCCTGAACAGGAGCGACTGTAGGCACTGCGGGCAGCCGGACCATTGCGGGCAGACGTATTCCGTGCCGTCGAGCGCGACCAGCACGCGGCCGCCGCCGCGCCGCTTGTCGGGAAGGCCCGCGCACGCCAAACGCATGCTGCCACTCAGTGCCTGGAGAACTTGCGTGGCCACCTTGGACCATGCCGGATGGCGCAGCGCCACCGGCCTCCTCAGTCATCGGTTGGAGTCGCCGCCTGTGCGACTGCTTTCTTGAACCGTTCAAGAAAGTGCTATATGAGGATGCATGGCTGGCGGTCCCGTTCAGAAATCTGAGAAGTTGATCCGGGCCGCTGGACTGCGGGTCACGCGTCAGCGCATCGCGGTACTCGACGCGGTTGAGGCGAAGCCTCACACGACTGCGGCGACCCTGCTTGCCATTGTTTCGGTTGTCCTGCCAGGCGTGTCGCATCAGGCTGTCTATGATTGCCTGGCTCATCTGACTGACGCCGGGCTGCTGCGCCGCCTGACTATGGACGGCAGACCGGCAATCTACGAGACGCGGACGCACGACAACCATCACCACTGCGTCTGCCGGGCATGTGGGTTGGTCGTTGACGTTGACTGCGCGATCGGCGCGGCTCCGTGCCTCGGTCTCGCCGACGCAATGGACTTCGTCATTGACGAGGCCGAAGTGATCTATCGCGGCCTCTGCCGGTCATGTCATGCGGCGCGTTCCGCAGCCCGTCTTGTATCCGATGTCGAACCTTTAGGAGAAGAACGCAATGGCTGAAGTAAGGCATGGCGACGCCGTCGAAGCTGAGATGAACACCGATGGCGCAGCCGCTGCCGGGCAGAAGTGCCCGGTTGCGCACGGAGGCGTCGCGCATCCCACCCAGGGCAGGCCAAACCAGGAGTGGTGGCCGAAGCGGCTGAACCTCAAGATCCTGGCGAAGAACCCGGCGGTGGCCAATCCGCTGCCCGAGGATTTCGACTACGTAAAGGCATTCGAGGCGCTCGACCTGGGCGCGGTGAAGGCTGACATCGCGACCATGCTGACGACCTCGCAGCCGTGGTGGCCGGCGGATTTCGGCAATTACGGCCCGTTCATGATCCGCATGGCCTGGCACAGCGCAGGGACCTACCGCGTGGCGGACGGGCGCGGCGGCTCGGGTGCGGGGCAGCAGCGCTTCGCCCCGCTCAACAGCTGGCCGGACAACGCCAACCTCGACAAGGCGCGGCGCCTGCTGTGGCCGATCAAGCAGAAGTATGGGCAGTCGATCTCCTGGGCGGACCTGATCGTGCTGACGGGCAACGTCGCGCTGGAAACGATGGGGTTGAAGACGTTCGGCTTCTCGGGGGGCCGCGTTGACGTGTGGGAGCCCGACGAGGACGTCTATTGGGGCCCGGAGAACGAGTGGCTCGGCGATGAGCGCTACAAGGGTGACCGCGAACTGGAAACGCCGCTCGCCGCGGTTCAGATGGGCCTGATCTACGTCAACCCGGAAGGCCCGAACGCCAACCCCGATCCCTCGGGTTCGGCGCGCGACATCCGCGAGACATTCGGCCGGATGGCGATGAACGACGAGGAGACGGTCGCGCTGATCGCGGGCGGCCATACGTTCGGCAAGACGCATGGCGCAGCCAATCCTGGCGAGTATATCGCACCCGAGCCGGAAGGCGCTGGTCTTGAGGAGATGGGGCTGGGCTGGAAGAACAGCTTTGGCACCGGCAACGGTGGCGACACGATCACGAGCGGCCTGGAGGTGACCTGGACGGCGACGCCGACCGAGTGGGACAACAGCTATTTCGAAACGCTGTTCGGTCACGAATGGGAGCTGACCAAGAGCCCGGCAGGCGCGCACCAATGGAAGCCGAAGGAGGGTGCGGCCGCGGATACCGTGCCGGACGCGCACGACCCTTCCAAGCGGCACCCGCCGCAGATGCTGACCACCGACCTCGCGCTCCGCGTGGATCCGGCCTACGAGCAGATCTCGCGCCGATTCCTCGCCGACGCCGATGGTTTCGCCGACGCGTTCGCGCGCGCCTGGTTCAAGCTCACGCACCGCGACATGGGTCCCAAGGCGCGCTACGTGGGCAAGGAAGTGCCGCAGGAAGAGTTGCTGTGGCAAGACCCGCTGCCGGCGCCCACCGGCCCGGCGATTGACGCCGCCGACGTCGCCACCCTGAAGCAGCGTATTGCCAGCAGCGGCCTGACCGTCACGCAGATGGTGACGGCGGCTTGGGCGTCGGCCTCGTCCTACCGTCACAGCGACAAGCGCGGCGGCGCGAACGGCGCACGTATCCGGCTGGAGCCGCAGCGCAGCTGGCCGACCAACGATCCTGCGACGATCGGCCCTGTGCTGACCGTATTGGAGGGCATCGCCGCCGGCTTCAACGGCGCTGCCACCGGAGGAAAGTCGGTTTCGCTGGCAGACCTGATCGTACTTGCCGGCGGCGTCGGCATCGAACAGGCGGCGACGGCGGCGGGGCGCACGATCACCGTGCCCTTCACCCCCGGCCGCATGGACGCGACGCAGGAGCAGACGGACGTCGAATCCTTCGCCCACATGGAGCAGCGCGCCGACGCCTTCCGCAACTACAAGAGCCCGGACAGCAGGCTTCCCTCCGAATATCTGCTGGTTGACCGCGCCAACCTGCTCAACCTCAGCGCGCCCGATATGACGGCGCTCATCGGCGGGCTGCGAGTGCTGGGTGTGACGCACAAGGGCACCAAGCATGGCGTATTGACCGACCGGGCGGGTGTGCTGACCAACGACTTCTTCGTGAACCTGCTCGCGCTCGGAACGACGTGGCGGCCGATGGATCGTCAGTCGGAGATGTTCGAGGCTACCGTTGATGGACAGGCGAAGTGGACGGGCACGCGCGCTGATCTCGTGTTCGGCTCCAATTCCGAGTTGCGTGCATTAGCCGAAGTTTATGCCAGCGACGACGGAGAAGACAGGTTCGTGGACCGGTTCGTCGGAGCATGGGTCAAGGTGATGGAAGCTGATCGCTTCGATCTTCACCGCTGAAAGGAGGTCGGAGGCCGTTTGCACGGCCTCCGACAATTCCATCGGGGCTTATGCTGAAGCCCATGAGTGCCAAGGGCTGACCTGGTTGCAGGGTTAGTTGCCCACAGCGGAAGCGGTGTTACCGCATGATCGCAGCTTTCGTGCTGGTCCTCAGCAACGCGGATGGCGCATCACAAGCTTAACCGCGTGTCCGAAAAACCGGCGTCACCTCTGTGACACTCACCGGCGATGTTGACTGGTGATCCCAGGGCTAGGCCGTCAAGCATATGCTTGGCGTGGGCATACCGAACGCGACGACGATCAAGCCGACTATGAACACCGCGACGCTCAGCGACGACATCATCCATGTCTCGCGCCAGTCGTGGTCCTTCGATCCCACGACGGTCCAGGCAACTGTCGGGCACAGGCGGGTGCACCTGATCGGGACCGTCCGCTCGCAGCATGACCGGCAGCTTGCGGCCGGGACAGCCTGGGCGTGACCGACGTGCAGAACCTGGTCATCGTCGTCTGAGGCAGCATGGCTGCCCGCCGTCCCGGTCTTCCGGTCGGCAAGCGGCCGCATGGGGTGCCTCTGCTGGAAATGGCCGACGCGCCTTGGAATCGCCGGACCTGGCTGCAAGCACCTAACCGTCTCGACAAAGCCTGGCTGAACAAATCCCGAGTTGATACCCGCCAGGCCCGGGGGTCGAGCCGGCCTAAAGGACGGCAGCGGTTCCCGCGGAGTGGCCTGCCGGCTCGTCCTCGCCGCCCGAAGCTGCAGCCATTGCCAGGCGGGCCAGCGCGGGAAGGGACCTTGTCCGAGTCTTGTGCATGATGGACGCACGATGGTTCTCGACCGTGCGCTGGCTGATGCCGAGGTCGGCGGCGATGTTCTTGCTGGGATGCCCGGCCAGCACCATCGTCATCACGTCGCGTTGCCTGGGCGTCAGGCCAGCGATGCTGCTGGCCGCTGCCGTCTGCCACGCGGACCGCAGACCGGCGTCGTGCGATTGGTCCAGGGCGCGGCCGATGCCTGCCAGCAGGTCCGGCATGCTGACCGGCTTTTCGACGAAGTCCAGCGCGCCCGCCTTCATGGCGCTCACCGCCATGGCGACGTCGCCGTGCCCGGTGATCACGATGGCCGGCAAGCGGTGCCCGCCTGCTGCAAGCCGCCGCAACACCTCCAGCCCGTCCATGCCGGGCATGGCGGCATCCACCAGCAGGCACCCATCCTGGCCCAGGCGGTAAGCCGCCAGGAACGTCTCGCCGTCGGGAAAGTCCTCAACGATGTGGCCGCTGTCCTCCAGCAGGCTGCGAAGCGCGATACGGATGCTGGCATCGTCGTCCACGACGAAGATGACGGGCTTGCCGGTCAGGGACGTGGTGTCCGAGGCTGTGATGTCCGGAGCCGAGATGCCTAGGGCCGTGGTGTCCTCGACCGGCCGCATGGGCGCCGGAAGCCAGTCCAAGACCATTTGCAGCAGACCGGTGGGCGTTACGGGCTTCTTGAGCTGCCCGCAGCCGGCTTGCGCCACGGCGTGCATCGTGGCGGCGGAGCTGTCGCCGGTCAGGATGATGGTGGGAACCCCGGGCAGCGCGTTCCGCAGCCGGGCCGCGGCCTGCAGGCCGGTCATGTCGCCGGGCAGGTTGTAGTCCGCCAGCACCAGGCCGGGCCGTGATGCGCCGCGGGCCACCATGTCCAACGCCGCCGGGCCATCGGGCGCGACCTCGACGGCATAGCCTTCGTCGTGCAGCAGCAGGCGCAGCAGTTCCCGCATGTCCGGATCGTCCTCGATCACCAGGATCGCGCCGGTGCGGCGGGCCTGAAGCGCTGCTTGGACGTTATTGCCGGCATGGCCTGCGCCTGCCTGGTTGCCACCGGGAGGCGCATCCACCGCCTGCGCGACCTCGATGGAGAACACCGACCCGCGGCCCGGCCGCGACCTGACCTGGATCCGGTGGCCCAGCAGGGCGCCCAGCCGCTGCACGATGGACAGCCCTAAACCCAGCCCGCGGCTACGCTCGCGCGCCTCGTTGCCGATCTGATGATATTCTTCGAAAACAGCCTGCAACTGGGCCGCGGGAATGCCGATGCCGGTGTCCCAGACCTCTATGAGCAGGCTTGCCCCTTGCCGCCGGCAGCCCAGCAGCACCCGGCCGCGCTCGGTATATTTCAGGGCGTTGGTCAACAGGTTCCGCAGCATCTGCTCCAGCAGCCGCGGGTCGGTGCGGACGTTTGCGCTGCATGGCATGATCCGCAGCGCGAGACCCTTTGCCTGGGCATGGAGCACGAACTCGCCGCGCAGCCGGTCCAACAGCGGGCCGATCCCAAAGTCCGCCACCTCGGGCTGAACGATGCCGACCTCGATCTGGTTCAGGTCCAGCAGGGTGTCGAGCACCCCCGTCATCGCGCCCAGTGTCTCGTCCAGGCGTGCGACCAGTCCGACTGCCTTGTCTCCCACGACGTTCCTGGCCAGCAGCCCTTGCAGCAGCGCCAGCGTTTGCAGCGGCTGGCGCAGGTCGTGGCTGGCCGCGGCCAGGAAGCGGGACTTGGCGAGGTTGGCAGCCTCCGCGCCGCCCTTCGCCTTTTCCAGTGCCGCCGCCGCCTGCTTGCGCTGGGTAAAGTCGTTGAAGGTGATCACCACGCCTTCCACGCCGTTGCCCTCGGTGCGGTAGGGCAGGACACGGCGACGGAACCAAACGCCGCCCGCCGTTTCCACCTCCCGCTCGACCGGCTGCAAGTCGTGCAGCACCGCCCGGGCGTCGTCCGGCAGCAGGGTGTCGGTCGCCAGCGAATGCAAGTCGGCCAGCGGGCGCCCGATATCGCCGGGTATGACGTTGAACAGCGCCCTGGTCGCAGGCGTGAAAAAGCGGATGTTCAGGTCGCGGTCCAGGAACAGCGTTGCCACGTCGGTGCTGTACAGGATGTTCTGCAGGTCGTTCGACGTGCTGCGCTGCCGCTCCAAGGTTTCCTGCAACTGGCTGTTCAGCGCCGTCAACTCCTCGTTCAGCGACTGCAGCTCCTCCTTGGAGGTCAGCAGCTCCTCGTTGGTGGATTGGAACTCCTCGTTGACCGACAGCGCCTCCTCGTTGACGGCGCGCTGCTCCTCGCCGGACGTCTCGATGCTGCGGTGGGCCGTGTCGAGGTCGGCACGCGCCGCCTCCAGCTCGCGCTCAAGGTCGGCGACGCGCGGCGCGTCGCGCGCCGGGGCGCCGCGGTCAGCCTGGGTGGAGGCTGGCGCGTCCACGAAGCAAACCAGCAGCAGCACCTCGCCGTCGCTGGACAAGAGCTGCACCTCGATGTTGAACGGCACGGCGTGGCCATCCCGAACCATGCGTCCACCAGAAACCGTGACGCTTCCGTTTTCCGGAACGGCCCCATTCTGCACGGCTTGGGCCAGCGCGGACCGCAGCCGGGTCCGCATGGCGCCGCGCGCCATCATCAGCAGGTCCGGCGTGGCGAAGCCCGGCGCCACCCGCAGGTAATGGTCGGTCGGCCCCAGCGAATACAGGCACTCGTAACGGGTGTTGCACAGCACCGCCGCCGGGGCGTGCCGGTCCAGCACGGACTGGCGGCAGAGCTCGGCCAGCACTGCCTGGCGGGACGGCGCTCCGGTGCCATTGCCGCTGCGCCCGCCGCCTCCGGCGCGTGCGGCCCTTGGCCCGTCTGCTGCGGTGGCGAAGCTGAGGTCGCCAGGCTGCCTGCGGCCGACGTGCCGATACAGCCGGGCCGACTTCTGGACCAGCTTGAACCGGCTATCCGCCTCGCCCACCGCCTCTGCGCTGCCCAGCAGCAGCGTGCCGCCCTCCTTGAGCGCGAAGTGGAACAGGCTGATGGCCTTTGCCTGCGCCTCCGGCCCCAGATAGATCATCAGGTTGCGGCAGGACACCAGGTCCAGCCGGGAGAACGGCGGGTCGGTCAGCAGATCCTGCACCGTGAACACCACTGATGCCCGTAGGTCCGGATGCACCCGGTAACCGTGCCCGTCCTCCTCGATGAAGAACCGGCCCAGGCGCTCGGCGGACACGTCCTTGGTGATGCCATGCGGATACAGGCCCTCCCGCGCCGTCGCCACGGCGTCCACGTCAATGTCGGAGGCGAACACCTGCAGCTTGATCTCCTGCTCTTCCTTGCCGGTCCCGGCCGCGGCCAGCGCCTCGTAGAACAGGATCACGAGCGAGTAAGCCTCCTCGCCCGTGCTGCAGCCGGGGACCCAGACGCGCACCGGCTGGTTCGGCTCGCGGTCCTGCAGCAGGCCGGGGATGACCTGCTTCGCCAGGACGTCGAAGGCTGCGGGGTCGCGGAAAAAGCTGGTGACGTGGATGAGCAGGTCCTTGGCGAGCAGGTCGAGCTCGGCCGGGTCGCCGCGCAGCAGGTCCAGGTAGCGGGCCGCGTCGGCTTTTCCGGGAAGCGCCATCCCCGTCCGGCGCTCGATGCGGCGCTCCAGCGTGCCGCGCTTGTAAAAGGCGAAGTCGTGGCGCGTGTGCGCGCGCAGCAGCTCGATGATCCCTTCGACCGGATCGGGCTGGGCCGCCCCGGACGCTCCGCCGGGCAGCGGAGCGGCATCGGACGGCGGGCTTCCAGCGTGGCCGTTCCCTGCCTGGGCGTGGCTGGCCAATGCCGCTGGGATGCCGGCGGCCGGCAGGATGGCGTCCACCAGCCCGGTCGCGATGGCGCTGCGCGGCATCCCGTCAAAGCCGGCCTCCGCCGGGTCCTGCGCGACTGCCAGGCCGTTCGCTGCCTTGATGGCCCTTACCCCGGCACTGCCGTCGCCCCCGGTGCCCGACAGGACCACGCAGGCGGCGCGCGGGCCGTACTCCCCAGCCATCGAGTGCAGGAGGGCGTCGAACGGCAGCCGGGCGCCGTGGGGGGTGCCGTTCCGTGTCTCCGGCGGCGACAGGCGCAGGACGCCCGCGCTGACGGACAGGTACGATCCCGGCGGGATGACATACAGGTGCTCGCACTCGACCGGCATCCCATCCACCGCCTGCGCGACCGCAAGCGCGGTGTGCTCGGCAAGCAGGTCCACCAGCAGGCTCTTGTGGCTGGGATCGAGGTGCTGGACCAGGATGAAGGCCATCCCGGTGGGAGTGGGCAGGGCGTCCAGCAGCTTCGTGCATGCCTCCAGGCCGCCGGCAGAGGCGCCGATGGCGACGACCCGGAACTCTGCGCCATGGCCGGACGAAGTGAAGGGGGCGGACGGCTTTGGAAGGGACTTGGTCCGGGCGATCCTGGCCTGGATCGGTGCAGAGTCGGGCATTTCGGGATCGTTCCTGGGTAAAGGACGCCAAAAAGGGCAAGCGGTGAGTAGAGGTTTAGCACGGCTGCTGTCTGCAAACGCTCTTTTGTGCGCTACGATACAAGACAATGTTGTATGTCGGACGTTCAATGGACGTCGTAGGTAGTTTCCGATGCTGCGCGCAACCGGCCCTCCGCCGCTATTGTCCCGCCTCGGCACTCCGCCTCCCGGCTGACCAGCAGCCGGGGGGCGGTGTCCGCAGAGCTGGAGGATTGACCGTGCAGCCGATACACCGGACATCGTGCCAGGGCATTCGACCGCTTTCGGCGTCATGCCTCGTTGACCACTTGGCTGCCCTGATCGATGGGCAGGCCCAGGCGTGCAGGGAGCCTGCAGGATCGGCAGGCGGCAATTCGCTGATCTGGGTCGAGGGCGAGTTCGGGCCGGCGGATGGCTGCAGCCGCGGCATGATCGTCGTCGGACATGGTCCCAACCGGGCCGCGATGAAGCGCTTCCTCGTCATCTCCTACCCTCTCGGTGCCGGCGACGGGCGGTCGTGTCTCCATGCCGTGTCGAACGCGCTGCGGCGGCTGGACTGGTCGGTCGTGGCGTCCAGGTGCCGCAAGACAGCCACACGCTGCGCAAACACCGCTGTCCTGGTGAACCATGCCCGTCCTGGTGGGCAACAGCGGTTGCTGCTGGCGGAGCCGGTCCAGGCCACCCGGCAGCGGCCTGCCGCGCCCATGCCGAAACGGCGCGACTGCGTGCCGCGCAGGGCGGTAGCCGTGCGCCCGGCCCGGCTGGCCCGCGCAGCCGGCCCTGCCCGGACGGCGCGCGACCATGCCGAGGCACGGGTGAACGAGGGCGCCGTCGGGAACGGCGCGACAGGGTGATGCCGTGCCGGGTCCTGTTGGTCGAGGACGACGCCATGATCGGCCCGTTGCTGGCCGAGACGCTGGACGGCCTCGGCTACGACGTGTGCGGCATCGAGGCCACCGAGGCCGGCGCGGTCGCGGCGGCGGCCCGGCACAGGCCGGACCTGATGATCGTGGACGTGAACCTGGCCGAGGGCACCGGCACGGCGGCGATGAAGCGGATCACCCGGGTCGCGCCGGTCCCGCACCTGTTCATGAGCGCGCACGCCCGGCAGGCAGCCGCGCCCGGGGCCGTGCTGCTGGCCAAGCCGTTCCGCGAGGCGGACCTCGTCCAAGCCATCGGGCGTGCCCTCGGCCTGTCGGCCTCCCCGGCCTGAGCTCGGGTGCGGCCCTGCCGTTCGGTGGCGTGACGGACGGCAGCTACGGACGGGCGCTGCCGGGCAAGGGAACCCATGCGTTCTGGTCCGCGACCTGATCGGCGACGTCCCCGGCGAGGGCGGGCTGGCGACGTTCCCGGACAACGCCTGGCTGATATCCCCTGCCATCCCGCACCAGCCACACTTCATCGGCCAGCCCGACGGGGTCAGCGCGGCCTGGGGCTGCGCCCTGAACATGGGCCGGCCCGGCGACTTCGTGGACAAGCCGGTCCACGCCTGCACCGGGCGAGAGATCATGATGGAATTGCCGGGCCATCTGCACATCCGTTCGGAAGCCGCAGGAATCCTGGACGCCTGCACCTGCATTCCTGCCTGATGCCGTTCATCACCAGCCAGTTCATGCCGAGGGACAAAGGCGACCGTACACCGGTGCTGCCGTCGGGCACGCGCAACCTGGCGTTCATCGGCCAGCTTGTTGAGTTGCCGCAGGACGTGGTGCTCACCGTTAAGTGCTCGGTCCGCTCGCCCCAGGTGGCTGTGCAAGGACTGCTTGGCCTTCAACGCGAGCCGCCGCCGGTTTGCCAGGGCAAGTTCGACCCGCGCGTGCTGCTCAAGGCGTTCCGGGCGCTGCACGACGTGCGGGCATGAGCGTGGACCGGGACGAGGGGGTGCCAAGGTCCGCGCGCCTGTGCCGTTGCCCGCAGACCTTGGCGCGTTCCTCTTTGCGGAAGTCGGGGCCGGACTGGGTGGGATGCCCTTTACCGTCTTGTCCACCCTAGCCCGCCTGGAGCTGGATCCCTGGGACGAGGCGGGCCGGATGGCGAGGCAGCCGGACCAAGAGGCGGCGAGCCAACTTGCCCGTGTTCTTGCGGCACAGCCGGGCACGCTGGCGGTAGATGCGGACAGCCTTGCCGCAAGGCTGGTGATACTGCTGCCCGGCAGGGCCGCGCCGTCGCGGTTGTCGCTGGCGCGCGCCACCGATACGAGCCTGCAAGCGGTCCGGCACCGGGCCGCCGTGCTGGCCGTGGCGGGGCTGCTCACGGGCCTGGCCCTGATGCTGGCCGGCCACTTGTCGGCAGCAGGCGGTGAGGCTGCGGCAAGCAAGCCATCGAGCGCCATCGCAGGACAGCACTGATTCCGGCCGGTATGCCGGTTGGGCTTGCGCCGCCCGCAGGGGCGCCGTAGCGCCATCACCCGGCGGATTGCCGGCACGGTCATCCCGGTTCATGGCGGCCAGCACTTGATGGCCTGATGGCACCCCGTTCCTGAACGGGAGCGGAACAGGCGCCGGCCCGGTCGGCTCAGGGGCGGCGCTGTTGCACGGACCCTACGGCAAAGCCC
This sequence comes from Acetobacteraceae bacterium, assembly GCA_036398775.1. Taxonomy (GTDB): domain Bacteria; phylum Pseudomonadota; class Alphaproteobacteria; order Acetobacterales; family Acetobacteraceae; genus DASWOJ01. The sequence continues at coordinate 28,305 of DASWOJ010000184.1, forward strand.
GTCTTCATCCCGCTGCATGACCAGCAGGCAGGAAGAGCCAGCCCAACCCTTGGCCGATTCCTGCGCCGTGCAGCTCGTGGCTGAGTACGGGAGAGATCAAGCAACGGCTGTCCCGGACCGAAAACCTGCTTCTCGCGAAACACCTGGATGCCAACAGCACCCAAAGCAGCACAGGGTTGCCAGACTTGGCGCAATCACAGCCGCTTGAGCCCCGCAAGCGTGACTGCGCCAGACTGCGCTGATGCCCGCCCATCTCGCCACCACCTCCGCAGATGGAGCAAGCCGACATGCGCTCTGGTACCGGCGCCATCTCGCAAGCGCCTCAAACTTTCCAGACCAGAAAGCCTGCAATTTATAACGAATCGGAAACATATGGACACTCGATAGTCTCTAGTGTAAGAATTTGTCAGAAATATTGCGATGGAACTCTATTTTAACAGAATCAGTACTGGGCGGGTCGGTAGGCGCTTGGGAGCTGGCGGGAGCAGGTCCGATGGAGATGACAGTTTCAAAACCTAGGGACCTCGCCGGGTCCAAGCATGCGCCTACGTATCCGGAGGCGGCGGCCGTCCCGCCATGCTCGTTGTCGGAACAACACCTGCCAAGCCGTCCGAATCAGGCGTCGAATCCCACCGTCCCGATGCCTCGCGCGCCCGTGGCTGACCAGCGCGGCCGATGCGGCAACTTCGAATACTGCGGCAATGCCGTGTCGCAGAAGATCATGGCCATTCCTGCGGACAGTGAGTTCGCCTGCCCCAGATGCGGTCACTCCCTGCGTGCCATAAGCGCCGTCGCCGCTCGAAAGCGCAGCCGGACGTTCCTGGCCCTGCAAGCCGCCGTGGTCACGCTGAGCGCCGCAACGCTCGTTTACAAGCTCGCCACCTACTCCGGCGGCAGCCCGTCCTGGTGGGCCTTTTTCCCCGCCGGTCCCACACGGGCCGCAATGCAAGACAACCCACCTGCGGAGCACGGGCCGGCAGCCCGGTCCGCGCTGCTCCGTCTCGCCGGCTCGGACGTGATCGGCGCCCGCCTCGCGCCGCGGCTGGCAGCCGGCTACCTGGGCATCATCGGCAGCACCGACATCGCCACCCAGCGCGGCGCCTCCGACGGACAAACGGAAGTCGCCGGCCAGCAGGGCAGCCAGCGCGACGCCATAGTCATCATGCTGAATTCCGCAGCTGCAGCCTACAACATGCTTGGCCAACGCACCGCCGATGTCGCCATGTCCACGGCACGGATGTCCCCGGCGGATGCGGAGCGCCTGTCGTCCCTCGGCGCCAGGGCCAGTCCGGCCGCCGAGGCCGTGATCGGGTTCCAGGGCATCGTCGTCGCCGTGAATCCGGCAAACCCCGCAATCTCCCTGACCCTGCCGCAACTGCACGACGTCCTCTCCGGACGCATCACCGACTGGTCAGAGCTGGGCGGCACCCGTGGGCCGGTCCACGTCTATGTTTCCCAAGACCGTGACGGCGCGGTTGCCCCGCAAGAGGCCGGCATCGGTCAGGACGGGATTTCCGCCACCGCGGCCCGGGTCACGGCCGATGGGATGCCGGCAGCGCTGGCATCTGACCGCGGCGGCATCGGCCTCCTGCCTTTTGGACGCAGCGGCACGGCCAAGGTGCTGGCGCTCGGCGGACGCGTCGCCGTCGCCCCTAGCAGACTGACGATTGCCACTGAAAGCTATCCGCTCGTCCGGCGCCTTTATCTTTATGCGGCCCCCGATGCCGGCAGCCCCATCGCCCGGCGCTTCATGGATTGGGTATCCTCGTCCGCGGGCCAGCAGGTGGTCGAGGCCGCTGGATTCGTCCCCCTGACCATCAGGACGGAACCCGCCGCACCTCCCAGCACAATCCCCGAACGCCTGCGCCGCGTGATCGCCAGCGCATCGCGGGTGTCCTTGGACTTCCACATCCAGCCTGGCGCCAAGGGACTGGATGACCGCGGCACACGCGACGCAGAACGTCTTGCCGCCTATGTCAGGTCTCAGGGGATCGGCCCCGCACGCCTGATCCTGGCAAGCTTCGCCGACATCGGCGGCACGCCGCAGGCCAACCAGCTTGCGGCGCAGCAGCAGATCGAGGTCGTCCGGGCAGCCCTGACCAGGGAAGGCATCGTGCCAGGACGTGCCATCGCCTTTGGCGCCGACCTGCCGATTGCCAGCAGCACGACGCCGGACGGCCGGGAGCGCAACCGCCGAGTCGAGGTTTACCTGGCGCCATAAGCACGCAAACGCGGCCGGAAGCGCCGTTGGGGGCTTCGGCCGCGCACGCCTGCTTGGGTCTTTGTCTCCCTCAAGGTCCACTCAGCAGCACGCGCCGCTTCTGGTGCACACTGACGCATGACGTGACGTCACCTTGATCGGACCGAAGCGTTGAGTGGTTCGCGTGGGCGCCTGGATCCCGGGCCATGTCGGTCAGGGCGACCTTTGCATACCTCCCACGTCTGCAGGCCGCCCTGGAGCATGTCTGGCCCAACAGCTCCATCAGGGCCGGATGAACGTTCGCACATACATGGGTTGGGGCTTTTAGTGTCTCACCTTGCGCCGAACATTCTCTGGCATCGAACTCTGCCGTTTCTCTGACACCGGTTCCTGCGCCGGGCTTCCTCTGCCTTCACAGCAACGCCCGTCCTACGCCTTTGCCTTCCAGGCCCCCGACCCGCCCGTTGCTGCTAAGGGTGTCGGACCGGGTGGTGCCGCGCGGCTTTGCCGGCCACGGGCGAAGCTCCTCCCGAAAGCAGAAGTTTACTGGCTGCTTCACCACCGCCTCAGCAGTTGTTGCTATTTTTGGCAGCCAGGCAAGAGGAGGGGAAATTTACGCGGCATGTTTGTTTGATTGTTACGTTAATAGGAAATTTCGTTACTTTCTCTATTTTATGCGTGTTGATTTTTACTATTATCGCATAATGTCCGGCGCAGGACAGCGTGCCCAATATCGGGCTTGTGGAATCGGGACTACAGGGGACCTAAGTGAGCGACATAGGACTGAGCTACCCACAGTACATTACTGTTGTGAATGTATTCACATTCACTATGACGGCAACCACCATCGCAGCGATCTTTTTTCTCCTAAAGCGACAGGAGGTTCTCCCCAGGTATCGGACGGCTATAACCCTTCTCGGCATGGTATCCGTCGCGGCAACCTGCAACTACGTGCGCCTTCTTCTAAGCTGGCGTGAAACCTTCCAAGTGGTCAACGGCGCCGTGGTCCAGACCGGCGTCCCATACGACGACATCTACCGGTACGCCGACTGGCTGCTGACCGTGCCGATGCTTCTGATCGCGCTGGTGCTGGTACTCGACCTGCCGCTACGCCAGGCCCGGATGCGAAGCATCATCCTAGGGTCGCTTGCCGTTGAAATGATCGTGCTCGGCTATCCTGGGCAGATTGCAACCACGATGACGACGAAGTGGGCTTGGTGGATCGCCTCGATGGTGCCGTTTTTCATCATCATCCAGCAGCTGTACGGCAGCATGTCTGCTGCCATACGTGCTCAGCCAGTGGAGGCAAAGCGGCTGATCTCAATCGCCCGCCTTGTAACTGTGGTGACTTGGTCGTTTTATCCGATTCTATACTTGATACCGACTATATTTCCTGCTGGGTCCAGCGCCATCGTTGCCACGCAAATTGGCTATGCCGCCGCTGATACTGTTGCTAAAGCCGTTTATGGTCTTTTCATCTGCTGGATTGCTCAAAGCAAATCCGTCAATGCTGAAGCCGCCGCAGCGACCGATGCTGCTTTCACAGCGGCCGCGCTGGCAGCTAGGACCTAGCAAAGCAGCCCTTGTAGTGGGACGCCGCCTCTTGCCAGGCGGCGTCCCAACATGATGCAAGCACGGGCAGAGAGAGGCGGCCCGGCAAGCTTACAAACACGGTGCGGCTCAGGTCCGCCCATGATCCCGATAGTGATGTCCACCGCCGCTTTCATCCCCCTCGGCTTCTTTCAGCGGGTCGCGAGCGCTGCCCGGCGTGCCACCGCCCTTCTTGTGGCCGTGCTCCTGGTGATTCTTGCCGGGATGCTCCTTGTCCTGGTGGCTGCTGCCAGGGCCGCCAAACCGGCCGGTGTGCTCGTTCTTGTCAGGCATGATTTTATGCTCCTCGTGGACCCTACAAGAACGGGCGGGATGGGGCCCGGTTCGCCGCAACGCGGCACAAGGCTGTCATCTTCTTGCCACTTCTTGCCACGCCGACCCGCTCCCATGTTGACGCCGCGCCGCTGGACCAGTACCCCGGCATTCGTGAGCAGCGCAGCCCGCCCCCGCCCGTTCCTACGCCTACGCGGCCGGTCCTTCATGGCCGTGGTTCTGACGCCTGAGCCGCCGCTGGCCGGATGGACGCTGCAGCTCGACGGTCAGCTCGCCCGCTCTCCCCGTTTCTTCGACGGCCGTCCCGTTGTGGTGGATTTCGCCGCGCTCGCCGGGCACGAGGCGGAGTTCGCCGGGCTACTGGACAGCCTGGCCGCCCGCGCCATCCGCGTCATCGGCATCGAGGGCGTGGACGAGGAGGCGCTCGGCTCGCTGCTGCTGACGCTCCCGCCCGTCATCGCCGGCGGCCGCACGGTCGGCCTGCCTGTCCTGGTCGCCGACGCCCCGGCCGACGACGGCGCTTCGCCTGCCCCGCCCGAACCTGTGCACCAGCCCGAGCCGCCGCCCGCTGCCCTGGTGCTGGACCGCCCGGTGCGCTCCGGCCAGAGCGTCGCCTTCACCACCGGGGATGTCACGGTGATCGGCTCCGTCGCCTCGGGGTCGGAGGTGATCGCCGGCGGCTCCATCCACGTGTATGGCACCTTGCGCGGCCGGGCTATCGCCGGGCTGCTCGGCCCTGGCCCGGACGGCCGCCGCCCTCGCATCTTCTGCCGCCGGCTGGAAGCGGAGCTGCTGGCAATAGATGGGGTTTACAAGACCGCCGATGAAATGGACCCGGCGCTGCAGGGCCGTGCCGTGCAGGTCTGGCTGGATGGGGACGAGCTGGCAATCGCCGCGCTGGACTAGCTCCCGCTGGACTCGGCGGCCCGGAACACGGCACAAGGCGACATATCAAGCAGAGGATCAGCGATGGCTAAGGTACTGGTCGTGACATCCGGCAAGGGCGGTGTCGGCAAGACGACCAGCACGGCGGCTCTCGGCGCCGCGCTGGCGCAAGCGGGCAAGAAGGTGGTCGTCGTGGACTTCGACGTCGGCTTGCGCAACCTCGACCTCATCATGGGCGCCGAGCGCCGGGTGGTTTACGACCTCATCAACGTGACGCAGGGCGACGCCAAGCTGGCCCAGGCCCTGATCCGCGACAAGCGGCTGGAAACCCTGCACCTCTTACCTGCCAGCCAAACCCGGGACAAGGACGCGCTCACCTCGGAGGGCGTCGCCCGCGTCATGGTCGAGTTGCGCGAGCGCTTCGACTGGATCATCTGCGACAGCCCCGCCGGCATCGAGCGCGGGGCGCAGCTTGCGATGTATCACGCCGACACCGCCGTGGTCGTCACCAACCCCGAGATCTCCAGCGTCAGGGACAGCGACCGGATCATTGGCCTGCTGGACAGCAAGACCGAGCGCGCCGAGCGCGGCGAGCGCGTGGACAAGCACCTGCTGCTGACCCGCTACGATACCGCCCGAGCCGCCCGCGGCGACATGCTGAAGGTTGACGACATCCTCGAGATACTCTCGATCCCACTGCTCGGCATCATCCCTGAGAGCCAGGACGTGCTGAAGGCGAGCAACCTGGGCTCCCCGGTGCCCCTTGCGGATCCCACCAGCGCCCCGGCCCGCGCCTACACCGACGCCGTCCGCCGCTTGCTGGGCGAAAGTGTCGAGATGCAGGTGCCGGCCAACAGGAGGGGCGGCCTGTTCGGCAAGCTGTTCGGACGGCGGGTGGCATGAGCCTCTTCGGATTCCTCAACCGCCGCACCACGGCGCCTGTCGCCCGGGAACGGCTGCAGATCCTGCTGGCGCATGAGCGCGGCAACGGCAGCCAGTCGCAACTCGTGGCCGTCCTGCAGGAGGAAATCCTCGCGGTGATCGCCCGGCACATGCAGATCGACCGCGACAAGGTGGTCGTGAAGCTGGACCGCGGCGACGACGTGTCCACGCTGGCAATAGACATCGAAATGCCTGCCAGCGTCCCGGAGCGTGCGCGGGCCTAGCGCCACGGAAGTTTTTGGCCGCGGGACACGATTCCGTATCGTAACGTCCTTGAGACGCTTCACACTACTTCGTGACATCGCTCCAACAATCAGCGATGCTTGCGGAGGCTATGGTCCACGAAGACAATGCTGCATTCGGTGAAGGTTCTTGTTGCGTCATCCCTGGCTGTGTCAAGCCAAGCCTGCCCTGCCGCGTGAGACTTCCCCAGCCAGCCCGCCGCTCCCATGACGACGCAGTCCGCAGCGCCCGCCAATCTCGACCGCCTGCGCGGGATGCAGACCACCAGCACTGCGCTGGAACTGGAGACCGTGCCGCAGACTGGCCGCAAGGCGGACCAACTCCGCGCCAACCTCGCCAACATCCAGATGCCGCCGGGCTTTTCGATAGGTCTGTATGCCATCGTCCCCGCCGCCGAGTTCTTCTACGAAGGCCTCAATATCGCCGTGGTTGTGCTGGCGGAGCAGTTGGTGCCAAAATCCGAACCAAATGGCGGATGTCGCAGCCTACTGCGGCGCGGTTCAGATTAAGGTCATCAACGTGCCGGGGCAGTAGTCCCGTCACGACGCCGTGCTGAAACCTGCTAAACAGGCCGGCGTTGCCCAGCCTGCATCACGCAGATTGAGGTCAACCATGCCCCGTTTCCTAAACGTTGCCGTCCTGGCCCTGGGCCTGGCAGGTGCAGCCCTGCCGGCATCAGCCCAGTCTGCGATGCCGACCAGCCCATCGCCCGCGGGGATCACTGAGTTTGACCGGCAATTCATGATCCAAGACGCCACGGGAGGCTTTTACGAGATCTCGATCGCTGCCCTGGCGCAGGAGCGTTCATCCCGCGACGATATCAAAGCGTATGCAGCCATGCTGATCCGTGACCACGCGGAGTATAACGCTGCCCTGCAGCAGCTTGCCGCGTCAAAGGGCGTGACCCTGCCTACGGGCATGACCGACGACGACCGCACCAAGCTGAATGGCATGAGCCTGCAGGGTGGAAGCACCTTGGACCGCTCGTTCATCTTGGAGGCGACTCGCATCAACGATGAGGATCGCAAGGCTGCCCAGGACGAGGCGGCTGCCACCAGCGACCCGGATATCAAGGCGTTCCTGCAGAAATTCGCTGCCATGGACGCCAAGCACGAGCAGGGCGCAAAGGCACTGCAAAAGTAGGAATCAATCATTCCACCTTCGCCGAGGTATCCTTGAAGGCCCGAACAGGCTGATCCTTCCATTCCGCGGCCGGCATTGCAGACCGCCAGGTTCGGCCTTGTAATGCCGGCGTCGCAGGGGTGTCATGGCGGGCGAACCAGATGGTATCAAGCGGCGGCGCCGAACCCCTCCAGCACGATCTTGCCCCGTGTCGTCCCGCTCTCGATCTGGGCATGGACCCGCCTCAAATTGGCGGCATTGATGCCGGGCACCCGCTCGGTCATCGTCGTGCGCAGGATGCCGGCGTCCACGTGGCGGGACACCTCGTTCAGCAGCCGCCCTTGCTCTCCCATATCGGGCGTGCCGTAGATCGAGCGGGTGTACATCATCTCCAGGTGGATCGAGACCGATTTCCGCTTGAACACGTTGACGTTAAGCGTGGCGGGATCATCAATCAGCGCAAACCGGCCCTGAGGCGCGATCAGCTCGGCGACCTCGTCCAGGTGCCGGATGGTCTGCGTGGTCGAGAACACGAACGCCGGTGCTCCTACGCCCAGCCCTGCGACCTGTGCCGCCAGCGGCTCCGCATGGCTGACTACGTGATGCGCGCCCATCTCCTTTGCCCATGCCACAGTTTCCGGCCGCGACGCCGTGGCGATCACGGTCAGGTCCGTCAGCGCACGTGCGATCTGGATCGCGATCGAGCCGACGCCGCCAGCCCCGCCGACGATCAGGATCGCCTGCGCGGCACCCGGCACCGGCCTGCGCACCTCCAGGCGGTCGAACAGGGCCTCCCAGGCAGTGATGGCGGTCAGCGGCAGCGCCGCAGCGGCGGCCCAGTCCAGCGTCCGCGGTTTGGCGCCGACGATGCGCTCGTCCACAAGGTGATACTCGCTGTTGGTGCCGGGCCGTCCGATGGCGCCGGCATAAAACACTTCGTCCCCTGGCCGGAACAGCGTTGCGTCGGGCCCGGCGGCAGACACGACTCCCGCGGCGTCCCAGCCCAGCACCTTCCATTCCTCCAGCTCGGGCTTGCTGCTCTTGCGCACCTTCGTGTCCACCGGGTTGACCGACACGGCGCGGACCTGGACCAGGATGTCCCGGCCCGTCGCCTCCGGCATAGGCAGCTCGATGTCGGTCAGGGCGTCGTCACGCCCGATGTCCCCAGGCTCGCGGTATCCAATGGCTCGCATGATTGAACTCCTTGTCTGCGATGCCGGGGATGGGGCCGTGCGTGCCGGCCCCCCTCACCCCAACTCTCTCCCAGAGGGAGAAGGGCAGCGCCATGTCACGCCACCTTGGTGATCGCCCACTTCGCCTGCTGCGCCCCGTCCGCTTGTCCGCTCAAGACGACCTGCTGGCTCGGTTGCGGCTCGGCGCCGCCAAGATAGATGCTCTCCTCCAGCGATACCTTCGCGCCTTCTGCCCGGAAGCGCCAGGTGCCGCCGGAGGGCAGGCGCAGCATGATGCTCTCGCCATCTCCCTGCGGCGTTGCCGCGACGCCGGGGTGCAGGTGGAAGCGTACGGCATAGGCCCGCGGCTCCGGACCCTCCACCGCATCCTCCCCACGCACGTCGTCGCCGCTTTCAGCCATATACAAGCGCCGGCGGTGCAGCGCTTTGAACGGCGCCTGGTAACCATCGTGGCTCGCCTCCAGCCAGTGCGCGCCGTTGGCCTCCTGCCGCTGCACATCCACCTGGCCGGGATGGCGGCCCAGCCCTTCGGGCTTCAGCTCCGACGAGTTGGTGTCGGCGATCACCAGGGTGGAATGCGCGGCGCTGGAGCGGGCGGCGTCGCGCCAGGCCGGGCTGCCCGTGGGCGCCGCGCCGCAATTGACGACAAGCCGCTCCTTGCCGACCGACAGCTCCATGGACAGGGTGCCGGCATGGGCCGTGCGGTCCAGCCCTGGGGGCGGCGGCGCGCCGCAGTCCACCACCAGCACGCTGCGTCCGGCCTGCAAACGGTGGAACCCGCCCTCTGTCAGCCCGGCTGGCGCGCGTCCGCCGCGCCCGGCCTGGGTCAGCACCAGCTCCACCAGCGCGCCTTGCTCCTCCCTGGCTCCGTTGAACAACGCCAGCCCGCCATCGCCGTGGCGCATCGCGCGCAACGCCGGGGCCATCCGCTCGATGGCCGATGACAGCGCCGCCGGCGGCTGGATTTGCGACGACTGCATCAGGGCGCGCATCTCGATCAGGTCCTGCAACGCCGCGAGCTGGGCCGCCGGGCTACGCTCGGCATGGCAGCCGTCCGGCAGCACCTGGCGCGCGATCTCCTGCGGCAGGTAGCGCTGGGCGCGGGTCAGGAACGCCGCATGGTCCGGCAGCGCCACCGCCGCCGCGACCAGGCCCTTGAGCGCCGTCAGCGCCCGGGCGTCCATCTCCTCGCCAGGCAGGGACGCGGCCAGCATCCGGGCGTCGGCGACCAGCCGTCCCATCAGCTTGCTGCGGAAGGCATCATCGGCGCTGGCGGCAAAGAAGTCGTAATGGCCCAGCCACGCCGCGATCCTCGCGCCGGTGACGTCCGGGCGCTGCGCCAACCGCTCCAGCCCGCCTGCCGCCATCCAGTCGCCTACCAGCAGCCGGGCACGGGCGCGGGCGGCATCGGTGCCCAGGGCGCGCAAGTCGCGCAGCCAGGTGAAGCCATGGGCATGGGCGCGCAGCAACTCGTGCCCAGACGCGTCAGCCCAGCCGCCGGGCGCCAGGGCGCGTACGGCGCCGCCGAATTCCATCTCGTCCCGCAACAGGCTGGCGCCGCGGGCGGGGATGCCGGGCCAGGGATCCCGCACGGCCAGGGCAGGAGCATCGGGGATGCGGCCCATGCGGATGCTGGGCATGCGGGAGATGGCGCGCCGGGCGTCGCGCGCCCACCGGCTAGGCTTCATCAGGCGTGCCCCTTCATGGCCGAAATCGCCGCGGCACGGTCTGGCGCCGCGAACACCGCGGTCCCCGCCACCAGCACCCCGGCGCCAGCCTGCACCACCAGCGGCGCGGTGTCCGGCGTGATGCCGCCATCCACCTCCAACGCGATGGGCCGGCTGCCGATCATGTGCCGCACCTGCGCGATCTTGGGCAGTTGGTCGCGCAGGAAAGCTTGCCCGCCGAAACCCGGGTTGACGGTCATCACCAGGATCAGGTCGGCCAGTTCCAACACCGGCGCTGCGGCCTCCGCCGGTGTGCCCGGGTTCAGCGCCACTCCGGCGCGCTTGCCAAGCGAGCGGATAAGTTGCAGCGAACGGTGCAGGTGCGGCCCGGCTTCGGCATGGACGATGATGTGGTCCGCCCCGGCCTCGGCGAACGCAGGAATGTAGGGATCGGCCGGCGCGATCATCAGGTGGACGTCGAAGGGCAGGCCGGACTTGGCGCGCAACGCCTTGAGCACCGCCGGGCCGAATGACAGGTTGGGTACAAAATGCCCGTCCATGATGTCCAGGTGCAGCCATCCTGCCCCGGCGGCGGCGGCATCTGCGGCTTCCTCGCCCAGGCGGGCAAAGTCGGCGGCCAGGAGGCTGGGGGCGATGGTGGTGCCCGGCGGGGGCCAGGCGGTGTCCTGGGCGGAAGCTGGGCTGATCATGGCGAAGGTTCTAGGGGGGGTTACTGCTTATGCAAAGGCCAGGGTGACTGCCGGATGCTTTAAAGGTGGCTGCCGGATGCCTCAAAACGAAGACGGCCCCGGACGCAGCGGCGACGGGGCATGCGCTGGATCAACCAGGCGATTCGAGCGCGTCCCGCATGGACGAACAACAGGCAATTTGCCTTCGGGACCTGGCCTCCCAAACGGGTATTCGGCGCGTGCCGTCCTTATGGCTTCATCCCAGCAGGCCGCGCGGCGTCCCCGGCCGGAATGGAACCCATTCCGCAACGTCGCGCAGGGCGGTGCGGGCATGCAAGGCAGCGACATGGCTTCAGCCTACGGAGGTCAGCCCCAACAATCCCCACGCAGCAGCGGCACTACCCCGATTGTCCCAACAGGCGCCGCTTCAAGTCCTCAGATGGAGGCGCGCTGCCGATGAACCCGGCCAGCAGGCGCAACCCAAGGTCCGGATTGGCGAAGTCGCCGATCACCCGGTTGTTGAACAGCACCCGCACGCCGCGCGGCGACAGGACATAGGTCAGCGTGTCGCCGACCGCCGCGGCTGGCGTGGCTGCGATCAGCTTCTCGAAGTCGCCCGCGTCCGACTGCGCGCATTCGCCGTGGCCGCAATTCTTGGCCTCCCCTTCGCGATACTGCTTCTCGATCTGGGACTTGGACGCCGCGTGCAGGAACTGCATCAGGATGACCTTTGCCCCTGGCGAGGCCATGATGGCTTGGGCGTCGCCGCTTTTCTTCGGCAAGTACAGCGCCGCAGCATAAACCTTGACATTGAACACCGTCAGGGTGCGGAGGCCTATGCCATTCAGCACAAGAGTCTGCCCGCCTGCCGAGTAGGTGTCTGGCAACGTCGCGCCCCCCAGGCTGGCAGCCTGGGCAGGCTGCAGTGGAAGCAGGCCCAGGCTCAATCCCATCAGGGCCAGGCACGCCGGCAACGCCGTTCTGCGGTTCATCTTGGCTTCGCTCCACCTAGGGAAAGCGCCGCCGCTCCGTGGGGGGCGCTTGTTTGCATGTCGCTGCGCCAACCTTCCGGCGTCTGGGACGGCATAGCGGCAGCATTGTTACAAACGACACCGACGGGATACGGTTGCATTCCGGCCTTCCCCGGGCCTCATGGTGTGGGCCACGGCGTCCGCGGGCCGGCGCAGGGAGGAGCCTGCAGGATCAGCCCTCGGCGCGCACGAAGCGCGCGATGAAGAATCCGTCCATCCCCCCGTGCTCCGCCCATATTCCAGGATGGGTGCGGACCCAGCCCTCCGGCGTCAGCGCCCCGAGGAGGTCCGGCAGCTCCTCCGGGCGCACCGGGTCCGGATGCAACCCCGGCGGCACGGCGGCGGCGCGGGCCATGCCCTCCTCAGGCTGCAAGGAGCAGACGGCATAGACCAGCCGACCGCCTGGCCGCAGCATCCCGGCCGCGGCAGCCAACAGGCGGTCCTGCCCGGCGGCGAGGTCCGCCACGTCGCGCGGGCGCTTCAGGCGCATCACGTCGGGATGCCTGCGTATGGTGCCGGTGGCGCTGCACGGGGCGTCCAGCAGCACGGCGTCCAGGAGGGCAGGGGGCGTCCAGGCCAGGGCGTCGGCCTGGACGACCTCCACCGGCAGGGCCAGCCGGGCCAGGTTCTCATGCAGGCGGCG
>DASWOJ010000185.1:0-3834 GCA_036398775.1 Acetobacteraceae bacterium
GGCAGGATGTCGAAGCTTTCGTTGCGCTCGGGCCGGAAGAAGTTCCAGCCGCGCTGCAGGTGGCGGATCAGGCTGTGCGCCTTGTACTGGGTGGCGACGCCGATGCGCCGGATGCCGGAGTTGAGCGCGTTGGACAGCGCGAAGTCTATGATGCGCGACTTGCCGCCGAAATAGACGGCGGGCTTGGCGCGCACGTCCGTCATCTCCATCAGCCGGCTGCCGCGCCCGCCGGCGAGCACGTAGGCCATGGCGTAGCGGGCCAGCGGCGCGCTGGACGCGGCGGCGCCGAGGGAGCGTGCGGGGAAGGGCGGTATCATGCGGGACCTCCCAGGGTGGACTTCGCCCCCCAAACCTCGTCGGCGTATTCCCTGATCGTGCGGTCGGAGGAGAACCAGCCGACCCCTGCGGTATTCATGACCGACTTGTACCACCAGGCCGCCGGGTCCTGCCAGGTGCTGGCGACGATCCGCTGCTGCGCCAGGTAGCTTTCGAAGTCGGCGCCGACCAGGAAGGTGTCGCGCTCCAGCATGTCGGCGATCAGCCCGGCATAGCGGTCCGGCTCGCCCGGCGAGAACACGCCGGAGCTTATGCCCTGCAGCGCCTGGGACAGCGCGCGGGAGGCCGCCACGTCCTCATGTGCCGCGAGGCCCCGCCGGGTGCGGGCGGCGACCTGCTCGGCGGTCATGCCGAAGATGAAGATGTTGGCGGCGCCGACCCGGTCGCGGATTTCCACGTTGGCGCCGTCCAGGGTGCCGATGGTGACGGCCCCGTTCAGCGCCAGCTTCATGTTGCCTGTCCCCGACGCCTCCATCCCCGCGGTGCTGATCTGCTCGGACAGGTCGGCGGCGGGGATGATCTGCTCGGCCAGGCTCACGTTGTAGTTCGGCAGGAAGACGATCTTGAGCCGGCCGGCGACGGAGGGGTCGCCGTTCACGACCTGGGCCACGTCGTGCGCCAGGCGGATCACCTGCTTCGCCAGCTTGTAGCCCGGCGCGGCCTTGCCGGCGAAGATCTTGACCCGCGGCGCCCAGTCCTGCGTCGGCTCCGCCCGGATCGCGTTATACAGCGCGACGGCGTGCAGCACGTTGAGCAGTTGGCGCTTGTATAGGTGGATGCGCTTGATCTGCACGTCGAACATCGCGTGCGGGTCCACGGCGATGCCGACGCGCTCGGCGATCAGCGCGGCCAGCGCGTCCTTGCGTCCCTGCCGCTCCCGCTTGAAGGCCGCCTGGAAGGCGGGGTCCGCGGCGTGGGACCGCAGGTCCTGCAGCGCCTCGGGATCGTGCAGCATGCGGGGGCCGATGGCGTCCACGATCAGCCGGGTCAGGCCGGGGTTGGCGCGGTGCAGCCAGCGGCGGAAGGTGATGCCGTTGGTCTTGTTGTTGATGCGTCCGGGGTAGATGGCGTTCAGGTCGGCGAACACCGTCTGCTGCATCAGGGCGGTGTGCAGCGCCGACACGCCGTTGATCGAGTGCGACCCCATGAAGGCCAGGTGCCCCATGCGGACCCTGCGTCCGTGCCGCTCGTCAATGACGGACGCCGCGCGCAGGAGCTGGTCCGCCGCTGGGCCGGTGGCGCCGCCCAGGGACACGCGCACGCCCTCCAGGTGGCGGCCGTTCAGCAGGTAGATGATCTGCATGTGCCGGGGCAGCAGGCGCTCCATCAGCGGCACGGCCCAGGTTTCCAGCGCCTCCGGCAGCAGGGTGTGGTTGGTGTAGCCGAAGGTGGCGACGGTGATGCGCCAGGCCTCGTTCCACTCGACGCCGTGCACGTCCAGCAGCAGGCGCATCAGCTCGGCGACGCCGATGGCGGGGTGGGTGTCGTTGAGCTGGATCGCGGCCTTGTCGGGGAGCGTCGCCACATCGCCGAACTGCTCGACATGGCGGCGCAGCAGGTCCTGCAGGGAGGCCGAGGCGAAGAAGAACTCCTGGCGCAGCCGCAGCTCCTGGCCGGAGTCGCTCTCGTCGCCGGGATACAGCACGCGGGAGACGGCCTCCGTGCGGACGCGGTCGCGCAGGGCGCCCACGTGGTCGCCGCGGTTGAAGTCGTCCAGGTGCATCGGCTGCCCGGCGCGGGCGGACCACAGGCGCAGGGTGTTGGCGTGCTGGCCGGCGCCGGTCGCGGCCTCGCCGCCGATGACCGGTGTGTCGTAGGCGATGGCGGACAGGGTTTCCGCCGGGTTCCAGAGGTAGGCGGTGCGCCCGTCCGGATGGGTCTGCGCGCCGACGGTGCCGCCGAAGCCGATGGGGTAGGCGACCTCCGGCCGCTCGAACTCCCAGGGGTTGCCAAAGCGCAGCCAGTCCTCCGGCAGCTCCTCCTGCACGCCGTCCTGCAGGACCTGGCGGAACAGGCCGTGCTCGTAGCGTATGCCGTAGCCGAAGGCAGGGATGCCCAGGGTCGCCATGCTTTCCATGAAGCAGGCGGCGAGGCGTCCCAGGCCGCCGTTGCCGAGGGCGGCGTCCGGTTCCTGCTCCTTGATGCGGTCGAGGTCCACGCCCTCGGCGGCGAGCGCCGCGCGCACCGGGTCGAGCAGGCCGAGGTTGCCGATGCAGTCGAACAGCAGGCGGCCGATCAGGAACTCCAGGGAGAGATAGTAAACCCGCTTCGCGCCGGTTTCGTAGGTGCTCCGGGTGCTGTCGAACCAGCGGTCCACGATGGTGTCCCGCACGGCCAGCGCGGTGGCGACGAACCAGTCGCGCTCGCTGGCCGTGATCGGCGACTTGCCGACCTGGTAGGTCAGCTTGGCCATGATGCGCGCCCGCCAGGTGCCGGTATCGGACGTGGCGACGTCTATGGGCGCAGGATTGTCCATGGGAGCCTCATCGCGCGTCGGATGTTTGAGATGCAGTTGCCTCGACCTTCGCATCCTCCGTCCAATCCCGCCAGAGGAGGATGAGCGCCGCCATGATGGCCGGGCCGAGGAACAGGCCCAGCAGCCCGAAGGTCTCGACCCCGCCCAGGATGCCCAGCAGCACCCACAGGAAGGGCAGTTGGGTCGCGCCGCCGATCAGCACCGGGCGTATGGCGTGGTCGGCGACGAAGATGAGAATCATGCCGACGACGAACAGCGCGATGGCGGCCGTCGTGCTGCCGGATGCCAGCGCCAGCAGGGAGGCCACTGCCAGGATGACGGGTGCGCCCATCGGGATGATGGCAGCAACCGCCGTCAGCGCTCCCAGCAGCACCGGGTGCGGCACGCCTGCCAGGGTGTAGCCGATGCCCAGCAGCAATCCCTCGCCCAAGCCCACCAAAACCATGCCGTTCACCGTGCCGTGGATGGAGGCGACGATCTGCCGCCCGACTTCCTCTCCGTGCCGTCCGACCAGGCGGCGGCTGGCAACTTGCATGCACCCTATCAGCCCGGTGCCGTCACGATACAGGAAGAACAGCGTCACCAGGGTGAAGCCGAACAGCACGCCCCGGCGCGCCACCTGCTCGCCCACGCGGCGCCCGGTTTGCAGCATGTCCGTCCGGTCCAGCCGGCCAAGCAGGGCGGAGGCGCCATCCGGATGCGCCAGGTTGGCATCCCACCATGCCGACGCCTGCGGCCCGGCCAGGGGCAGGTGGGCCAGCCAATCCGGGGGCGCAACGCCATGCCGCCGGGTCTCGTTGATCCAGCCGATGATCGTCGCTGCCTCGTGCCCGGCCTGCAAGGCCACCAGCACCAGCGGCACCACGAACACCAGCGTGGCGCCGACGGTGAACAGCAGCGGCATCAGGATATCGTGGCGTCCGGCGCCGAATCGGGCCTGGGTCCGCCAGTAGAGCGGCCAGGTGGCGATGGCCAGGATGCCGGCCCAGATCAGGGCGTGCAGGAAGCTCTCCAGCACGTAA
>DASWOJ010000186.1:0-2121 GCA_036398775.1 Acetobacteraceae bacterium
GTCGCCGAGACCGCGACGGCACAGGTCAAGAACCTCGACTACATCGAGGCCGCGCGGGCCAGCGGCGCCGGCACCCTGACCATCATCCGCCACCACGTCCTAGGCAACGTGCTGGGCCCGGTGTTCATCTACGCCTCCAGCCTGGTCAGCGTCAGCATCCTGCTCGCCTCCGGCCTGTCTTTCCTGGGCCTGGGCGTGCAGCCGCCGGAACCGGATTGGGGCCTGATGCTGAGCACCCTGCGGCAGTCCCTGTATGTGGACCCCATCGGCTGCGCCCTGCCGGGGGCGGCGATCTTCGTGACCTCCATCTGCTTCAACCTGGTCAGCGACGGCGTGCGCGCCGCGATGGACGTGCGCGGATGATGATACCGACTGCCATTGCCTCTGGTCCGTCATTGCGAAGGGCCCAGCGACGCGGCAATCCCGCGCAGCAGGCACCGTGCCATCGGCCCCTGGATTGCCACGCCGCAAGCGCGGCTCGCAATGACGGTTTGACAGGCCGAAGCGCGAGGTCATAGGCATGAGCGCCACCCTGGCCGACCCGCACGTGGACGCCCGCGACCGCGGCGGCCCGGCGCAACCCATGCTGATCGCCAGCGGCCTGCAGCGCCATTTCCGGGTCAAGGGCTGGCAGGGCGCCGTGGTGCGCGCCGTGGACGGCGTGTCGTTCACCTTGTTCAAGGGCGAGACCCTGGGCGTCGTCGGCGAATCCGGCTGCGGCAAGTCCACCCTGGCCCGGCTGCTGCTCCACCTCGTCCGCCCCGACGCCGGCGAGCTGGTGTTCGACGGCGATGTGGTGGACGCGCCCCGCGGCATCACCGTCGCGCAGTTGCGCCGGCAGGTGCAGATGGTGTTCCAGGACAGCTACTCGTCGCTGAACCCCCGCATGCCGGTGCAGGACTCCGTCGCCTTCGGCCCGATGGTGAACGGCGCCGGCCGCGCCGAGGCCCGCCGGGTCGCCCAGGATATCCTGGTCAAGGTCGGCCTGCGCCCCGACCTGTTCGGCCCCCGCTACCCGCACGAACTCTCAGGCGGCCAAAAACAGCGCGTCAACATCGCCCGCGCCCTGGCGATGGGTCCGCGCATGGTGATCCTGGACGAGGCGGTGTCGGCGCTGGACAAGTCGGTCGAGGCCCAGGTGCTCAACCTCCTGCGCCAACTTAAGCGCACCCTGAACCTGACCTACCTGTTCATCAGCCACGACCTGAACGTCGTCCGCTACATCAGCGACCGGGTGCTGGTGATGTATCTCGGCCAGGTAGTGGAGCTAGGCCCCGCCGCAGAACTGTTCGCCACCCCGCGCCACCCCTACACCCGCGCCCTGCTCGGCTCCCGCCTGTCCATGGACAGCACCCGGCGGATCGAGGCGCCCCCCATCGTCGGCGACCCGCCCAGCCCGATCGCGCCCCCCTCCGGCTGCCGCTTCCGCACCCGCTGCTCCCATGCGGAGGCGGTCTGCGAGGCCAACGCCCCCGTGCTGGGCGAGTGGAGGGACCGCGCCTCCCACGTCGCCGCCTGCCACATGACCGACCCGGCCTCAGGCCACAGCCTGGCGGGGACGGCATGATGGACGGTCCGATGAACGGCGCCCCGCTGAACGGGACCGCCGGCCCGCCGCTGCTGGAGGTGCAGGACCTGTCCGTCCGCTTCACCGGGCGCGAGGCCACCGTGAACGCGGTCAGCGGCGCCACCTTCAGCCTCCGCGCAGGCGAGGTGCTGTGCCTGCTCGGCGAATCCGGCTCCGGCAAGTCTGTCACCCTGCGGGCCCTGATGCGCCTGCTGCCCAAGCGCGCGCAGGTCGCCGGCCGCGTCGCCGTCGCCGGGCAGGACGTGATGGCCCTGGACGGCGCCGCGTTGCGAAGCTTCCGCGGCGGCACCGTCTCGATGGTGTTCCAGGAGCCGATGACCGCGCTCGATCCCGTTTACACCATCGGCCAGCACCTCACCGAGATGATCAGCCGCCACAAGGGCGGCACCCGGGCGGAGGTGCGCGCCCGGGCGCTGGAGATGTTGGAACTGGTCAAGGTCCCTGCAGCCGCCCGGCGCCTCGACGCCTACCCGCACGAACTCTCCGGCGGCCTGCGCCAGCGCGCCATGATCGCCATCGCCCTGAGCTGCGGC
>DASWOJ010000187.1:0-15626 GCA_036398775.1 Acetobacteraceae bacterium
CAGCCTCGTCCACGACGCAGATCGCCGTCAGCTTCTGCGACACGTCCAAACCAACAAATTGGGTCATCGAACCGCCTCCCATGGTGCGAACCGCCGGGCAACAGCGCCCGGATCGCAGCATCATGGAGGACCTAGGCCCCCACCGCGATTACCCGATGTCCACACGTGCTTCACGCGCGCCGCCGCCGTTCAAGCGACGCTGAAACCCGCCGCCTCGGCCGCCTCGCGCAGGGCGGCGTAGCCCTTGCGTGCATAGGTGAGGGGGTGGGCACGGGCCGGGTCCTGCTCGGCCTCGACGATCAGCCAGCCGCCGTAGCCCGCCGCGGCGACGGGTTGCAGGGCGGGGACGAACTCGACCGCGCCATCCCCAGGCACGGTGAACACGCCCGCGACGACAGAATCGAGGAAGCTCCACCGCTCCGACCGAGCACGGGCCAGCACGCCGGGGCGCACGTCCTTGGCATGGACGTGGTTGATCCGGTGCGCCCAGCGCCGCGATACGGCAGCCGGGTCCTCGCCGGCAAAGGTCAGGTGTCCCGTGTCGAACAGCAGGCCGACGCTTGGCGGCGTGCCCTCCATCAGCCGGTCTATCTCCGCCGCCGTCTCGATCACGGTGCCCATGTGGTGGTGGAAGGCGATCCGCACGCCCTGCGCCGCCATCCCGTCGCCAAGCTCGCCCAGCCGGCCCAGGAACACCGGCCACTCGTCTTCCGTCATCACCGGCCGGTCGGCAACGGGCGTGCCGCGGCTGCCCTGCACCGTGCCGGAGATTTCGGCGAACACCATCACCCCGCAGCCACAGGCGCGTAGCAGGTCCATGTGGGGCCGCATGGCCTCGATCTCCTGCGCGACGGTGCGGCGGCGCAGCTCCGCGCCATACCAGCCGGACACGAAGCTTAGGCCGTGCCGGGCCAGCACCCGCTGCAGCGTGACGGGGTCATTGGGGAACTTGTTGCCTTTCTCGATGCCGGTGAAACCGGCCTGCCGCGCTTCGGCGAGGCAGGTTTCCAGCGGCGTGTCGCCGCCCAGCTCCGGCATGTCGTCGTTGCTCCAGGCAATCGGGTTGGTGCCGATCTGGACTGTCATCGCCCCTAGCCCATCGCCTGGGCCGCGCGGGCCAGCACGTAGGCCGCGTGCGCGTCCTGCACCTCGCCGCGCTCCGACACGGCGGGC
The DNA here is from genome assembly GCA_036398775.1 of Acetobacteraceae bacterium. Lineage (GTDB taxonomy): Bacteria > Pseudomonadota > Alphaproteobacteria > Acetobacterales > Acetobacteraceae > DASWOJ01. The sequence continues at coordinate 1,174 of DASWOJ010000187.1, forward strand.
ACCGCCACGTCCCACCAGGCGCCGCCTTCGGCCGTGGTGCGCAGCGGATCGGTGGCGATCACGACCACCGTGGTACGGTCCGACGCCCTTGCGCGCACAAGGGCCGCCTCCAGCCCGGCGATGCCGTCCACCGTTTCCGCCCGGGCGCCGAGCGACCGCGCATGGGCGGCAAAGTCCACCCAGGTCTCGTCCGCCCGGTGGTCCACGTCGGCGAGCAGGTTGTTGAACGACGCGCCGCCGCACGCCCGCTGCAGGCGGTTGATGCAGCCATAGCCGCGGTTGTCCAGCACGGTGACGACCAGCTTGCGCCCCAGCATCACCGAGGTGTGCAGCTCCGAGTTGAGCATGAGGTAGCTGCCGTCCCCCACCATCACGAACACCTCGCGCCCGGGATGGGCCATCTTCACGCCGAGGCCGCCGGCGATCTCGTAGCCCATGCAGGAAAACCCGTACTCCAGGTGGTAGCCGCCCGGGGCAGCCGTGCGCCAAAGCTTGTGCAGCTCGCCCGGCAGGCCGCCCGCGGCGCAGACCACGATCCCGTCCGGCCCGGCGGCCCGGTTGACCGCGCCGAGTACCTGCGCGTCGGTCGGCAGCTCCAAGTTGCCCGGCGCGGTGGCCGCGTCCACCGCCGCGTTCCACTCCGCTGCAAGCTCCGCCGTGCGCGCCTGCCAGGCGGACGATGCGGCATAATCCCCCAGCGCCACGCCCAACTCGTCCAGCGTGCGCCGGGCGTCGCCGATCAGCGGCGCGGCGCCATGCTTGCCAGCGTCGAAGGCCGCGACGTTCAGCCCAATCAGCCCGGCACGGCCCGGCAGCAGCACCCGCGACCCGGTCGTGAAGTCCTGCAGCCGCGTGCCCACCGCAAGGATCACGTCCGCCTCACGCGCCAGGGCGTTGGCGGCCGAGGACCCGGTCACGCCGATGGAGCCAACGGCCTGGGGATGGTCCCAGGGCATCGCACCCTTGCCCGCCTGGGTTTCCGCCACGGGAACGCGGTGCCGGGCGGCGAAGCCTTTCAGCGCGTCCACCGCTCCGGAGTACAGCACGCCGCCGCCGGCGACGATCAAGGGCCGGCTCGCGTCCCGAAGCAGGCCGGCGGCACGGGACAGGTCCGCCGGGTCGGCGCCGGGCCGGCGCGGGCGGTGCAGCCGGGGGGCGAAGAACGCTTCGGGATAGTCGCAGGCCTCGGCCTGCACGTCCTGGCAAAGGCAGAGCGTGGCCGGGCCGCAATCCGCCGGGTCGGTCAGGACGGCGATTGCGCGCGGCAGCGCGACCAGCAGTTGCTCCGGACGGGTGATGCGGTCCCAGTAGCGTGACACCGGCTTGAAGCAGTCGTTCACGCTGGCGGTGGCGTCGCCGGGCGCCTCAAGCTGCTGCAGCACCGGGTCAGGCCGGCGGCTGGCGAACACGTCGCCTGGCAGGAACAGCACCGGCAGCCGGTTGACATGGGCAACCCCCGCCGCCGTCAGCAGGTTCATCGCCCCCGGGCCGATGGATGTGGTGACGGCCATCATCTGCCGCCGGTTCCGCGCCTTCGCATAGGCCACGGCGGCCAGCGCCATGCCCTGCTCGTTGTGCCCACGGAAGGTAGGAAAGGCTGCGCGGGCGGCATGCAGGGCTTCGCCCATCCCGGCGACGTTGCCGTGGCCGAAGATGGCCCAGCAGCCGGCGAACAGCGGCGCCTCCGTCCCGTCGTCCAGCAGGGTGCGCTGGGCCGCGAGGTAGCGCACGACGGCCTGCGCCGCGGTGAGGCGGACGGCACCGCCGGCGCTCACGCTGCCGCCTCCTGCTCCGCCGCAACCCCGGCTGGCGCCACCCGCACGGTCCCGCCGGTTCTGAGGCTTTCAAACGCGGCGTCGGCCAGGCGCAGCGCCTCGCGTCCCTCGGCAAAGCCCGCGAGCGGCGCGGCGCCACCCTCCACGCACTCGATGAATTGATCCAGCTCGGCCTGATAGGCGTCGCGGTAGCGCTCGATGAAGAAGTCGAGCACGGGATCCTGGGCATGGGTCCGCCCGGCGCCCCACGCCTCCACCGTCGTCGGGTGGCGGTTGCCGGCGAGAAGCATGCCCGTCGCACCGAACGCCTCGACACGCTGGTCGTAGCCGTAGGCGCAGCGCCGGCTGTTGTTGATGTGGACCAGCGCCCCGGACGCCGCACGCATGACGACCATTGCGGCATCTATGTCGCCCGCGTCGCGGATGGCCGGTTCAATCAGGTTGGCACCCATCGCCTGCACCTCGACGATCTCGCCGGCGAGGTAACGGGCCATGTCGAAGTCGTGGATGGTCATGTCGCGGAACAGCCCACCCGAGGCGGCGACATACTGGGCCGGCGGGGGCGACGGGTCGCGGCTGGTGATGACGACCTGCTCCAGCGTCCCGATCTCGCCGGACAGGATGCGGCCGCGCAGCGACCTGAACGATGGGTCGAAACGCCGGTTGAAGCCGATCGCCACCAGCGGGCGCAGCGGGGCGATCTCACGCCAGCACGCCTCGACCCGCGCCATGTCGAGGTCCACCGGCTTCTCGCACAGCACGGCCTTGCCGGCCTTGGCCGCCTGCGTGATCAGGTGGACGTGGGTGCCGGTCGAGGACGCGATCAACACGGCCCGGACCCGGCTGTCTGCGAGGATTTCCTCGACCGAGCCTGCCGCCTGCCCGCCGAGCGTCCGGGCGGTGTCCTCCGCCGCTCCGGCGGCGACGTCGTAGCAGGACACCAGCTCGGCCCGCGGATGCGCTGCGATGTTGCGGGCGTGCACCCTACCGATCCGGCCGCAGCCAAGGAGAGCGAACCCGATCATGCCAGTCCCGATCATGCCAGTCCTTTCGCGGTGGTGGATTTGCGCCGGAAAGGGCCGGGGGCAGCCGTCGCCCCCGGTGATCCCCGGTCAAGGGGTTGCGATCCGATAGCGCGCCGGCGCCCGCCGCTCACCGGCTTCGCATGGGCCGCAATTCACGCGCACCGATTCACATGGACTATGGCCGGCCATCTCACGCGGCCTTCTCCAGCGCCGCCAGTGCCATGATCCGCTCCTCCGTGGCCTCGGCATGCGAAAGCTCGCCCATCATGCGGCCCTCGCGCATCACCAGCACCCGGTCGGAGATGGTCAGCACCTCCGGCAGGTCTGACGAGATCACCAGGATCGCCAGCCCGTCGGCCGCCAGCTCGCGCATCAGGGCGTAGATCTCCGCCTTGGCGCCGACGTCCACGCCCCGCGTCGGCTCGTCTATGATGAGCACGGCGGGGTGCGTGGCCAGCCACTTCGCCAGCACCACCTTCTGCTGGTTGCCGCCGCTCAGCAGCCCGATCACCTGGTCCCGGCTCGGCGTCCTCACCCGCAGGCGCTGCACGTACTTGTCCACGACCCCCCGCTCCGCCGCGAAGTTGATCATGCCGCCATTCGACAAGCGCCGCAGCGCCGCGAGCGTCAGGTTGTCCCCGACGCCGTGCATCAGCACGAGGCCCTGGCCCTTGCGGTCCTCCGGCACCAGGCCGATCCCGTGCCGCATGGCGGTGAGCGGTCGGTCCACGGTGATGCGCGCGCCGTTGAGCCACACCTCGCCCGCATCCGGCGGCGGCGCGCCGAACACGCCGAGCGCCGTTTCCGACCGTCCCGCGCCGACCAGCCCGGCCAGGCCGACGATCTCGCCGCGCCGCAGGTCGAAGCTGATGTCGCGATACTGCGGCGCGCGTGTCAGGCCGCGGACGGATAGCACCACGGGCCGTTCCTCCTGGGACGGCGGCACGCGCTGGACGGCAGCCAGGTCGCGGCCGACCATCAGGCGCACGATCTCGTCCTGATCGGTCCCGGCCAGCGGCATCGTCCGCACGTGCTTGCCGTCCCGCAGCACGGTGACGGCGTCGCACAGCGCGAATACCTCCCGCATCCGGTGGGAGATGTAGAGGATCGTCACCCCCTCCCGCTTGAGGTCGGCGATCACCCGGAACAGCACCAGCGTTTCGGCCTCGGACAAGCTCGACGTGGGTTCGTCCAGGATCAGCAGCCGGGGCTGGTGCACGAGGCTCTTGCAGATCTCGACGATCTGCTGCTGCGCGATGGTCAGGCTGCCGAGCCGGGTGTCCGGATCGAGGTCAATGCCCAGCCGGTGCAGGACCCGGCGCGCTTCGCCGCGCATGGCGGCGCGGTTTACGAAAATGCCGCCGAGGCGCGGCTCCCGGCCCAGTGCGATGTTCTCGGCAACCGAGAGATTGGGGGCGAGGTTCAGCTCCTGGAACACGATGGCGATGCCGTGGCGGTTGGCATCGCGGGTGCTGTGCAGGTCGAGCGGCATGCCCTCGAAGACCAGCCGCCCGCCGGGGTCCGGGCGCTGAACCCCGGCGATGCACAGCATCAGCGTGGACTTGCCCGCGCCGTTCTCGCCCATCACGGCGTGCACGGTGCCGGCCTCCACGGCGAAGGATACATCCTGCAGCGCCTTCACGCCGGGGAAGGTCTTGGACACGTTCTCGACGTCCAGCAGTGCCGCCACGGCTGCCCCCCTACGTTCCCCGGCCGATGATGCGCGCTGCTTGCCCCAGTTACTTGCCCCGGCTACTTGCCAAGGAACTGGTCCACGTTCTTCGCGTCGATCAGGTCCACCCCCGTGTCATAGACCGGCTCCACGCTCTGCTTCGCCAGCAGGGCGTTGAGCACGATCAGCGACTGCGCCCCCATGGCGCGCGGGCGCTGGCCGACCAGGGCGGTGGCGAGGCCAGACTTAATCAGGCGAAGCTGCGGGTCCTGCGAGTCGAACGACACCACGACGAACTTGCCCGCCTTCACGTCGTCCGCCCGGCTGCGCAGCGCCCTCGTGTAGGCCTCCGGCGCGAACATCGGCCAGCCCCCGGCGAAGAAGAAGCCGGACAGGCCAGGGTTCTTGGCCAGAACGTCCTGCATGATCTGGATGCCCCGGCTGCTGTCGTCCTCGCAGGGGAACGGCGAGCCTCCCACCTCCTTGAAGCCGTCGCCAAGTGCCGACTTGAAGCCAGCCATGCGGTCGTTCAGGTTGGCGGCGGCCAGCCCGCCAGTGATAATGGCGTAGGTGCCGCCCCCGGGCAGCGCCGCGCGGAACGCCTTGCCGCCCATTTCGCCGCCGACGCGGTTGTTGGTGCCGACGAATGCCGAGCGCTTCGACTTCGGCGCGTCCGAATCGAAGGTGATGACCGGGATGCCCTTCGCCTGCGCCGCGTTGATGGCGGCGGCGACGGAGTCCGGGTTGTTCGGCGCGATGGCCAGCCCCGATACGCCCCGGGTGATGAGGTCGCGGATGACCCGCACCTGCTCGCCCTCGTCCACCTGGGTCGGCCCGGTGAACAGGCACTCGACGCCCATCTTGCTCGCCTGTTCCTTGCAGCCGGCTTCCACGTCGGCGTAGAACGGTACGCCGACCAGCTTCGGCACCAGGGCGAACACCTTCTTCTTCTCCTGGGCCAGCAGGCCCCGCGGCAGGACCGCCGCCAGGCCGGCAGCGCCCGTCGTGTAGAGCAGCTTGCGTCGTGTGGTCATCGTTGTTCCCTCCCAGGATGTTCTTTCTGTTTTTAGCTGGGCCGTTATCTTCGCCAGAGGCCCTTGCGCAGTTGGTCTATGAACACGGCCAGGATGATGACCGCGCCGACGAAGATGCCCTGCCAGTAGGCGTCGGTGCCGAGCAGCACGAGGCCGTTGCGCAGTACTTCCAGGATCACCGTGCCCACCAGGACGCCCAGCACGGTGCCTTCGCCGCCGGTCAGGGCGGTGCCGCCGATCACCGCCGCGGCGATGACGCTCAACTCCTTGCCGAGGCCCTGGTTGGCGATGGCCGAGGACAGGTAGCTCACCTCGACCACGCCCGCGAGGCCGGCGGTCACGGCCGAGATCACGTAAACCGAGATCTTTAGCCGGTCCACCTCCAGTCCGCTCAGGCGCCCGGCCCGTTCGTTGCCGCCCACGGCATAGAGCTGGCGGCCGAACACGGTGCGGTCGAGCACGACCCAGGCCAGGGCGGCCAGGACGAGGAACAACAGGAAGGGGTTGGGCAGGCCGAACGTGTCGCCGCCGCCCAGGCCGAAGAAGGGGTCGCCCTCCGGACGGAAGTCGTTGATGGACTTGCCGCGGGTGATCACCAGGGCCAGCGCCCGCGCGATGCTCATCGTCGCCAGGGTCGGCACGAAGGCCGGCATGCGCAGCTTGGTCACGCACAGCCCGTTGAACAGGCCGAACAGGGCCGCGAGGCCGAGGCCCGCGCCCACCGCGAGCACCGTCGGCCAGCCCTGCTCCATGAGCGCCGCGGTCGTCACGGCGGTGACGCCCCAAACGCTGCCGGCGGACAGGTCAATGCCGCCGGTGATCATCACCATGGCCTGGCCAAGGGCGACGATCCCGACGAAGGAAAGGTTGCGGGCATTGTTCAAGAGGTTGTCAGCCGTGCGGAACTCCGGCGACACGGCCGAAAGCAGGGCCACCATGATGAGCAGCGCCACCATGATCCCGGTCTCACGCGAGCGGAGCAGGCGTGCGCCGACCGGGGCGCGGGAGGTGATGAGGGCGTCGGGCTTGGTTGCGGTGTCCATCCTGCGTGCTCCGTGCCTCTTGGGGTGGGACGGTTAAGCCAGTCAGCAACGCCGCGCCGGGTCAGGCCGGCCAGATCACGGAGGGCAGGCGAGCCTAGACCCCGATAGTCTGGCCAGTTAGAGCGGCATCTCCGGCGCAGGGGGGGGACACCCGCAGCGCCTGCCGGCGGTCACACGGCAGAACCGGCATGGACAAGCCAGCCTTGACCGCTCCAACCACCAAGTCAAGCGATGTTTGTGCACATGCTGGGAGCGCGTGATCTGTCCTGGTTGCGCAGCGCGTGAAGTGTCCGGATTGTTCGCTGCGTGTTCTTAAGGTGGCGCATGGGTCGGCAATCTGCGTTGTGGGGTGTGTTCGTGACGCGGTTCATGGAGGCGCTGAATCGGCTCAAGCGGCGCTATTTGAGTGCGGACGAGGCGGGCGAGCTGCTTGGGGTGTCGGGCCGTCAGTCCCGGCAGCTGTGCGTGTGGTTCGAGGGCTTGGAGGGTTTGCGGGACCGGCGTTTGGGCCGGGCAGCGCCGCGCTGTGCCGATGCGGCGGAGCTGGGCCGGATGTGCGGGCTGTATCGGGACCGCTACGGGCTGTTCAGCGCGTTCTACACCGACCGGGGCTCGCACGATTTCCTGACGCCGGAGGCGGGCGGGCGAGTGGACAAGAGGCTGACCCAGGTGGGACGGGCGCTGCCGCAACTGGGCATCCGGCACATCCCGTCCTACTCGCCCGAGGCGCGCGGGCGGATGGAGCGTGCGTTCGGCACGCTGCAGGGCCGTTTGCCGCAGGACCTGCGCCTGCGCAGGCAAACCGCCTGGAACGCCGCACCGCCCGTCCCGGCCGCACCGTCGGACCCGGCCCACAACGCCCTTCAAAACGGGCTTTGAGATTGAGCGTAACGAAGCAACAACCAACCCTATTAGACCCCCAGCAGCGGCATAGGACCAACCCAGCCAAAAGACTCCGCAGTGCAGACAGCGGCAACCTGGAAAGGCGTCCAGTCCTTCCCCTGCTCTACTGCCGGTGACTTACGAACCGCTGCTACCGCCGTGTCTGCGCCGACGCGCCCTCAAACCGTGCAACCGCACTCCCCTGCGCCTCCGCCAACGCCCCCGGCCCGCCCAGGTCCCCCATAGGCACGAACGGAAAGAACCAAAGTGGCATCTCCGGCCGCGCCGGGTCGTTCGGGGCATCCAAGTACGACGGCAACAGCGCCGACAACCGCGCACGCGGCTCCAGGTCACGCCGGACGTACGACACCTCGATCACGTCTGCGACCGGGAACATGTTCCCGACCACCGCCAGCGGCGCATGGTTGTTGCCATGCACGTGGTGGACCGTGAACGCCCGCGCCAGCTTCTGCAGCACCGTCTTGGCCCGGTTGCGCCACCCAGGCTCCCCGGCCCGGCGGAAGTCGTGCAGCTCGATCACGATCTGCTCGAAGCGGTCCAGGACGGCCACCGGCAATGCAGCCAAGGCGTCCCACTCCGCACCCTCGATGTCCAGCTTGAGGATCAGGCCCCACGCGTCGGGCGCCAGCCGCGCGAGGTGGTCGGGCAGCGTGAACAGTCGCTGCTCCGGGACGCTGACGGCCGCCAGGCCCTCCTTGAGCCAGTTGAGGCCGGGATGCTGCTCCGGGAGCGCCTCGATGGTGTGGTCGAACATGAACACGGTGTGGCCGCGCCGGGCCAGGTCGGCCTCGAAGGCGATGTTCCAGCTCAGGCCATAGCTGAACACCGTCTGCGAGGGCCTGAAACGATCCAGCATGACGTAGCCGCCATCGTTAGGCGATCCCACCCGCACCTTGCCGCACCCCGGCACATCATAGGGCGTAAGGTCCGACAGCAGCTCGAAGATGGCCTTGCAGCTCATGTCGCGTGAAGCTCCGTATTCAGGTGGCGCGCCCTCAGGCGCCGCGGTTGCGGCAGCAGCCCGTCCGTTGTAACGCCCGCATGGCGCCGCACCGGCCCAGCCTGGAGTGATCCGTGCGTATCCTGTGCATCTCGGTCCATCCCGTCCTGGAATATGACGAGATCCAGTTGTTCGAAAGCATGGGGCACGAAGTCTTCAGCCTCGGCTTCTACTTCCGCCGCACCAAGCCGGACAACCTGCGCGGACCCTTGCCGGAAACGGACTGGCACCGTGCCTGCCGGGAGGCGTTCGCCGCGCAAGGCTGCGCCCAGGTCCGGGGCGAGACGCAGTGGCGGGTGTCGCGCGCGTTCTGCGCCGGGTTCGATGCCGTCCTGGTGCATCACAACGTAAGCTTCATCGCGGAAAATTGGGACGAGCTTGCCGGGTCCAGCGTCATCTGGCGGACCATCGGCCAAGGGCTTCACTGGGCCGAGGACAGGATGCGGGATTTCCGCGCCCGCGGCATGAAGATCGTGCGGTGGTCGCCGGAGGAACGGTTCATCGAGCACTATATCGGCGCCGATGCTGTTATACGCACTGCCAAGGACCCGGCGGATTGGGGCGGCTGGACCGGAACGGCCGCGCGCGTCGTGACATTCAACAACAACTTCCGCGCCCGCGGCCAGGGCATGAGCTTCGACTTCCATCAACGCTGCATCGCCGGCCTGCCATTCGACCTGTATGGCCTGGGCAACGGGGACGTCCCGGACTGGCGCGGCGTCGCCGGACCGGAAGAGCAGAAGGCGCTGCTGCGCCGGCACCGTCTGGCCTTCGTGACCGGCACCAACCCGGCGCCTTACACGCTCGGCTTCGTGGAGGCCTGGATGACCGGCATCCCGGTCGTCCATGTCGCGCGGCAACGCTTCTCCCGAGGACTGACCGGCGTCTATGAAATAGACAACCTGATCGTGCACGGGGAAAGCGGCTTCCTGGTGAACGAGGCGAACGACGCCGCGGCGATGTTCCGGACGCTGCTGGCCGACCATGCCTGGTGCGCGGCGGTTTCCGCCAAAGGACGTGCGACTGCCATAGCGACGTTCGGGCGGGCGCAGGCCGCCGCGAGGTGGGCCGAGTTCTTCCGCGAGCACCTGGGATAGCTGGAAAACGACCGCCACGGCCGTCAAGCCGTCTTGCGGCGCGTTTGCTGCTCCGGCTTGGACCGGGCGCCGTCCGGCGCCTTGGCGCGGGGTGCCTTGCCAGGCGGATCTGCTGCCCCGCTTGGGGCGTTCAACTCCAGCGCCGCCAGCACCTGCCGCCCAACGGTCTCAGCTCCATGCGCCGCCTGGATACGCGCCCGGGCGCGCAAGCCCAGCCCCCGGGCAGCCGCCGGCTTCCGCGCAACCCAGCGCATGTGCGCCGCGGCCGCCGCCACGTCCGGCTCGGCCCAGCGCTGCCCCTCCACCCCGATGTATTCGTCCGGCGCCACCGGCACCAGGCTGGCCGGCACCAGTAGCGCCACATTAGCATCCGCGAAGTCCTGCGTGCCGGAATAGTCCGTCAGGATCACCGGCTTGCCCAGCAGCATCGCCTCCGCCGGGCCGCGTCCGAACCCCTCCGACCGATGCAGCGACACGAAGGCATCGGCGGCGGCGACCAGGCCCAGCACCTCCTCACGGCTGCTGTACTCGTCGCGCATCTCCACCCGGGGGTCGTCCGACAGGGCACGCAGGGCCGCCATCACCTCCGGGAAGTCGGCGCCGTGGTGGGTCTTGACCACCAGCCGCACCGGCTCGTCACCCCTGGGGAACGCCTGGGCAAACGCGCGGATGACGCCCTGCGGGTTCTTGCGCTCCACAAAGGAGTGGGGGTCGAACATGAACAGGAACACCACCTCGCCATCTGCCAGGCCGAAGCTGGCGCGGGGCGCCGGGACGAAGCCGTCCGGCAGGTGGACCGGCTGCGGCACCGTACGGACCGGGCGCAGGCCAGGCCGGGCCAGTGCCGCCGTGGTAAAGGCGCTGATGCCCCAGACCTCGTCGTAATAGCTGTAGGATGCCATCCACCAGGCCGGCAGCGCCTCCAGCTCCCACGCCCACCAGCCGACCGTGCGCGCGGCTTGCACTCCCAGCTTCCGCAGCCAGGCCCAATCCTCCATCGCGGTCTCGGCGTTCAAGTGGACGAGGTTGCGGTCCACCTGTAGCGCCGTGCCGGATGGGAGGGCTGAGCCGTCTGCCCGGAACATGCGGCCGCTGAGCCGGTCCACCACCACGAAGTCGTCGAAGCCGCAGCGGCGCAGGGACATGGCGGTGCCGCGGAGGAACTCGCCGATCCCAGTCTGGCCGGTCCAGCAGCCCGTCAGCGCCAGCGCCGCCCGCACGGGAGCCGTGGCGGGCGCGGATGGGAATAGGACTTGCCCCGCCGGTGTGCCGGCATACTCCGCCGGCAGGAAGCTGCTGCACCAGCCAGCAAGGCCCCGTCGGCCCGCCGGCGTCGTCAGGTCGAAGCTGTCCCGCAGGTCCGCCCGGCAGCCGTGCAGCAGCTTGGCAAACCAGGGCACCCCTGGCATCCGCGGCACGTCCTGCTGCAAATGCTGCGCCAGCGCCGGGTCAAGGTCGCCGACGCCCAGGCCCAGCTCCCGCAGCCCGTGCAGCAGCAGCCAGAGCAAATAGTCCTGGCGCGAGGCTTCGTCGAACATCGGGTGCGCCGCAGCCACGTCCGAACGCAGCCACCACAGCACGAGCGCAGCCCGGTTGAGGGTGAAGCCTGCCGCAGACACCTCGCTGGGCCGCGCGAACCAGGCGCGCACGGGTGCCGCAAGGGCGTCCGGCCAGCGCAGCAGAGCAGGCGCCAGATAGGCGAACCACAGCGCATGGGACAGCCGCGCCGTGCGCTCCCCCGGGAAGCCCGAGGCCGGCGGCAGCACCCCGCGCCCTAGCGCACAGCCTTGGGTCAGCATCAACGCCCGCGTAGGCGGCACGTCGGCCCCTGCCGGCCCGGCGTCCGGCGCAACCTCGGTCAGCCAGGCCATTAGCCCGTCCGAGATCATGTCCGGCGCGACGGAGCCCTCGTGCAGGCCGCTGGTCAGGCACCAGCCGACATAGGCGTTCAAGCTTCCAATATCCCGCAGGGGAAAGTGGTACTGCAAGTCGGCCCGGCGCTCCCAGCCAAGGGCCAGGCCGCGCGGCAGCAGGACAGCGGCGCCGTCCAGCTCGAACCGGATGTCCTCCGCCAGGAAGCCTGCCGCCGCCGCCGCCGGGCCGGACCAGACCGTGCCGGCCAGCCGCGGCCAGGGCGGCTGCCGCGCGGGAAACGAGTGCGGCAGGCCCAGGCGGCGCGCGGCGGCAATGCTGCGCGGGTCCACGCCGCTGGCCGCGGCCTCGCCGGACAGGAACCAGCTTCGGTAGGCCGCAGCCCCCGCGGGCGAGGCGACCGGGAAGTGCGTCTGCAGGTCCGGGCGGTCCAGCCAAAGCTGGTGCATCAGCCGGGTCATCGGTGCGCCCAGCGCCGCCCCGTCCTCGGGGTGGTCGAAGAAATCGGACGGGATGCCGACCGGCTCCTGCGGGTCCAGGCGGCCACCATCCAATGCACGCAACAGCCAGCGGCGCATGACCGGCTCGATCCGGCGGCCGTCAGGGAAGCGGCTGAAGGCATAGGGCAGAGCGCCGGTGCGCGCCCAGCCGTTGCGCATCACACGGCTGCGATACTCCTCGCACAACTCCGCCATTGCAGGGGGCAGCGTGTCGGCGGCGTAGCGGTTCTGGTGCTTGGAAAAGCTGCCGGGATCGTCCGGCCTGATGCCGCTGAAGTGCGCGAACACCAGGGGCTGGCCGTCCACGGTGAAGCCGGCGGCTGCCGACCCGAGCACCTCCCGGTGCGGCAGGTTCCAGTAGGCCAGGTTGCAGCCGGGGTGGCGCAGGATCAGCGTCCGCGGCACGAAGGCGGGCGCCAAGTCCATCCAGCGCTGGTCGGTGAACATGTGGCCTGGCAGGTCCACCCGGCATCCCGTCAGCAGCCGGTCGGCCCACCACCGCGCCAGCCGCGCCGCGTCCTCGTCGTTGCGCAGGCCGAGGAAGCCGAGGTTGTAAACGCCCGACTTCATGATCGCGAGGTCGTTGGGATGGCGGCCATCCTGCAGCGGCTGCAGATGGTGCGGCGTCAGCACGCAGCTATGACCATCCAGTCCGTCCCACACAGGCCGCAGCGGCGCCGTGACTAGGATGTCGGGGTCGAGGTAGGCCACTTGGCCGAAGCCCCGTCCGAACAGGTGCAGGAATACGGACGGCTTCACCGCCGTGTTCAGCTCCATCACGTCATACCACAGCGCCATGTTGCCGAAGCCAGCGATGCCGCAAGCGTCGGCAGGCAGCAGCTCCGCCGCCAGGTCCAGCCCGGGGAAGTCCTGCATCGCGTCCACCAGCACGATGAAGCGGGCGGCGCTGGGGTTATGATCCCGGACGGACTGCATGAGCGTGGCGGCCAGGGCGATGTAGTTGGCGGATACGATGGTGAACACCGCCTGCCCTTCCGAGGTGGGACGGTCTGACATGGGGCGGGGTGGCTTGCGTGGCATTTTGGCGACCGTAACAGGGCCAAATAAGATTGGGCAGTCCTTGCGCAGGGGTGTCTCCTCTCCCTCTTCCGGCGGCAGAGGGGGAACAGTCGCGGCTCGGCGCGAACCCGTCCGGATCCGCCCCTAAAACGTCACCCCCGTCCGCACCCCAAGCACCAGCGCATCCCGCAGCCGGTGCGCCGGATTGGGCGGGTCAGGGACGCCGCCCAGCGGGTTGAAGACATACTGCGCCGTCGGCTGCACCTGCATCCAGGGGGCGACCTGTGCCTGATAGGTCACCTCCAGCACAGTCTCGTGCCGGCGGACCGGGTAGAAGCCGCCCCGGAAGCGTCCGGTGTCCGAATCGAGCGCGCTTGCGGTGTCGCTGATGCGCGCCACGCCCACCGCTGCGCCGGCGGTGTCGCCGTCCCGCCCAGGGATCAGCCCCTTGTACGTCACCCCGGCATCCGCATAGAAGTTGACCAGGTTGCGGTCCCCCGGCGCCCCCATCAGTCGCACGAAGCCGCCGAGACCCTGGTCCTTCGTGCCCGGCTCCCGCCACAGCAACTGGTCGGCGACGCCATACAGGCCATAGTTGTTGCGCCGCCGCTGTCCCGTGGCGTCCGTGCCCAGTCCGGCCAGGCTGACCCCGTTGCCGTTGCGCCGCTGATCCGGGAAGGGCTGCGAGTCGTAGTAGCCGCCCAGCTTGTATGTGCCGGGCAGGCCCGTGGGGTTGTCCCCGCCGTTGATGCCATACTGCGCCTCCGCAATGGCGAACACGCCGTCGCCCAGGCGGAACGCCGTGCCCGAGGGGTCCCGCGCCTGCGGCTGTCCAGGCCCTGGCCCGGCGGGGTCGCCGTTGAACACGCCAACCAGCAGCGCCAGGTCAGCCCGCGGCGCCCAGCGCACCCGCACCCCGGGCGTCGCCAGCGGGTAGGACGGCCCGCCGCTCGGCACGTCGGAGCTGGGCAGGGTGCTCCAGCCAAAGGTATGGTTCAGGAACAGGCCGCCATACTGGGTGACCATGAACTCCTGGTCGGCGGCGAGCTGCCCGACCCTGAGGGACAGCTTCTTCTCGAACAGTTGCTGCTCGTACCACAGCTCGAACAGCAGGGTGCCGCGCTGGGCCTCGATGCTGCTGACGGTCTGCAGGTTGTTGAACAGGGCGTTCGCGCTGAGGCCGCGGCCGTGGATCTGGTAGCCCGTCACGTTGACGGTGCCGCCGGGCAGGCCGATCAGCTTCTCAAGGTCCAGGCCGACGCCGAATTGCAGCAGCCCCTCGAAGACGGCCGTCTGGCGGACGCCCCCGGAGGGATTGCCGAGCACCTCGAAAGCCTCGTTCAGCCCGAAGGTGACGCCCCGGTCCGCAAGCGCCGGGCGCAGGCCGCCCAGGGAGCCGAACAGGTTGGCGCGGTCCCATAGTCCGGTGGCGGTCGCCTCGCCGGGCTTCACGCCGGTTTCGCCGCCGGGAACGGCCTGGCGGGTTTCCGGGGTGGCGCCGGGCGCGGTGGG
>DASWOJ010000188.1:0-14783 GCA_036398775.1 Acetobacteraceae bacterium
CTCGACGCCGGACACGATGTTGCCCCACTGGTCCGACCCGCCCATCTGCAGCAGAACGCCATGCCGCCGGTTCAGCTCGCGGAAGTCATAGCTTTGCAGGATCATGTAGTTGAATTCGAGGAACGTCAGCGGCTGCTCGCGTTCGAGGCGCAGGCGCACGCTGTCGAAGGTCAGCATCCGGCCAATCGTGAAGTGCGGGCCGACATCCCGCAGCAGCTCGATATAGCCGAGCTTGTCCAGCCACTCCGCGTTGTTCTGCATGGCGGCGTCCGAGGGGCCGTCGCCGAACTGCACGAAGGGCGAGAGGCAACGGCGGATGCCCGCCATGTTGGCGGCGATGCGGGCGTCGTCCAGCATCTGCCGGGCCTCGTCCTTGCCGGAGGGGTCGCCGATGCGGGTGGTGCCGCCGCCCATCAACGCCACCGGCCGGTGTCCGTGCCGCTGCATGAGCCGCAGCAGCATGATCTGCACGAGGTTGCCGACATGCAGGCTGTTTGCCGTGCAGTCGAAGCCGATGTAGCCGCCGACCGGCCCGGCGCTCAGCGCCCCGTCCAGCGCGGCCATGTCGGTGCACTGGTGGATGAAGCCGCGGGCGGCGGCCTCGGTCAGGAAGGGGCTGGCGGGCATGGGCTGGTTGATCCTGTGCTGGCCGGGTCTGGCGCCTGGCGCTTGGGTGCTGCATAGCGGAAGGCGATGCCAGACCAAAATCCTCGGCCTCCGCGTCCCACCTTGCCTCCGAGTCCCACCCCCAGGGTGCGGCGCAGGCTGGGTCAGTCGGTGCGGCGGGTGGGGCTGCACATTCCGTGGCGGACGGACCTGTATCACCGGGCGCTGACGCTGCGCTGGTGGGAGTTCCTCGGACTGGGCTGCGTGATCTACTTCATAATCAACGTAGTATTCGCCGGGCTATACCTCCTGCAGCCCGGCTCGATCATCGGGGCGCGGCCCGGCAGCTTCGCCGACGCGTTCTTCTTCAGCGTGCAGACCATCGCCACCATCGGCTACGGCCAGATGTCACCGGCGACGCTGTATGCCAACGTGCTCGTCACGTTCGAGACGATGACCGGGCTGGTGTTCCTGGCGCTGTCCACCGGCGTCGTGTTCGCGCGCATCAGCCGGCCCACGGCCCGGGTGGTGTTCGGCTGGGTCGCCACGGTCGCGCCGCAGAACGGGGTGCCGACGCTCAGCTTCCGCATCGGCAACGAACGCAGCAGCCAGATCCTTGAGGCAGCCGTCACCGTTTCGCTGCTGCGCTACGAGCAGACGCAGGAGGGCGTCGCATTCCGGCGGTTCTATACCTTGCCGCTGGCGCGGTCGCACACTCCGGTGTTTTCGCTGACGTTCACCGTCATGCACCCCATCGGCCCGGACAGCCCGATGCATGGGGCGACCGCCGCAAGCCTGATCGCGGAGGATGCGGAACTGCTGATCTCAGTGACGGGGTTGGAGGAGACGACGTCGCAGACCGTCCACGCCCGCCATTCCTACCTGCCGGACGAGGTGCTGTTCGGACGCCGGTTTGCCGACATCTTCTCGACCGATCCCGATGGGACCAGGGTGATTGACTACACCCGGTTCCACGAGACCAGGCCGGCGTAGGGACGCCACTTGCAGGATTGCGGGCCGGAAAGGCACTAGCGTCTTCCGCCAGGGGCCGACGTACCCTGGCGGCGGATGGCGCTGTGCTTATCCACCCTACGTCGTAATCAATCCGCCGCGAGCGCCAGCGCCTTGCGCGCCAAGATTTGTCCCACGTGCTCCTCGATGGCGAGGCCCACATGTTCCGCATGGGTTGCGAAGACGTGGTCCGCCCCGGGATACACGCGGTAATCCACCTGGACGTTCTTCTGCGTGTTCAGCTTGTCCACCAGCTTCCGGACTGACGGCTCCGGCACCAGCTCGTCCGCTTCGCCGTGCAGCATCAGGCCGCCGCAGGGGCAGGGGGCCAGGAAGCCGAAGTCGTAGTGGCTGGCGGGCGTGGCGACGCTGACCCAGCCGCTGATCTCCGGCCGGCGCATCAGGAGCTGCATGCCGACGAAGGCGCCGAAGGAGTAGCCACTGATCCACAGACCCGAGGAGTTCGGATTGACCATCTGCATCCAGTCCAGCGCCGCCGCGGCATCGCTGATCTCGCCGAAGCCGCCGTCATACTTGCCCTGGCTGCGCCCGACGCCGCGGAAGTTGAAGCGCATGACGCTGAAGCCGAGCTTCTGAAACGACTGATACATCGTGTAGGCGATGCGGTTGTTCATCGTCCCGCCGTGCATGGGATGCGGGTGCAGGATCAGCGCGAGCGGCGCGCCGGTTTCCTTGGAATGGTGGTAGCGTCCTTCAAGCCGCCCATCAGGGCCGGCGAACATCACCTCAGGCATGGCGTTCCAAATCTTTCTGTTCCCCGCGGCCAGTCATGGCCAGCGGTCGCTGCGGTAGCTAGTGTGGACGACGCTGCACCGCCCCATCCACCGGATTGACCCAGGCGGCTGGACCGGCTTAGCTGGCTTGTGGCATGGCCTCCTCGGCATCCCCATGTTCGCGCCGGAACGGTGCAGTCGCACCGCCACGGGAGCCGGGTGGAATATACGCGGCCTCGTCCAGTTTTACATAACGGAAATGTCGCATGGCATTCATGTTTTTGCGTGAAGCGATCGGGGCCTATCGGCAGCGCGACCCCGCGGCCCGGTCCTGGATCACGGTATTGCTATGCTACCCTGGCCTGCATGCGGTGCTGTGGCACCGGCTGGCGCACCGGCTCTGGCACCGTGAGCTGTATTTGCCGGCACGGTTCACCTCGAACCTCGGCCGGTGGCTGACGGGGATCGAGATACATCCGGCCGCCCGCATCGGTCGTCGTCTCATTATAGATCACGGCATGGGGGTGGTGATCGGCGAGACGGCGGAGGTCGGCGACGACGTCTACCTGTATCACCAGGTGACGCTGGGCGGCACCAGCAGCGAGCAGGGCAAGCGGCACCCGACGGTAGGCAACGGCGTCATCATCGGCGCCGGGGCGAAGGTGCTGGGCAACATCCTCGTCGGCGACGGCGCCAGGGTCGGTGCCAATGCCGTGGTCGTGCAGCCGGTTGCGCCGGGCGTGACGGTTGTCGGCATCCCCGCCCGCCCCGTGGAGCGCGACCCCATGCTGCGGCGGACCGCTCCGCCGCCGGTGCCGGTCTTCGTCGCTTACGGTACTCCCTGCGAGGAAACCTTGGACCCCCTGGTCCGCAACATGGAGGCGTTGCGCGCCGAGATGCTTGCCCTGGAGGCACGCGTGTCCGCCATGCAGCGGTCCCCCGCCGCGGAGTAGCGGCATGGCCTACTTGGATGCCAATGCGACCGAGCCGCTTCGGCCAGAGGCGCGTGCGGCGGCCATCGCGGCAATGGACCTGGTGGGCAACCCTTCCAGCGTCCACGCCGCCGGACGCGCTGCACGCCGCGTGCTGGAAGCTGCGCGGGCGGCCATCGGCGGGAGGTATGGCGCCGCCCCAGGGTCGGTCGTGTTCACGTCGGGCGGGACCGAGGCGAGTGCGCTCGCGATCCACTCGCTTCGGGCGGGACGCCGGGTGATTGTGGGTGCGACGGAACACGATGCCGTGCGGGCCGCGGCGGCGGATGCCCACGTGCTGCCGGTGGATGCGGCGGGAGTGGCCGACTTGGCCGTCCTGGCGGAGATGTTGACGCAGGGGCCGGCGCTGCTCTGCCTGATGCTGGCCAACAACGAGACCGGCACGCTCCAGCCGGTCGAGGCCGCTGCGGCGTTGTGCCGCCGGCATGGCGCGCTGCTGCACGTGGACGCCGTGCAGGCGGCGGGCCGCGTCCCGATGGCGATGGTTGGGGACAGCGTGGCGCTGTCGTCCCACAAGCTGGGCGGGCCGAAGGGCGCCGGGGCGCTGCTGCTCGGGCCTGGGGTGGACGTGGAGCCGCTGGTGGCCGGCGGCGGGCAGGAACGTGGGCGGCGCGGCGGCACCCCGGCGTTGCCTGCCATCGCCGGGTTCGCGGCAGCGGCCAATGCGCCGATGCCGGATATGGCAGCGCTGCGTGACGCGGTCGAGGCGGCTGCGGTTGGCTGCGGTGCGGTCGTGCTGGGTGGCGCCTGCCGGTTGCCGAATACCGCCTGCCTGGCCCTCCCGGGCGTGCGGGCGGACACGCAGGTGATCGCGCTGGACCTGGCCGGGGTGCAGGTGTCGGCTGGGGCGGCCTGCAGCAGCGGCAAGGTCGCTGCCAGCCACGTGCTGCGGGCCATGGGGTGCGGCGAGCTGGCCGGGCAGGCAATCCGGGTCAGCCTGCCCTGGAATGCCACCGAGGCCGATGTTGCGGCCTTCGCACGGGCCTACGCCGACATGGCGGCGCGGCTGCGGAAGATGGCAGCATAGCCCGGCCTTGCACCGGCCTGCCGCAATGGAGATGCATCATGTCGCCACGTCTTGCGCTTGCCTGCCTGGTTGCAGCCCTGCCCGTGGCGGCTCGTCCCGCGGCGGCCAAGGTGTGCGTTGACGAGGGCACGATCTCAAGCCTGCAAGTCTCAGGCAGCGGCCCGGAGTCGCAGTGGCTGCAGATCAAGCTGGACCAGCGGGCGGTTTATGTTGCGACCACTGCGGCCCTGCCCGCGGTGTTCAGCGGATATGCCTCGCTTGCGACGGCTGCCTACTTCGCCGGCCGGCCCATTCGGGTCGGCTATGAACAGGGGCCGACCAGCAACAACATCCAGTTCCTGGAGGTGCCGGCACAGGGGGCGGTGTCGCCCAGTGCGGGGTGCCCGGCCCACGGCGGCCCAGCCGCCAAACGCTGAAAGCCGGCGGGCGCCTGGCGTTTCTGCGGCCGTGCTGCACCGGCTTCGAGAACCAGCTTGGAGACGGGCCGGCTGCGCCACATATCGGCACCATGCGCCCCAACCGTCCCGTTTACCTGGACAACCAGGCTACCACACCCTGCGATCCCCGCGTGGTCGCGGCGATGCTGCCGTGGTTCACCGAACGCTTCGGCAACCCGCACAGCGCCGAGCACGGCATGGGCCAGGAGGCCGCCGCCGCCGTAGAGTCCGCACGGGCGGAGGTTGCCGCCCTGATCGGCGCGGAGCCGCGGGAGATCGTCCTGACCTCCGGCGCCACGGAGTCCAACAACATCGCCATCAAGGGTGCCGCCCGGTTTGCCGCCTCGCAGGACGACCCGCGCCGCCGGGTCGTGACGGTGGCGACCGAGCACAAGTGCGTCCTGGAAAGCGTCGCCGACCTGGCCGCCGAGGGGTTCGAGCCGGTGGTGCTGCCGGTCGGTCCCGACGGCTTGCTGGACCCGGACGTGCTGCGCGATGCGCTGCGGGTGCCGACGCTGCTGGTCAGCGTGATGGCCGTGAACAACGAGACCGGGGTGGTGCAGGACATCAACGGCCTGGCTGCCATCGCCCGGGCCGCCGGTGCCCTGTTCCACACCGACGCCGCGCAGGCCGCGGGCAAGATACCGCTGGATGTGTACGAGGGTGGCGTAGACCTGCTGAGCCTGAGCGGTCATAAGCTGTATGGCCCCAAGGGCGTCGGCGCCCTGTATGTCCGCCGCCGCCCGCGCGTGCGGCTGCAGCCGCTGTTTTCCGGCGGCGGGCAAGAGCGCGGGCTGCGCTCCGGCACCTTGCCGACGCCGCTGGTGGTCGGGCTGGGCGAGGCATGCCGGCTGGCGCGGGAGGAGATGGCGGCGGATGCCGGGCGGCTGGCGGTCCTGCGCGACCGGATGCTGGCGTCGTTGCGCCGCGGGATGCCCGGCATCGTCCTGAACGGCTCGGTGCGGCACCGCATTCCCGGCAACCTCAATCTGACGCTGCCCGCGCCGGCGCTGCACCTGCTGCGCGCGGTGCCTGACCTGTGCGCGTCAACTGGGTCGGCGTGCAGCTCCGCCGAGGTCGAGCCGTCATATGTGCTGCGCGCCCTTGGCCTGTCGGACGACGCGGCGTCGCGCACCTTGCGCCTGGGGCTGGGACGCTTTACCTCCGCCGCCGATGTAGATTGGGCGGCCGACGCCCTGCTTGACGCCGTCCACCAGTATGCCGAGGCCCCCTAATGCCCAAGATGACCTTCGTCGAACGCAACGGCGCCGCGCGCGAGGTGGACGCGCCGCTCGGCCTGTCGGTGCTGGAGATCGCCCACAAGCACGGCGTTGACATCGAGGGGGCGTGCGAGGGTTCGCTGGCGTGCAGCACCTGCCACGTGATCGTGGATGGCACTTGGTTCGCCAAGCTGGCCAAGCCGACCGAGGACGAGGAGGACATGCTGGACCTGGCCTTTGGGCTGGAGCAGACCTCGCGCCTGGGGTGCCAGATCGTGATGACGCAGGCGCTGGACGGGCTGGTGGTGAAGCTGCCGGCCGCGACCCGCAACGCGCAGGGGTAGGGAAGCGGTTCATGCGGATCGTCGCCGCAATGTCCGGCGGCGTGGACAGCAGCGTGGTCGCCGGGCTGCTTCGGGAGGCCGGGCATGAGGTGATCGGCGTCACCTTGCAGCTTTATGACCAGGGCGCCGCCGCCAAGCGCCGTGGCGCTTGCTGCGCCGGGCAGGACATCCACGACGCGCGGGACGTGGCGGACCGGTTGGGCATCCCGCATTATGTCGTTGATGCGGAGGCCCGGTTCCGGGCAGCGGTGATCGGAGACTTTGCGGACAGCTATGCCGTGGGGGAGACGCCGGTGCCGTGCGTCCGCTGCAACATGACGGTGAAGTTCACCGACCTGCTGGGCTTGGCGCGCGATCTGGGGGCGGAGGCGATGGCGACGGGCCATTACGTCCGCCGGGTGGACGGGGCTGCCGGGCCGGAGCTGCACCGGGCCGCCGATCCGGCGCGGGACCAGAGCTGGTTCCTGTTCGCCACCACCCGGGACCAGTTGGCCTACTCGCGCTTCCCGCTCGGCGACATGCCGGACAAGGCGACGGTGCGTGCCCATGCTGCGCGGCTGGGCTTACAGGTGGCGGAGAAGCCGGACAGCCAGGATCTGTGCTTTGTCCCCGAGGGCGGCTATGCGGACGCCGTGGCGCGGATGCGTCCGGATGCGGCACTGCCCGGCGAGATCGTATCGCGGGATGGCCGGGTGCTGGGACAGCACGCGGGCATTGCACGCTACACGGTCGGACAGGGGCGGGGGCTGGGTGCAGCGTCGTTCGACGGCGGGGCGCGGCAGGCGGTGCTGACGGTGGACGCGGGACGGCGGCGGATCGTGGTGGGACCGCGCAGCGCCGGCGCCGCGGAGGTGCGGCTGCGGAACGTGAACTGGCTCATCGAGCCGCCGGAGGCGTCGCTGCGCTGCACGGTGAAGCTGCGGGCACGCGAGGCGCCGCACGGCGCTTCCGTCGAAGTTACGGCCGAGGGCGTCACCGTGCGCCTGGATACGCCGGCGCTGGCTGCGCCGGGGCAGGCCTGCGTGTTCTATGCGGCAGACCGGGTGTTGGGCGGCGGGTTCATCACGGCTTAGGCGGCAGCGGCGCGGCACCTTCCGTCGTGACGGGGCTACCGCCGGGGCGGGTTGTCGTCTGGCCGCCCTGCGTCGTGGTGGTGGTGGATAGCGCGCCGGGTGGGCTTACAGCCGTGCCGGTGGCTGGCACTGGCCGGTTGCGGACGAAGGCGGCACCAGGGTTCGGCGTGTCGGAGCCGCTGGGATAGGCGGGCCGGCTTTGCGGGCCACTGGTTGCGTTCTCGGTTCCGGCGGGGGACGCATTGGTCGGGCTTTGGGGGTGGCTGCCGGTGCCGAGGCCGTCCCGGGATTGGGTGACGCCGGATTGCGCGCTTGCCATAATCGGCAGGGATGCGAGGGCGGTCGCAATCAGGATGGCGGCGCTGCGCATGGTTGGCGTCCTGTTGATGCATCGAGCAGGACGCCTGCCGTGTGGGAGAGTTGCGGGTGGCCTTCTCGTTCCCGGGTGGGGTTGGGATGGGAGCCGGCCGGTGCCCGGTCTTTCCGAGGCCGGGCTTGTTCGGATACGGCCTCCTTTTTCGAGGCCGGCGCTTGCCCTCCCCCTCACCCCGACCCTCTCCTGGAGAGAGAGGGGGCAGGGAAGCGGCGGACTGGCGTTGACGCGGCGGTGCACCCCTGCCATATCGGCGCCCCGGCCTGGCGGCGTAGCTCAGTGGTAGAGCAGGAGAATCATAATCTCTTGGTCGGCGGTTCAAATCCGTCCGCCGCTACCGGGTCCCGGGCCGAGGCAGCCAGAGCGCCAGCATGAAGGTGGCCGACAGCAGGCCCATGTTGCAGGACAGGGCTGCCGCCAGCGCCGCGTCGTAGTCGGCGTGGCTTGTGCCTTCGCCCAGCACGCCGAAGAATACGCCGCCGATGGCCGCTACGCCCAGGGCGAAGGCGATCTGCTGCACCGTGGAGAACACGCCCGACGCCGATCCGGCGTCTGCCGCGGGGATGCGGCTGCTGCCGACCACGGTCGCCACCAGGGACGGCAGGGCCAGGCCCTGGCCCAGCCCATACATCACCAGGATTGCCGCCAGCAGCCGCCCGTCGAGCGCCGCTCCGTGCGCCGTCCTGGCGAGCAGGACGATGCAGCCGAGTCCGAGCACCATCAGCGACGTGCCCAGGTTGATCACCCGCGGCCCGAGCCGCCGGGCCACTCCGGAGGACAGGCGCGAGCCGGTGACGAAGCCGACGCCGAACGCCACGAAGGTCAGCCCGGTCGCCAGCGGCCCCATCCCGAAGCCCTGCTGCAGGAACAGGGTGATGCTGAGGAAGAACGACGCCAGCCCGCCGAAGAACGTCACCGTCATCACCAGTCCCAGCGAGAACGCCCGGTCGCGGAACAGCCGCAGGTTGACCAGGGGCACCCGGCCCCGCGCCTGCAGGGTCCACTCGTAGGTTATGAAGGCTGCCATGACCGGCAGGGACAGGGCGATGCACCAGAGGGACCAGGTGGGCCAGCCGGCCTCGCGCCCCTCCACCAAGGGCACGGACAGCAGCAGCAGCGCGGCGGTGCCGAGCAGGATGCCGCCGGGGTCCAAGCTGTGCGGGCCGGCGGCGCTGGACTCCGGCAGGACCAACCGGGCGGCGATGGCGGCGACGACGCCGACCGGGACGTTGACCAGGAAGATCGGGCGCCAGGTCAGGCCGTGCGGGTTCCATTCGATCAGCGCACCGCCCACCAACTGCGCGGCGATGCTGGCCGCGCCGATGGTGACGCTGAACCAGCCGATGGCCCGCGCCCGCTCGCCGTCGGGGAAGGTCACGCGGATGATGGCAAGGACCTGCGGGTTCATCACCGCCGCGGTCAGGCCTTGCAGCACCCGCGCCGCGATCAGTTGGCCCGGCGTCAGCGCCAGGCCGCACAGGGCGGATGCTGCGGTGAAGCCGGCCATGCCCCAGACAAACATGCGCCGGCGGCCATACAGGTCGCCCATGCGGCCGCCCGTCACCAGCAGGACCGCGAATGCCAGGCCATAGCCGGCGACGACGAACTGCAGCTCCGAGGGGCGGGCGCCCAGGTCGAGCCGCATGGCCGGCAGCGCGACGTTGACGACGAAGAAATCGAACGATGTCAGAAAGGCCGCTGCCAGCACCAGGGCCAGGCCGATCCAGCGCCGGGGGTCGGGCGCCTCGGTTACGGTGGCTGACAACCGCTAGGCCGCCGCAACGCGGACGCGGATGCCCGACGGGCCGTCCATGCGGGCCTCCGTCATGTTGCCGGAGACGACCAGGCCGCGGCGGGCCGGGACGGCAGGGGGCGCGACGGCGGCGCCGAGCAGGGCGCGTCGGGGAGTGGGTGCATGAGGGGCGGTCCTTCCGGCGGCAGCGTAGCAGGATCGTCGGAGAGTCGCGCCAGGGCAGACGGGGAGGGCAGGCGGGGATGGGCCTTCCTGCTCCCTTTCCCTCTGGGAGAGGGCCGGGGTGAGGGGCGGGCAGGCTTGGGCCTCGGCCTGGGAAGGTGACGGGGACGGCGTGATCTGCTCCTTGCCTCTTCGGTGCTGCCGCCATCGTGCGGGGCGGCTGGACTCCGTGCTCCGTCGGCCAGTTGCCCGGAACTTGGGCAGCGCCGGACCGGGGCGGCGGGGATGTGTGCAGGATGCAGGCCAGGGGTGCCAGTTTGCGGCCGACATGCCATATATGAGGCTTCCGGCGGTGCCGGCCGTGATGCTAACGAGCGCGCAAGCGGCGGCTTGGGCGGGCGTTGTCGTGCGCAGACCCGGCAGGGCCAGAGGCGTTGATGGCTTATCAAGGAAATCCGTGCGTGTCGCATTCCACCATGCTGCCTGATCCGTTG
The DNA here is from genome assembly GCA_036398775.1 of Acetobacteraceae bacterium. Taxonomy (GTDB): domain Bacteria; phylum Pseudomonadota; class Alphaproteobacteria; order Acetobacterales; family Acetobacteraceae; genus DASWOJ01. Next base: position 10,227 of record DASWOJ010000188.1, read on the forward strand.
CCGTTCAAACTTGGCCTTGCTGGGCAGCGTGTCCTGCTGGTGGGGGGGGACCGTTCCACGGCGGCCTACCTGGAGGGCCAGGGGGCGGCGTTACGGCGGATTGACGGGCCGGCGGACGCGGGGGACTTGCAGGGGGTCAAGCTGTGCCTTGCGCGGGCGGGCGACGTGGCCACGCACGCTGCGGCGCGGGCTGCCGGCGTGATGCTGGGGACGCTGCCGGAGCCGGCGCCGCGCCGGGGCGGGCGGGCGAGCCTGGTCGGGTGCGGGCCTGGGGCCTTGGACATGCTGACGGTGCGCGCGGTTCAGGTCATCCGGGACGCCGACGTGGTGCTGCATGACAAGCTGGTCGGCGCGGAGATCCTGGAGCTTGTTCGGCCTGGGGCGCGGCGGGTGGATGTGGGGAAGCGTTGCGGCCGTCATGCCATGAGCCAGGCCGCGATCAATGCGCTGATCGTCCGCCATGCGCGGGCGGGGGCGCACGTGGTGCGGCTGAAGGGCGGCGATCCCTTCGTGTTCGGGCGGGGGGGCGAGGAGTTGGAGAGCCTGCGTGCGGCGGGGGTGCCGACGGAGGTGGTGCCGGGGATCACGGCGGCCCTGGCGACGGCGGCCCGGCTGGGGATTCCGCTGACGCATCGGGGGGCTTCGCGCAGCCTGCATCTGATTACGGCGCATGGGGCGGATGACCGGCTGCCGGAGCATGACTGGTCTGCCCTGGCCCGGGCTGGGGGGACCTTGGCGGTTTACATGGGCGTGCGGACCTTGCCGCTGCTGGCGGCGCGGCTGCTGGACGCCGGGATGGCTGCGGAGACGCCGGCGATTGCGGTTGAGAATGCGACCTTGGACAGCGAGCGGCGGATGCCGGGCACTTTGGGCGGGATTGCCGAGGCGGTGGCTGCTGCCGGGCTGACCGGGCCGACGCTGGTGCTGATTGGCGCCGTGGTGGCGATGGCGGATGTGGAGGCTGCGGTGCGGCAGGTGCGGGCGGCTTGATGGGGTGGCGTTCCCGGTAGGGACGGATTGGGGTGGGCAGGCGGGAGCGCGGCGTGGACCGGGCCAGGTCCTTCGGCGAGGTTGGCGCCAGGCTCCGCAGCCTAGACCCCCTCACCCCGACCCTCTCCCGGAGGGAGAGGGAGTAGAGGCGTTTGTTGTTCAGCGGTTGATGGGATTTGCATTGGATCATACTGCTTCTGAGGACCGGGCGGCTGTTGCTGATGAGCATCGGTTTGCCCAGTATGTCCGGACGTTGGGGCGTGGGCCGGGGCGCAGCCGCAACCTGACGCGGGATGAGGCCCGGGACGCCCTGGGGATGGTGCTGGGGGGTGAGGCCGATCCGCACCAGGTCGGCGCGTTCCTGATGCTGCTGCGGTATCGCGGGGAGGACCCGGACGAGATGGCGGGGCTGGTGGATGCCGGGCGGGCCAGCTTGGGGGCTGGGCTGCCGGCGGGGTGCCGGGCGGTGGATTTGGACTGGCCGTCCTATGGCGCCGGGCGGTCGCGGGGGGAGCCTTGGTTCCTGCTGGCGGCGCTGGCGCTGGGGCGGGCGGGATACCGGGTGCTGATGCATGGCAGCAACGAGTTCTCCCGTGGGACGGCGGTGGCGGATGGGCTGGCGGCTCTGGGGCTGCGGGCGGCGGCTGACCGGGGGGATGCGGTTGGGCTACTGGATGAGGTGGGGTTTGCTTATTTGCCGCTGGCTTCGCTTTGCCCGGAGTTGGATCGGCTGCTGCGGCTGCGGCGGTTGCTGGGGCTGCGGTCGCCGTTGAACACGGCGGCGCGGCTGTTGAACCCGTTCGATGCGCGGGCGGGGGTGGATGGGGTTTTTCACCCTGGCTACATCGCGCTGCATCTGGGGGCGGCGGAGCGGCTGGGGCGGGAGCGGCTGGTGGTGGTGAAGGGTGGGGGCGGGGAGGCGGAGCGGTCGGCGGTGAAGACTGTGGCGGCGCATTGGTTCCAGGCAGGCGAGGGGACCGGGGAGTTGTCGTTGGCGGCTGGCGGGGCGGTGGAGGGCGAGGCTGGGCTGGCGGAGGTTTGGCGGGGGGCGGCTGGCGTTGGCGAGGCTACGGCGGTGGCGACGGTTGGGTTGGGGCTGCTGGCACTTGGGGTGGCGGGAGACGGGTTGGACGAGCGGGCGGCCCGGGTTTGGGCGGGGCGGCATGGGGCGCTGGACCCAATCAAGGCGCCGTTGGCAGCTTCGGGCGGGTAGGGTCGGGGCGGCAGGCCGTTTCGATGTTCATGCCGGGTCAGGTTGCGGGCTTGAGTTCGGTGGACGGGACGTTTTGAGGCGTCTGGTCCAACGGGGCTGAACTGCTGGAGGAGGGCAGGGGTTGTTCCCTTGTAGGCGTGCGGCGGCTGACGCTAGACCGGTTGTTGCGGCTGCGTTGCGGGCCGGTTGAGGTTTTGCCGGGTCGGCTGGCGGTTGGTTAGCCTTCGGGAGGCGGACGCCATCGGACGTTGGCACGGGCGGCTTGGCGCAAGACGAAGGCTACGGCTTCGGCTGGGTCTTCGGGGAGGCTGTGGCTGGGGTGGACGGGGGCTCGGGCGGGTGCGGCGGGCTGGCTAGGTTTAGGGTAGTCCGGGCCAGGTGAGGGCTGGGCGGCGGGATGGCCGTCTTGCAAGCTGGCGCAGGGTGAGTGGCCGGCGCTGCTTGCGGGGCTGCTCGGAGCGGCGGCGCTGGCGTTGAGCGCGGCGATATCGGCTTGGGTGCGGCGCTTCCAGGGGCGGCTGCCCGGGAGGGCTGCTAGGCCGAGGTCGCGCAGGATTTCCTTGATGATGTCTTCGGCTGGGCGGTTGGCGATGTCGTCTTCGAGGTCGGGGGCGTCCATGCGTTCGCGCAGGTCGGCCAGGAGGACTTCGGCGTCGTCGCACTCGTCGTTGTCTGGTGGGCGCTGGATGACGTCCTCGACGGCTCGGATGATGCGTCTGCGGGCGGTGGTGCGGTCTTGGGATGGGTTGCGGGCGGGCGGCTGCTGCTTGGGGGCGTTGAGGTTTTGCGCCTGGGCGATGCAGCGGCGGACGGCCCGGGCGAGCGGGTCGAAGGAGGCGACGATCTTGACGAGGGCGTCTGGGGCCGGGGGCGCCGGGGCCGGGTGCGCGGCTGTGGGCTGCGGCGTGGGGGTGCTTGCTTGCTGTGCGGCTTGGGCGTCGGCTTGCTCGGGGAGGTGGCGGGCGAGGTGGGTGCCGACGTTGATGAGGTCGTGCAGGGCCTGGCGGTAGAATTCAGTGTCTGCGGCGTGGGTGTCTGCGGCCTGTGGGCCGGGGGCGTGTTGCGGGGTGGGGTAGGTTGCTGATGCCGACATGAACGGAAAGAGAACATTGTGGGGGTGGGGGCGTCAAGGATTGCGTCTAATAGACTGATGGCGGGTTGCATTGGCCAGGATCGTCAAGGTTAATCTGTATAGAAGCTGGGTGGCTTGCGGAGGTGCGGAACGGACTGGATTAACCGGTTTTGCCAGGGTACTGGCAGTCTGCAACCGGACCAACATAATGTTCTACACTCGCTACCACGCGGAAGGCTTGATCGACAGGCTCGGCAACACCACCACTTTCCGTGTGGCCGTGAAGGACTTCTCGAAGATAACTGTGACGATCGGCTCTTGACAAGAGCAACAGCTAACCGATATCCCCTACAGTGTAGTATAGAGGAATATGAGGGCATGAGATAAGCTATCTAAATCGATGTTCAGAAGATTAATCAGCGCTCTTTGCCAACATCTGCTCAGGTTTTATAAACGAAGGAGGTTTATTGATGGCAGCACAACATTTTAAGTGTAATTTTTCATAATCATTTTATATTCGTTCTTATAGTATTTTAGATAAATCTTTTTAGAAACGGATTTCCTTTATGGAACGTAGTCAGCTTGGAAATTTCGAATATGAAATTATGGTAACACTTGTTAAAGAAAGGAACGAAGTTTATGGGGCACATATCAGTAGATTGCTTGCCGATGCAGGGCGAAGCTCTAGTATTGGTGCTTTGTATACTACTTTAGAAAGATTGGAAAAGAAGGGTTTTGTATCCTCAAGGTGGGGTGAGCCGACTGCGGAACGTGGAGGACGTCGAAAGAGGTATTATGCAATAAGTGCGTCTGGTGTTGCTGCACTCAGCCGTACTGACAACCAACGGTCTCGGTTTATAACTGGTATTCCGAGCTTACAAGGAATGTAGTAAATGCTTCGCTTTGTCAGAGAACGTATCCAATCGGCTATCAAGCGAGTTGAGGGAGTGCTTGCTCGCGATGTGCTCCGCATGTCAAAAGAAAGTGATGCGCTCCGAGAGGAGCTGCGGATGCTTCTAAATACCTTCGAGGCGAGACATGGGGAACATGTCGCGCTAATTGCTAGCCAGAATATCGACGACCCTATTGTTATAGTACACCGCGGTCTCGACGAAGCGCAACAAAATGCAATCACTACCTTAGATGACTCTGCGGTGGCTCCACCCACCGCAGAGAAAATCATCGCGTTGCTGTGCCCAGCTGATAAGTTGGAGGCTGTTCTTGGAGATTTAGAAGAGGCGCACGGATTTCTTGCAAATCGGCACGGTAAGGCATTTGCTCG
>DASWOJ010000189.1:0-5185 GCA_036398775.1 Acetobacteraceae bacterium
CGGTCACACCCAGCCGCGCCTCCTGCATCCGGAACAAAACCCGACGCTCATCAAGCGTGAGGTGTTGGAAGCCGCGTGCTGCCATGATCATCTCCTGATGCCAACATGCTGAGAAGGCAAGGTTGTCGCAGTTCAGGATAGGATGCACCGAGACCTTCCACACCTCGATGGCGCCGCTGCCCTCCTCGAACAGGCAAACGTCGGTGAAGGTGCCGCCTGAGTCCACGCCTACACGCCACGCCATAGCGCCACTGCTCCAGCCTGCACCCGGTTCGGGGCGCCGTGATCCGATGCTGCGCCGGGGCCTGCTGGAGTTAGCCCTCGACCCCGGCAGGTCATTACGTACACATGGTGTATGCAACGCAAATCTTCTGTTTCCGCTGAGACAGGCCATCCTGCCGGCGAGGACGTCGGGATGGAGGGGGTCCAAGCCGCCCCGGGTGGCGCCCCGCTGCCGCGCCGGCCGGCGCGCGACCTCGTTTACGACTACGTCCGGCAGGGCATCCTGCATGGCCGCCTGGCGGCAGGGACGTTCCTGGAGGAGGAGCAGGTGTCCGCGGCCGTCGGGGTTTCGCGCACGCCGGTGCGGGAAGCGTTCCAGCAGTTGCAGGGGGAGCGGCTGCTCGATCTGCTGCCGCGCCGGGGCGCGATGGTGCGGCTGGTGACGGCGCAGGAACTGCTGGAAGTCCTTGAAACCCGGCTGATGATCGAGACGCACGCGGTGCGGACGCTCTGCCGTGGCCGGGCGCCGCTGCCGGACGGGATGCGGGCGGCCCTGGCGCGGATGCAGCAGCAGCGGGATGGCGGCATTCCGACCCACGTCCAGCTCAACACAGCCTTCCATGCGGCGCTTGTGGAGGCCGCGGGCAATGGCGTCATCACCGGGCTGTACCGGTCCATCACGTTCCAGCAGGAGCGCGTCGCCATGACGGCCGTCAGCATCGGGCCGGGCCGGCGGAAGGTCATACTTCTTGAGCACGAGCAGTTGGCGGCGGCGCTGGCGGTGCATGACGAGGCTGCGGCCATCGCCATCCTGGGCAGGCATCTCGGACCCGTTCAGGACATCCTCGCCCAACTGCCGGAGCGCCAGCGATAGGTAGCGGTGAGGGCATGCCCGGCTTCAGCCTGCCGGTTCATTCGATATCCCCTGCAAGCCGCTGCATATTCCGTTGACCCAACTCGGGGATTGCTGCTCAATCGTTGCAAAGGCTTGCGCGGAACCGCGTGGGCATCGGGGAGGGTGATACGGATGCAGATGCGTCGCCGCGGACTGCTGGCAGGGGCAGCGGTTGCAGGACTGGTGCGTCCTGCGCTGGCGCAAGCGCCGGGTCCCATCCGGATTGGCTGGCTGGCCTCCTTGACGGGCGCGTCCAGCGCGCCGGCGATCGGCTTCGACCGTGGCGTCCAGTATGCCGCCGCCGCCATCAACGCCGCCGGCGGCGTGCGCGGCCGCAAGATCGAGGTCGTCACCCGCGACACCCAGGGCGATCCCACCAAGGCCGTCAACGCCGTGCAGGACCTGATCAGCCGGGCCAAGGTGGACGCGGTCTGGGGACCCACCAACTCCGGCGAAAGCCTGGCCGTCACCCCGATCATGGCGCGGGCGCGGATGCCCAACCTGCACCCTTGCGTGGTGGACAGCCTGATTGACCCGGCCAAATACCCCAACGCCTACCGCATCGCGCCCTCCAACGGCCAATGGGATGACGCCGTGCGCGCCTACACCCTCAAGACGCTGGGCCTGAAGCAGGTGGCGGTGTTCGGGGACACCACGGGATACGGCACCACGGCCGTTGCCGCCTCGGCTGCCGCCTTCATCAGGGACGGCGGCACCGTCAGCTACCAGGCGCAGATCGACGCCAACCAGCCGGACGTGACGCCCGACATGCTGCGGGCACGGGACGCCGGGGCCAAGGCGGTCGTCATATGGACCGTGGCGGTCGGCCTGATCTCCCGCGTGCTGAATGCGCGGGCCGCCCTGGGCTGGGACGTGCCGGTCGTCGGGCACCCCTCGCTGGGCGCCGGAGAGGTCCGCGGCCTGCTGGAACATCCGGCCAATTGGGACAAGGTTTATGCAGTCGGCTACCGCTCATGCTCCTTCGACGAGGCCGGCAAGCTGCCGCCGCGGTCGGAAACCTTCGTGGCGGACCTGGGCAAGGCCGGGGTGAAGCTGGACGACACGCTGCTGTGGTGGGTCGCTGCCGGCCATGACGCCGTTCACCTGATCGCCTCCGCCATCGAGGCGACGGGATCAACCGCGTCGGCGGACATCATCGGCAACTGGAACGGCATCCAGACCTATCCCGGCGTGTTCGGCGACTACAGCTTCAGCCCAACCCAACACAATGGCTACCCGGAGGACGGCGTGGTGATGAGCCGGGCGAACTCGCAGCGCAGCGGGGCCTTCACGCTGGCGCCGGCCTAGCGGGTGCTCGGCTCCATCCTCGTCACCGGCATCGCGCTCGGCTCGGTCTATGCGCTGATTGGGGTGACCTACAACGTGATGTTCTCGGCCTCCCGGGTGATGAGCTTCACGGCGGGGCAGATGGGCATGATCGGCGGGGTGCTGGGGGCGCTGTTCATCGCGCGGCTGGGCGTGCCGGTGCCGCTGGGACTGCTGGCGACGCTGGTTGCCTGTGCCGGGTTCGGCGTGGTGACGGAGTTCGTCGCCGTGCGCCCGGTGCTCGCGAGCCTCGACAAGCACCTGTATGTGCTGTCCACCTTGGCGATTGCGCTGCTGGCGCAGCAGTCGGTGGCGCTCTGGTGGAGCACGGAGCCGCAGCCCTTCCCGCGGCTGCTCGGCGCCGCACCCTTCGGCATTGACGAGCGGTTCTGGCTGCCGCCCTTGGCCTGCGCCCTGGTGGTGGGCGGCCTGGAGTGGATGTATCGCCGCACCCTGATCGGCCGCGCCTTCCTGGCGATTGCCGAGGACGGGTTCGCCGCCCGCGCCCTGGGCCTGCCGGAGGTGCGGCTGCGCGTGCTGTCCTATGCGCTTGCGGGCGCGGTGGCGGGTCTGGCGGGCTTCGCGGGCGGCGGGATGCTGCTGGCATTCTTCGCCAACGGGCCGATGCTGAACTTCTACGGCTTCGTGCCGGTGGCGCTAGGGGGCTTAGGCAACAACCGCGGCGCGGTGGCGGGCGGGCTGTTGCTGGGGCTGTTCCAGCAGGCCGCCAACTTCGCCGTGGGTGGGGTGTTCGCGTCCGTCGCGGTGTTCAGCGTGTTCATCGCCGTGCTGCTGCTGGCGCCGCAGGGATTGTTCGGCGGCCCGGCGGCCCGGCGGGTGTGATGGACGGGCTGGCCGCCGCCGTCCCGGTCCGCACCGCGCCGCGCTGGGGCGCCGCCGTGCCGTATGTGCTGGTGCTGGCTGCCTGTGCGGCGGTGCCGTTCCTGGGTGGGGATTACTGGACCAGCATCGCCACCCGTTGCGCCGTTTACTGGGTGCTGGTGGCCGGGCTGAACCTGGTGGTGGGTTTCGCCGGGCAGCTTGCCATCGGCTATGTATCCCTGCTGACGTTGGGCGCCTACACCGCCAGCGCCTTGGCGGAGAAGCTGGGCGTCCCGGTCCTGCCGGCGCTGGCGGCGGCGGGGCTGATGGGGGCTGCGGGCGGGGTGCTGGTCGGCTTGCCGGCGCTGCGGCTGCGGACCTTCTACTTCGCCATGAGCACATTGGGCTTCGCCACCATCGTGACGCAGGTGGCGCTGGCCTGGACCGGCGTGACCGGCGGCGGCGTCGGCCTGCCCGGCCCGGCGATGCCCGCGCCATTCGACACCACGCCGGGCCTGTATGCCGCCTGCCTGGGCGTCGCCGTGCTGGTGACGTGGCTGAGCGCCAATGCCGGGTTCAGCCGGTTCGGCCGCGGCCTGGTGGCGCTGCGGGACGCGGAGGTCGCGGCGGAGGCATGCGGCGTGGCCAAGCGGCCGCTGCTGCTGTCGGTGTTCCTGTTCAGCGGCGCTTGCGCCGGGGTGGCGGGTGCGCTGTTCGCCACGCTGCAAAGCTACATCACGCCAGACGCCTTCACCTTCGACCTGTCGGTGCTGTTCTTCACCGCCGTGCTGATCGGCGGGCGCGGCGCCATACTTGGGCCGTTGCTGGCGACGGTGCTGCTGACGGTGTTGCCGGAACTGGCGGCGCCGCTCGTTGCCTGGTCCACCTTCCTGTATGCGGCGCTGCTGCTGGGCATCGTGCTGCTGGCGCCCGGCGGCATCTCGGAGCTGCTGGACCGCGCCAGCCGGCGGCCACTGCACACCGACCGGCAGGTGGTGCCGCGGGCGGCGCTGCTGCCAGGCCTGCTGCAGGGCCACGCCGCTGCCCTCAAGAACACGGCGCCGGATTTGGTGCTGACGGGGGTGGAGTTGGCCTTCGGCGCGGTGCGCGCCATTGATGGGCTGAGCCTGCGCCTGGCACCCGGCGAGGTGCACGGCCTGATCGGCCCCAACGGCAGCGGCAAAACCACGACCCTGAACGCCATCAGCGGCTTCGTCCGGCCGCAGCAGGGGCAGGTCACCGTGGCCGGGCAGGTCCTGCAGCCCGGCGCCACCGCCAGCCGGGCGGCCGCCGGCATCGCCCGCACGTTCCAGACGCCGCGCGTGGCCGGGGAGGCGAGCGTGCTGGACAACGTGATGCTGGGTGGCACCTGCACCGGCCGCGCTACCTTTGGGGAGGTGCTGCTGCGCCTGCCGCGGGCCCGGCGGGAGGAGCGCGGCCTGCGGGACCGCGCCGTGCTCGCCCTGCGTGCCGTCGGGCTGGAGCGGCTGGCGGCGGTCCGCGCCGACCGTTTGCAGCACAGCGAGCTGCGCTTCGTGGAGATTGCCCGCGCCCTGATGGCAGCCCCGGCCTTCCTGCTGCTGGACGAGCCGGCGGCCGGGCTGTCCGTTGACGAGATCACCCGGCTGGGCGAGCTGGTCCGCGCCGTCGCCGCGGCCGGGACGGGCGTGCTGCTGGTGGAACATCACGCCGACCTGATCTTCGCCGTGTGCGACCGGGTGACGGTGCTGAACCTCGGCAGCATCCTGGCCGCCGGCACGCCGGCGGAGATCCGCGCCCATCGCGAGGTCGTGGAGGCTTACCTTGGCGCTTGACCCGCTGCTGGACGTCCAGGGGCTGCACGCGGGTTACGGCAAGGTCGGAGTGCTGCACGGCATAGACCTGCAAGTCGCGCCGGGAGAAATCCTCGCGCTGCTGGGG
>DASWOJ010000190.1:0-12601 GCA_036398775.1 Acetobacteraceae bacterium
CATGATCCGCTGGTACCAGGTCGCCGCCTCGATCGCCGCCGGGGTGTCCGTCAGCAGCGTCTTGCCGTCCGGCGTGATCGTCTCCTGGTCCCAGCCCAGCAGGATGTTGTCGTACACCACGACGTTCGCGTTCTTGATGCCCCGCCCCGTGAAGCCGTACACGCCCTTCGCCTTGTCCGTCAGCTTGACGGCCGCCGCCATCATCTCGTCATAGGTCTTGGGCGCCTGCAGCCCGGCGGCGGCGAACATCTCCTTGTTGTAGTACAGGATGAACAGGTCCTGGTTCATCGGCAGCACGTTGATCCGCCCGTCCGCCCCGGTGGCGGCGCGTATGGTGGCGGCGCTGAAGTCGTCCATGTCCAGGCCCGGCGCGGTCAGGGCCGGGTTGGCGATCAAGGGGCGCAGGTCCTCCATCCAGCGGCCCTTCTCGATCAGCCGCTTCTGCACGTGCATGGCGACGTTCACCACGTCGAAGCTCGGACGGCCCGACGCCATCTCCATCGCCACCTTCGGACGCTGCTGCTGCTCGGGTATCTGCTCGGCGCCGACGCGTATGCCGGTCAGCTCCTCAAACTCTTTCTGATGCGCCTGCAGCACGTCGCCGCGCGGCGACTTGGCAAAGTTGACCTCGATGCTGGCGCCTTTGGCCTGCTTCCAATCGAATGCGCTCTGCGCGTTGGCGCGCTCGACGATGTTGAACATCGGAAGCGCGAGCGCCCCGGTGGTAACGAGCAGCGTGCGGCGATGGATCACGGCATTTCCCCTGATGCGGCCTCTGGCGGGCCTCTCAGGGAACACTAGCCGGAACGACCTGCCCGGCGGAAGCCGTCAATCGTCCCGGTGCACCCGCTCCATCCGCTCATGCCGCTCCTGCGCCTCGATGGACATGGTGGCGATGGGCCGCGCCTCCAGCCGCCTGAGGCCAATCGGCTCATCGGTCTCCTCGCAGTAACCATACGCCCCGTTGTCAATGCGGGTCAGCGCCTGGTCTATCTTGGAGACCAGCTTGCGCGCCCGGTCCCGGGTGCGAAGCTCCAGCGCCCGGTCGGTCTCGACGCTGGCGCGGTCGGTGATGTCGGCCTCATGGATGCCGCCCTCGGACAGGCTGGCAAGGGTGCCGTCCGCTTCCCGCAGCAGGTCCGCACGCCAGCGCAGCAGCTTCTGCCGGAAGTATTCCGACTGCAACGGGTTCATGAACTCTTCGCCGTCGGTGGGACGGTAGTCCGGCGGTAGCGTAAGCATCATAGCCGATGATCCCTAACTGACGATCACCCCAGTGTGAGGTTGCGCGCCTTATAGCCAGGCAAGTAGCGGACGCCAAGGCCGGGTTTGCAGGTGTCAACGTCTTGTCGCAGATGGCTTTTTGATGTCGCTTTCAGGCCGCAGGGCGGCACGGGCCAACTCGACCGAGGCACGCAGCCGCATCGCGCCGATCACGGCGGCCAGCCGCGGATCGGCGGCTTGCGGCCCGGCGCCGGCCCGGGCAGCCAGCCCGGACAGGTCGCAAGCCCGCCCCGACAGCAGCGCGAGCTGCAGGGCCTTCAGGTCCTCCATCACCGCGTCCCCGTGCCGGCGGGCGGCCCCGTCCTGCGCCGCGGCAGCCGCAGCCGTGTCCCCCGCCTCCTGCAGCGCCAGCAAGCCGGACAGCCCGGCGGCCCCCGCGGGCGCCGCTTCGGCCGGCGCCTGCGCCTCCTCTGGCAAGGCGAAGGCGCCGGGCGTCCCAATGCGGCGACGCCCGGGCAGCGCCGTGGCTGCCTGGGTCCTGGTGATGCCGGGGAAGACGACCATCGTTGCCTGATCCTTTTGACCGGCCCGGCAGGATTTGCCGGGCTGCTGCGGCGTCCGGCCCAGCCCCATGGGGCGGAACCGGCTGGCATGGGTATTGCGGTGCCCCACGCGGCGCAGCTTACCGCGCCGATGCTTAGCGATCTGGAAAGGACACGCCCCTGCCCCTCCGTTTCATCCTGCTGCTGGTCCTGGCCCTGCTCGCCGGGGCGCCGCCTGCCGCCGCGCAGGTGCGGATCAAGGACATCACCGATGTCGAGGGCGTGCGCGACAACCAGCTCGTCGGCTACGGCCTCATCGTCGGCCTGAACGGCACCGGCGACCGGCTGGACAGCGCCGTGTTCACCCGCCAATCCCTGATCGGCATGCTGGAGCGTCTGGGCGTCAACACCCGCGACCAGGAATCCAAGCTGCAAACCAAGAACGTCGCCGCCGTGATGGTGACGGCCAACCTCCCGGCCTTCGCCCGCAGCGGCAGCCGGATAGACCTGACGGTGTCCGCCCTGGGCGACGCCAAGGACCTGAGCGGCGGCACCCTGCTCGTAACGCCCCTGCTGGGCGCGGACGGCGAGGTCTATGCCGTCGCGCAGGGCGCGCTGGCGACCGGGGCCATCAGCGCAAAGGGCGCCGGCGCCAGCGTCACCCGCAACGTGCCCACCTCGGCCCGCATCGCCAACGGCGCCACCGTCGAGCGCGAGGTGCCATTCCAGCTCGCCAGCAAGACCAGCCTGCGCCTGGGCCTGCGCAACCCCGACCTGACCACGGCCCGGCGCATCGCCGACGCCATCAACGGGCGCATCCCCGGCATCAACGCCCGGGCGACCGACCACCGCACCGTGGCCCTCGCGCTGGGCGGCCGGGAGCCGGTGGACGTCCTGGCGCAGATCGAGGACCTCCGCGTCGAGCCGGACAGCCCGGCCGTCGTGGTGATCGACGAGGCCAGCGGCACCATCGTCATGGGCGCCAACGTCCGCATCAGCACCGTCGCCATCGCCCAGGGCAACCTGACCATCCGCGTGTCGGAATCCCCGCAGGTCAGCCAGCCCGAGGCGTTGTCCAACGGCAACACCGTCGTCACGCCGAAGACCAACATCAAGGTGGACGACAGCGGCGACAAGCGTCTCGGCATCCTGCGCGGCGGCGTGACCCTGCGCGACCTGGTCGCCAGCCTGAACGCCCTCGGCGTGGGCCCCCGCGACATGATCAGCATCCTGCAATCCATCAAGGCAGCCGGCGCCCTGCAGGCCGACCTGCAAGTCCGCTAGGAGAACGACGATGACCGTCCAGACCATCCCAGCCGCCGTGGCGGCCACCCTGCCCCCCGCGCAGGTCGCCAAGATCACCAAGTCCGCCCAGCAGTTCGAGGCGATGGCGCTGTCGCAGCTCCTGGCGCCGATCTTCGACACCGTGGATTCCTCCAAGGGTCCGTTCGGCGGCGGCGAGGCCGAAGCGCAGTGGAAGCCGATGCTGACGGCGGAGCTGGCCAAGCACCTGGCCGCCCACGGCGGCCTGGGCCTGGCGCGCCCGGTCATGCAGCAGATGCTGCGCATGCAGGAAGCCGCAGCCGGTGCAGGGGCATGAGCACCCTGCTGGCAGCCGCCGCACGGCTGGAGCGTGTCCTGCTGGCCGAGAACGCGGCGCTGCAGGCGATGAACCAGGACGCCCTGCCGGCCCTGTTCCAGGAAAAGGCGGCAGCAGCGGCAGACCTGGCCCTCGTGGCGGCGCAGCCGGTGGCGCGCACCCCGGCGCTGGGGGCGCAGGCCGGGCGGCTGCGCGACCTCGCAGCCGAGAACCAGCGCCTGCTCGCCCGCGCCATTGACGTGCAGGACCGCGTGCTGCGCCTGGTCGCCAGCGCCGCACGCCAGGCCGGCCTGCGCCAGGCCGCACGCTACGGCGCCGCCGGCCGCCCCCGCCCAGACCGAGGCGCAATCGCGCTGCAAACCCGGGCCTGATCTTCTCCCCCTCCCTCCGGGAGAGGGCCGGGGTGAGGGGGCAGGCCAGCGCCGAATACGCCGTCAAAGGACCGCCATCGCGCGGCATCCAACAGTTCCCGCCCAATAGCCCCCCAACCCCAACCCGAAAGGCAAATACCAAGTCATCCCCACAAAGGTGACGCCCAACCCCACCCATGCTAACTTCCGCCCGGTGAGGATCGCCTTCGCCCTGCCCCGGCCCGACCCGACCCAGGGCGGCAGCAGCACCTTGTATGCCGACCGCATGGCCGCGGCCCTTCGTGACCTCGGCCACGAGGTTTCCGTCACCCAGGACGACGATCCCATCTTCCTGCCCGGCGCAGTCCCGGTCGTGGACGGGATGCTGGTGCCAACGATGGTTCCCCGCCTAGACGAATTGGTGCGGCGCGACGCCATAGCCCTCGTGTTCCACCCCACCGCCCGGGCCGGCCGCAACCCGGCGGCACGGCCCGCCGTGCAGGCGGCAGAAAAAGCCATGCTGCCGGTGCTGCGCCGGGTCGTGGCGACCAGCAAGGAGGTGGCGGCACGGCTGGTTGACGAGTTCGGCGCCGCCGCCGGCGCAGTCCATACCATAACGCCCGGCATGGACCCCCTGCCGCGCAGCCCCGGCAACCCCGGCGGCGCCTGCCGCATCCTATCCGTCGGCGTGCTGACGCCGCGCAAGGGACACGACCTGCTGCTCCGCGCCCTGGCCCGGCTGGGCGACCTGGACTGGACCCTGGACATCGCCGGCGCGGACGGACGTGACCCGGCCCACGCCGCAGCCTTGGCGGAGATCGTCAGCACCCTCGGCCTGCAGCCCCGCGTCACCCTGCGCCGCAACCCCGGCGCGGCCGCGCTGGACGCCCTATGGCGGGACGCCGACATGTTCGCCTTGCCGAGCCGCTGGGAAGGCTACCCCGCAGCCGTCGCAGAAGCCCTCCGGCGCGGCCTGCCGCTGCTGATCGGCGCCGGCGGGGCCGCGGCGGCGATGGCGCCCGCCGCCGCCAGCCTCGCCTGCGCCTTGGACGACGAGCCGACCATGTCGAAATGCCTGCGCCGCCTGGTGTATGACCGCACCCTGCGCACGGACATGGCGGCGGCATCCTGGGCCGCCGGGCAGGAGCTGCCGGGCTGGGCCGGGCAGGCAGCCCAACTCGACACCGTGCTGAGGAGCTAGGAATGGCACTGCTGGGCTGCATCGCCGACGATTTCACCGGCGCGACCGACCTCGCCAACACCCTGGTCCGGGGCGGCATGGGCACGGTGCAGGTGATCGGCGTCCCGGCGCCGGGCGCCCCGGTCCCGGACGCCGACGCCATCGTCGTCGCACTCAAATCCCGCACCGCCCCGGCACGGGAGGCCGCGGCCGACAGCCTGGCGGCCCTGGCCTGGCTGACCGCAGCCGGCTGCCGGCAGTTCTTCTTCAAGTACTGCTCGACCTTCGACAGCACCGACGAGGGCAACATCGGCCCGGTGGCGGACGCGCTGGTGTCGGCGCTGGGCTGCGGCTTCGCCATCGCCTGCCCGGCGTTCCCCGCCAACGGGCGCACGGTCTATCAGGGCCACCTGTTCGTCGGCTACCAACTGCTGTCCGAAAGCGGGATGCAGGACCACCCGCTGACCCCGATGCGCGACCCCAACCTGGTCCGCGTGCTGTCCCGGCAAACCGAGGGCACCGTGGGCCTTGCCCCCTTCGCGACAGTCGAGCGCGGAGCCGCCGTCATCCGCTCCGCCCTGGCGGCGCTCAAGGAACAAGGCCGCCGCTACGCCATCGTGGACGCCACTACCGAGGCCCACCTGCTGGCCATCGGCGAGGCCCTGGACGGCCAGGCGCTGGTGACCGGCGGTTCCGGCGTGGCGATGGGCCTGCCCGAGAACTTCCGTCGGGCCGGCCTGCTGGCCGCGCACGATCCCGGCGCTCTGCCGCCAGTGGACGGCCACGCAGCAGTCCTGTCCGGCTCCTGCTCCCGCACCACGCTGTATCAGGTCGCGACGGCCCGCGACCAGGCGCCGACCCTGGAGCTTGACCCCCTGGCGACGCCCGACGCCGCCGCCCTGGTCCGGCAGGCGGTCGAGTGGTTCGCCGGCAAGCTCGGCCCTGCCCCGGTCGTGATCGCCGCATCCAGCACCCCGGACCGCGTCGCCGCGCTGCAAGGCCGTCTGGGCCGCGACGCCGCCGGCGCCCTGATCGAGGACGCCCTGGCCGGCATCGCCGAGGCGCTGGTCGCCGCGGGCGTCCGCCGCCTGGTGGTGGCCGGCGGCGAGACCAGCGGCGCCGTCGTCAGCCGCCTGGGCGTCCGCCAACTGCGTATCGGCGCCGAGATCGAACCCGGCGTGCCCTGGACCTATGCCGAGGGCGCCGGCCCGCCCCTGCTGCTGGCGCTGAAGTCCGGCAACTTCGGCGGTCGCGACTTCTTCCTGCAAGCCTTCGAGCGCCTCCCATGATGCGCCCCCAATCCGAGGGCGACATCCGCGCCCAGCTCGTCGAGCTGTCGGCCAGCCTGTTCGCCCGCGGCTTCTCGGTCGGCACGGCCGGCAACATCAGCGTGCGGCTGGCAGATGGCTACCTGATCACGCCGACCAACTCCTCGCTGGGCCGGCTGGACCCGGCGCGGCTGTCCCGCCTGGACGCCCACTTCCGCCACATCGCCGGGGACAAGCCGTCCAAGGAGGTGTTCATGCACCGCGCCTTCTACGCGATGCGCCCGCGCGCCGGGGCGGTCGTCCACCTGCACTCCACCATGGCGACGGCAGTGGCCTGCCTGCCCGGCGTGGACCAGGACTCGCCGATCCCCCCGCTCACGCCCTACTTCGTCATGCGGATCGGCCAGCGCCTGCCGGTCATCCCCTACTACCGCCCCGGCGACCCGGCGATGGAGCCAGCCATCGCCCAGGAAGCCCGCACCGCCCGCGCCGTCCTGCTGGCCAACCACGGCCCCGTCGTGAGCGGCCGCAGCCTGCGCGACGCGGTTTACGCCGCGGAGGAGCTGGAGGAAGCGGCCAAGCTGTTCTTGCTGCTGCGCGGCGCCGGGGCACGGACGCTGTCGCCGGGTCAGGTGCGGGAGCTGCTGGAGGACTGAGACCCCTTCCACGCCGATCCGGAATGGCGGGAGTGTCTTGGCCTGAAAGGCGGCTTACGGCCCGAAGCGGACATTTGCAGCCGATTATATACTTCGTAAACGAATGGAAAGACCTGGCCCAACAGGGGATGCGAAACCCTTGATTTCTGCGCCAAAGCTTCGATCGGATTTCTGTCAGGTTTATCTTGACACTAGAAGCGTCAGGACTTACCTGACTGTCACGATTTCCATGACAAGGATCGCACCGTGTCTGAGACAGCGAGAGATTTGCCGGAAGCAAATACGGCCCCTGGTGCCGCGTCGCCAACCAAGACCCTCTACTGTTCTTTCTGCTTCAAGTCGCAGCACCACGTGAAGACGCTGGTGTCCGGCCCGGCCAGCATCTTCATCTGCAATGAATGTGTAGCCCTCTGCAATGAAGTCATCGCCGGAAACCCAATATCCACCCCGCAAGCGCCCTCTGACAAAGAACTACCTACGGAACGTCTGCTGGAGCGTCTTCGGGCAATAGAGGACACCCTGCAAGGAAAGGGAAACCAGCTTCAATGGGTGGTGGAGCTTCTTCGCTCGCGTGAGGTCAGTTGGGCGCAGATTGGAGCGGCATTGGGCGTTTCGCGACAATCCGCATGGGAACGGTTCACCTAGATGGGCGCCGCGCCGAGGCATCGGTAAACATTGCAAACATTTTGACGTGCGTGCCACGCTGAAGACCCGGTCCCGACCAAAGGCCCAGAACACCACCACGAATCCGGCACACTTGCGCCTACCCCCACCCTCCCCTACAACCGTGCCCAGCCAGCGAGACCGGGCCTGTAACGGGCATGCCCGGCCGCGGCGCTTGCACGGATGCCACCCGGCCCCGGCAAGACCCCTACCCAGGAGCGTCAAAATGCCCAAGCTCAAGACCAAGTCCTCGGTCAAGAAGCGATTCAAGATCACCGCCACCGGCAAGGTCCTCGCCGGCCCCGGCAAGAAGCGCCACAACCTGATGGCCCGTAGCCAGAAGTCCAAGCGCGCCAACCGCGGCAGCCAGGTGCTGACCCACGCTGACGGCCTGACCGTCAAGCAGTGGGCCCCCTACGGCATCGCATAAGGAGGCCCGCAGATGGCACGCGTAAAACGGGGCGTCACCACCCACGCCCGACACAAGAAGGTCCTGGAAGCCAGCAAGGGCTTCGTCGGCCGCAGCTCCACCAACTACCGCATCGCCCTGCAGCGCCTGGAAAAGTCGCTGCAATACGCCTACCGCGACCGCCGCCAAAAGAAGCGCGACTTCCGCGGCCTGTGGATACAGCGGATCAACGCCGCGGTGCGCGAGCACGGCATCACCTACAGCCGCTTCATCGCCGGGCTGAAGGCGACGGGGATCGAGATGGACCGCAAGGTCCTCGCCGCCATCGCCTATGACGATCCCGCAACCTTCGCCGAGGTCGTGAAGCAGGTCCAGGCCGTCATCGCCGCCGCAGCCGAGACGGCGGACCACGCCCCGGCGCAAACCTCGCCCGTCATGGACGAGGCAACCATGGCCGCCACCGACCCGGCCCACGCGCTGTAGCACCCTGGCCGTCCGCCGGCTTACCACATAAGAAGGGCCGCCCCGCAAGGGGCGGCCCTTTCCACGTTGAGAACACCCCCATGACCGATGACCTCGACGCCCTGCGCACCGAGACCAGCGCGGCGCTCGCCGCCAGCACCGACCTGCGCGCCTGGGACGCCGTCCGCGTCGGCGCCCTGGGCAAGCAGGGCCGCCTGACCGCCCTGCTCAAGGAGCTCGGCAAGGTCCCCCCGGATGTCCGGCGCGAGCGCGGCGCAATGCTGAACGTCCTCAAGGACGAGCTGACCGCAATGGTCGAGGCCCGCCGCACCGCCCTGGACGCCGCCGCCCTGGACGCCCGCCTCGCCTCCGAGCGCCTGGACGTCTCCCTGCCGCCCCCGTCCCACCAGCCCGGCGCCATCCACCCCCTGACCCGCACGATGGAGGAGATGGCCGCCATCTTCGGCGCCATGGGCTTCACCGTCGGCGAGGGCCTGGACGTGCAGACCGACTGGTTCAACTTCTCGGCGCTCAACATCCCCGCGCACCACCCGGCCCGTGCCGACCACGACACCTTCTACCTCCCCGGCACCCGCGACGGCCGCCCCCTGCTGCTGCGCACGCAAACCAGCGACGTCCAGATCATCTCCATGCTCAACCAGCCGCCCCCCCTGCGGGTGATCGCCCCCGGCCGCGTCTATCGCGCCGACCACGACGCCACCCACAGCCCGGTGTTCCACCAATGCGAGGGCCTGGTGATTGACCGCAACATCACCCTCGGCCACCTCAAGGGCTGCCTGACCGACTTCCTGCGCGCCTTCTTCGGCATCGCCACCCTGCCGATACGCTTCCGCAGCAGCTACTTCCCCTTCACCGAGCCAAGCATGGAGGTGGACATCGGCTGGGACCGGCGCACCGGCGACCTCGGCGCCGGCGGCGACTGGCTGGAAATCCTCGGCAGCGGCATGGTGCATCCCCGCGTCCTGGCCAACGTCGGCCTGGACCCCCGGGAATGGCAAGGCTTCGCCTTCGGCATGGGCGTGGACCGCGTCACCATGCTCAAGCACGGCATCCCCGACCTGCGCCCGTTCTACGAAAGCGACATGCGCTGGCTGCGCCACTACGGCTTCAACCCGCTGGCGCCCGTCGCCCTGCACGAGGGCGTGGCATGAAGTTCACCCTGGACTGGCTGCGCACCCACCTGGACACCGACGCCGGCCTCGACGCGATCACCGGCCGCCTCACCGCCATCGGCCTGGAGCTGGAGGGCGTCGAGGACCCCGGCGCCGCCCTGGCCCCCTTCCGCATCGCCCGCGTCACCGAGGCCGTGCAGCACCCCAACGCCGACCGCCTGCGCGCCTGTACGGTGGACGCCGGCGACGGCCCTGTCTCCGTCGTATGCGGCGCCCCGAACGCCCGCGCCGGCATGCTGGCCGTCTTCGCACCCCCCGGCAGCTTCATCCCCGGAACCGGCATCACCCTCAAGGTCGGTGAAATCCGCGGCGTGCAAAGCGCCGGAATGCTCCTCAGCCGCCGCGAGATGGGCCTCGGCGAAGACCACGACGGCATCCTCGAACTGCCGGAGGGCGCCCCGGTCGGCGCGCCCTACGCCGCCTGGGCCGGCCTAGGCGATCCCGTCATCGAGATCAGCGTGACCCCCAACCGCGGCGACGCCCTGTCCATCCGCGGCGTCGCCCGCGACCTGGCCGCAGCGGGCATGGGCACGTTGCGGCCGTGGCGGCCTGTGCCGTCCACAGGTGCAGCGGCAGTGGAAACCCCATGGGAGCTTCTTCAAGCTGGCTTCCCCGAAAAGTCAGAGCCTCATGGAAGTCTGGACCACCTGGCATACGGGCCGAGTGCAATCACCTGGGCCATCAACATGCCCGAAGCCTGCCCCTGGGTGCTCGGCCGCACCGTCCGCGGCGTCCGCAACGGCCCCAGCCCGGAGTGGCTGCAGCGCCGCCTGCTGTCCATCGGCCTGCGCCCGATCAGCACCCTGGTGGATGTCACCAACTTCTTCACCTACGACCTCGGCCGCCCGCTGCACGTCTTCGACGCCGACAAAGTACACGGCGGCGTCCTAACGATGCGCCCCGGCGCCGGCGAAAGCTTCCGCGCCCTGAACGGCAAGGACTATACCGCAGACCCCGCGGACTGCGTCATCGCCGACAGCGCAGGCGTGCAGTCCCTTGCCGGCGTGATCGGCGGCGAGGCCACGGGCTGCACCGGCGCGACCACCAGCGTCTTCATCGAATGCGCCCTGTTCGACCCCGTCCGCGTCGCTCTGACGGGCCGCCGTCACGCCATTGCATCCGACGCCCGCCAGCGGTTCGAGCGCGGCGTTGACCAGGCACTGCTGCCCGCCGCCCTGGATGCCGCCACTTTGCTGATCCAGCATCTATGCGGCGGCGAGTTCAGCGAAGCCGTATCCGCCGGAGCCGAACCCACCTGGCAGCGCAGCGCCACCCTCCGCTTCGAACGGCTGGCATCGCTGGGCGGCATGGCCGTCCCGCCGGACATGGCCGAGGCTTCCCTGATCGGCCTGGGCTTCACCGTCCAATCCCGCACCAACAGCGCCATAACCGTCGCCGTCCCATCCTGGCGCAACGACATCGCCGCCCCCATCCACCTGGACCAGTCCCCCACCCTGTCCCCTGACGTGGCCGCCGCCGCCGCCGAGGGCTGCGCCGCCGTCGAGGCCGAGTGCGACCTGGTCGAAGAAGTGCTGCGCCTGCAAGGTCTGGACAACATACCCCCAGTCTCCCTGCCCGCCCTGGCCCCAGTACCGCCCGCCGTGCTGACCCTGCGCCAGGCCCGCACGGCGCTGGCCCGGCGCACCCTGGCCGCGTCCGGCCTGCTGGAATGCGTGTCGTTCTCATTCATGGACAGCACCAAGGCCGCGGCGTTCGGCGACGCGCCGGAGTCCCTACGCCTTCTCAACCCCATCGCCTCCGACCTCGACCAACTCCGCGCCACCCCCGTCGCCACCCTGACCCTGGCCGCCGGGCGCAACGCCGCCCGAGGCTGGCCGGACGCCCGGCTGTTCGAGGTCGGCCCGGCCTTCGATCCCCAGGGCCAGCAGCTCGTCGCCGCCGGGGTGCTGACCGGCCACACGCCCCGGCACCCCCTCCACCGGCAACGCCCAATGGGCGCGATGGACGCCAAGGCATCCGTCATCGCCGTGCTGGCCGCGCTGGGCCTGCCGATGGACAGCCTGGGCGTCACCACCGACGCCCCGGCCTTCTACCACCCCGGCCGCTCCGGCGTGGTCCGCCAAGGCCCCAAGCTGATCCTTGCCACCTTCGGCGAACTCCACCCCCGCGTCACGCAGGCCCTCGACCTGCCCGGCCCGGCGGCAGCGTTCGAAGTCTTCCTGGACCGCATCCCCGAGCCAAAGCGCCGCCGCCGCGCCGCCCCCGACCTGCCGGCCTTCCAGCCGGTCCGCCGGGACTTTGCCTTCCTGGTGGACGCCGCCACCCCCGCCGACGCCGTGCTGCGCGCCGCCCGCGGCGCCGAGCGCACGCTGATCGCCGGAGCCAGCATATTCGACGTCTATGCCGGTGAAAACGTGCCAGCCGGCCAGAAGTCCGTGGGCATAGAAGTCGTGTTCCAACCACGGGAACGCACCCTGACAGAAGCGGAGATTGACGCCGCCGCCGCCAAGGTGGTCGCGGCTGTCACGAAGGCGACTGGCGGCACGATGCGGTGACAACCCACCTCGCCAGCCCGTCCCGCAACCACCATTATTGCTAGCCGCGTTCCCCACACCCCGCCGCCATCCTGCCGCCCCGGCAACGCCCTCGTTCCACAACCGCGATAGCTGACTTTTCACCCGCAACCGCTTACATCTGCAGCCATGACCGACACCCCGCTCCACCTCATCCGCAACTTCTCCATCATCGCCCACATTGACCACGGGAAGAGCACCCTGGCCGACCGCCTGATCCAGACCTGCGGCGGGCTGACGGACCGCGAGATGACCAGCCAGGTCCTCGACAACATGGACCTGGAGAAGGAGCGCGGCATCACCATCAAGGCGCAGACCGTCCGCCTCGCCTACAAGGCGCATGACGGCCTGACCTACCAGCTCAACCTGATGGACACGCCGGGCCACGTGGACTTTGCCTACGAGGTCAGCCGCAGCCTCGCCGCCTGCGAGGGCAGCCTCCTCGTCGTGGACGCCTCCCAGGGCGTCGAGGCCCAGACCCTGGCCAACGTCTATCAAGCCCTGGACGCCAAGCACGAGA